>NZ_AYVK01000031.1:0-79202 GCF_000503155.1 Mesorhizobium sp. LSJC285A00
TGGCCCGCATTCGAGTAGCGCTACGCCAGCGCATTTCTAGTCCGCGAACCAGAGAGCAGCGCTCATTTCGCTTTGGGGCCTGGAAGCTCAGCGTGAAGCAGCGGCGACTGATCTGTGCGGAGCGTGGCGAGGTCAAGCTTACCGCATGTGAGTTCAATCTCTTGATCGCATTTCTGGAGAACCCCCGCAACGTGCTATCCAGAGAACGGCTTTTGCTCGCGAGCCGTGTGCGTGGAGAAGAGGTGTACGATCGAAGTATCGATGTCCTAATCATGCGCTTGCGCCGAAAGCTGGAGGCTGATGCGGCCAACCCTCGCCTGGTCAAAACATCCCGTGGCGCAGGGTACTTCTTCAACGCTGACGTGGATGTTAGCTACGGAGGCACGTTNGCTGGAGGCTGATGCGGCCAACCCTCGCCTGGTCAAAACATCCCGTGGCGCAGGGTACTTCTTCAACGCTGACGTGGATGTTAGCTACGGAGGCACGTTGGCCGCGTGACAGTGAGCTATGCTGGAGATTGGGGTGACGAGGCTGATCAAGCCTTCCAACAGTACCAGCCTGATCAATTACAGCGAGAGCTACCGGTCCGGAGATCGCATCAGCCCCTCTGTCGTCAAGAGAGCTGTTCTGCTTGACCCCAGCCATGGAGCTCAACGCCCCGCGTCGGAGCGCTCCCTGCTTCTGAAGGAAGCCATTAGGTCCGCTCGGGCTTGATCGGAGGCTTGGCTGATGGACGTCGTGGTTGCTTCGCTCAGTTGCCGCCCCATGGCGCGGCTTTGCGGATTATCAGTCCTCTGCCTCTTCGCCGGTCTCAACAGCGCTGTGTAATGTTCATTGTTTATGATGACGCCCCCGCTGTTCACGAGGTTGCTCCTGTCAAGTGTACTCGTCAGTCCGTCCTGGGCCTCACGCTTCTTGCCCAAGTGCCGTTCAAACGGCGCTGGCGCGACTTGTTGAGCTCGAGAGATGGGTCCCTGCTCTCCTGCGTGGCCATGAGCTTGTGCCGCCGTCTGCGCAGCGGCGTCCCCAATGGCACGAGCCTCCATGCCGACTGCGTCTTCCGGACGAGCAGCAAGGGCAATTTCNCAGCGGCGTCCCCAATGGCACGAGCCTCCATGCCGACTGCGTCTTCCGGACGAGCAGCAAGGGCAATTTCGCGCCCGAGTGCGAACTTCCGGACATGAGTTAGTGCACTGATGTCAGCGGTTTTCATATAGCGCTTGGCATCTTCATCCAGCGACCCCTCGTGAAGCCGATCCGCAATCCCCGGCTTTTTGTTTTCAACCAGGCATTGACTGAAACGTCTAAGAGCAGACCCATAGACCTCAACGGTACGGGGTTTCGGCCCGGTCGGCGCTGCCTCGTACGCTTTGATGAGAGCCGCTGTGTACTCTCTGATGAGCACGGCGTCGGCAGGGTGGGGATTCAGGGCAGGGCGGCCCACCACTGGCGCTCCGCCCGCCCACGTCTTGAGACGACCCAGTGACCCAGCCACGGCCGAGGGGCCGCCACCCCAGATCTCGTACTCCTTGCGATCCCGATCCAGCGACGAATCGTGAAGCCGATCCGCAATCCCCGGCTTGTTATTTTCAACGAGCCAATGACCAAAGCCGAAAAGAATATCTACATGGCGCTTGACCGTGATCTCCCCGACATTACCGGCATAGAGTGCTGACCTCAGCCCTTCGACAAGGGTCGCATCGTTGGAATAAAGAGGACCCTTGTCGGGACCGGAGACCACTTTTGGGCGATCTGGCTGCACCGCCGCCGGCACAGAACGAGCATGGTCACGCAACTCGGACGGTGCGGGGGGATTCAGATCAACCACTGACGAATCCGNATGATGGCGCGCCGTTGAGTGACCCGGCTGCAGCACCGAGGCACCCAGCATCGACCCACTGCCTCCGGCGTACGGCGCCGCGGCGTGTTCTTGTCCGCTCCCTTGCATCATGGGCTGCGCCTCCCATGGCAATGCACCCAGTTGATGGGTGGGGGCCTGCATCAGCACGCGAGCGCCTGAATTGCCGATCTCGCTCAGCTGCGGCTCAGTGGCAACGTCCTGCAGACGACTGTTCGGGGTCCTTTGCCTCTTCGCTGGTCTCAACTCCGCTGTATCATGCTCACGGTTGATGAGGACCTCCTCGCTTGGTAGCTGGTTGCTCCTGTCCTGTGCAGCGATCCGCTCGTCCGGCGCGCGCTGGTCGCCGTCGCGCCAGCTCAGGGGACGAAAGGACCCTGCGGGATCCGAGGCTTGGTGATGGGGCCCAGTTGGCACGAAAGACGATGCCAGAACAGCGTCGTCTTCATTAGCTTTCCCAGGGGGGAGATACTCTGGCCAACTGTATTCCTCCTGCGGCCCGCTGCGCTGCGCAGCGGCGTCCCCCTTGCTCTCAAGACTTTGAAATTTAAATGGGTCCCCGGGAGCAACGTCTGGCGCTGACTGGCCGAGCCGCTTGATCTGCTGGTGAAACGTCCCAACGGGGCTTTCCTTAACCGCGTCTCGGGCCTGTCGGTCCATGAGTTCAAAGTTCGTAAGATTATTTGCCGTTCCGAATGTATTGTCACCCCTGAGGCGGGTTTGTAGTGCCTGCCGATTGACGACGAGGTTGTTGAGGTTCAGGTTATCTGGCTGCGATTGCAATCGCCCAACCAGCGCCCGCGTGCCGTCCACCACGTAGACTCCGCAATCCACCACGTTGCTCTGCTGGGCGATGCGGGATACGCCCACGCGGGTCTCCAGGCTGGCGCCCAGATTTTCTGCGAGCTCTTTTGCAAGCGTGTCATTGCATCCGTTGTAGGAGTCATAATGATAGGCAACCGGCCGTTCCCGGTCGCTGCGATCAACGAACAGCAGCGACCAATGGGTGCCGCGCTCCGCAAGAGTCTTACCGCCATCGCTCACTGGCACGAACAGGAAGTCGGCTGTGTCGTTACCGTTCTGATNGCTCCGCAAGAGTCTTACCGCCATCGCTCACTGGCACGAACAGGAAGTCGGCTGTGTCGTTACCGTTCTGATGGACGATGCGCTGGAATGCGCTTAGCTTGTCGCTCTCGGAGCCCAAGCGCAGATGATAATTGGCTACGAGGGGATCCACGAACCGCGTCCGGGCGGCGAGATCTGGATTGTTCCCCTGCAACTCCTGCTCCAGGAGTTGGTAATCCCTCTGGATATGTTCGTCGCCTAGCCATTCCAATGCGCCGAGCACCCGCCCGTCTTTAGCTTTCCCAGGGGGCCTCTCTGGCCGACCCAATGCCTCCTGCGTCCCGCTGCGCTGCGCAGCGGCGTCCCCAATGGCACGAGCCTCCATGCCGACTGCGTCTTCCGGACGAGCAGCAAGGGCAATTTNCAGCGGCGTCCCCAATGGCACGAGCCTCCATGCCGACTGCGTCTTCCGGACGAGCAGCAAGGGCAATTTCGCGCCCGGGTGCGAACTTCCGGAGATGAGCTAGTGCACTGATCCTCCGGTTACCACCGGAGTTCACATAGCGCTTGGCATCTTCATCCAGCGACCCCTCGTGAAGCCGATCCGCAATCCCCGGCTTTTTGTTTTCATGCAGGTATTCACTGAAACGTATAAGAGTAGATCCATAGACCTGAATGGTACCGCGATTCGGCCCGGTCGCAGGCGCTTCTTTGTACTCTTTGATGAGAGCCGCTGTGTAATCTCTGATGAGCGCGGCGTCGGCAGGGTAGGGATTCCGGACAGGGCGGTCGACCACTGGCGCTCCGCCCGCCAACGTCTTGAGACGACCCAGTGCTCTAGCCACGATCGAGGGGCCACCCCTGCTCTCGTACTCCGAGGGGCCACCCCTGCTCTCGTACTCCTTGCGATCCTGATCCAGCGACGATTCGTCAAGCCGAGCAGCAAATCCCGGCCTGTTATTGTCAAAGAGCCAACGACCAAAGCCGAGAAGAGAATTTACATGGCGCTTGACCGTGCTCTCCTTGACCTTACCCGCGTAAGCTGACCTCAGCCCTTCGACAACGGTCGCATCGTTGGAATAGAGGGGACCCTTGTCGCGACCGGAGACCCCTATTGGAGGATCTGGCTGCACCGCCGCCGGCACAGAACGAGCATGGTCACGCAACTCGGACGGTGCGGGGGGATTCAGATCAACCACTGACGAATCCGGCGCATNCACAGAACGAGCATGGTCACGCAACTCGGACGGTGCGGGGGGATTCAGATCAACCACTGACGAATCCGGCGCATGATGATGGCGCGCCGTTGAGTGACCCGGCTGCAGCACCGAGGCACCCAGCATCGACCCACTGCCTCCGGCATACGGCGCCGCGGCGTGTTCTTGTCCGCTCCCTTGCATCATGGGCTGCGCCTCCCATGGCAATGCACCCACTTGATGGGTGGGGGCCTGCATCAGCACGCGAGCGCCNGCATCATGGGCTGCGCCTCCCATGGCAATGCACCCACTTGATGGGTGGGGGCCTGCATCAGCACGCGAGCGCCTGAATTGCCGATCTCGCTCAGCTGCGGCTCAGTGGCAACGTCCTGCAGACGACTGTTCAGGGGCCTTTGCCTCTTCGCTGGTCTCAACTCCGCTGTATCATGCTCACGGTTGATGAGGACCTCCTCGCTTGGTAGCTGGTTGCTCCTGTCCTGTGCAGCGACCCGCTCGTCCGGCGCGCGCTGGTCGCCGTCGCGCCAGATCAGGGGACGAAAGGACCCTGCGGGATCCGAGGCTTGGTGATGGGGCCCAGTTGGCACGAAAGACAATGGCAGAACAGCGTCGTCTTCATTAGCTTTCCCAGGGAGCTCGCGCCCGAGTTCGGACTTCCGGAGATGAGCTAGTGCACTGATCCCACCGGAGTTGTTATAGCGCTTGGCATCTTCATCCAGCGACCCCTCGTGAAGCCGAGCCGCAATCCCCGGCTTTTTGTTTTCAACCAGGTATTCACTGAAACGTCTAGGAGCAGATCCATAGGTCTGAATGGTAGCGGGATTCGGCCCGGTCGGCGCTGCCTTGTACTCTTTGATGGGAGCCGCTGTGTAATCTCTGATGAGCGCGGCGTCGGCAGGGTCGGGATTATTCAGGACAGCGGCGCGGTCCAGCACTGGCGCTCCGCCCGCCCACGTCTTGAGATGACCCACTGCTCTAGCCACGTCCGAGGAGCCACTCTTGCTCTCGTACTCCTTGAGATCCGGATCCAGCGACTCCTCGTGAAGCCGAGCAGCAAAGCCCGGCCTGTTATTATCAAAGAGCCAACGACCAAAGCCGAGAAGAGAATTTACATGGCGCTTGACCGTGCTCTCCAATGCTGACCTCAGCCCTTCGACAATGGTCGCATCGTTGGAATAGAGAGGACCCTTGTCGCGACCGGAGACCCCTATTGGAGGATCTGGCTGCACCGCCGGCGGCACAGAACGAGCATGGTCACGCAACTCGGACGGTGCGGGGGGATTCAGATCAACCACTGACGAATCCGGCGCATCATGATGGCGCGCCGTTGAGTGACCCGGCTGCAGCACCGAGGCACCTAGCCTCGACCCACTGTCTCCGGCGTAGGGCGCCGCGGCGTGTTCTTGTCCGCTCCCTTGCACCATGAGTTGCGCCTCCCATGGCGATGTATCCACTTGAGGGCCGGGATCATGCACTGGTTCGTCCATTTGCTTTTGCAACCGAGCCCACCTTTCGGCCACCGCGGCCTCGCCAACCGCGGAGGGCGTCTCCTCAGCCCTGGCGAACGCTGGCCCGGCAGGCGCCGCCGGCACAGAACGAGCATGGTCACGCAACTCGAACGGTGAGNTCAGCCCTGGCGAACGCTGGCCCGGCAGGCGCCGCCGGCACAGAACGAGCATGGTCACGCAACTCGAACGGTGAGGGGGGATTCAGATCAACCACTGACGAATCCGGCGCATCATGATGGCGCGCCCTTGAGTGACCCGGCTGCAGCACCGAGGCACCCAGCATCGACCCACTGCCTCCGGTATGCGGTGCCAGGTGCTCGTCCCCCAGCATCATGGGCTGCGCCTCCCATGGCAATGCACCCACTTGATGGGTGGGGGCCTGCATCAGCACGCGAGCGCCTGAATTGCCGATCTCGCTCAGCTGCTTAGCTTTCCCAGGGAGCTTCTCTGGCCGACCCAATGCCTTCTGCGGCCCGCTGTGCTGCGCAGCGGCGTCCCCAATGGCACGAGCCTCCATGCCGACTGCGTCTTCCGGACGAGCAGCAAGGGNCAGCGGCGTCCCCAATGGCACGAGCCTCCATGCCGACTGCGTCTTCCGGACGAGCAGCAAGGGCAATTTCGCGCCCGAGTGCGGCGTACGGCGGGAACTTCCGGAGATGAGCTAGTGCACTGATCCACCGGTTACCACTGGAGTCCAAATAACGCCTGGCATCTTCATCCAGCGACCCCTCGTAAAGCCGAGCCGCAATCCCCGGCCTGTTGTTTTCATGCAGGTATTGACTGAAACGTCTAAGAGTAGCCGCATAGTCCTGAGTGGTTTTGGGATTCGGCCCGGTCGCAGGCTCTGCCTCGTACTTTTTGATGAGAGCCGCTTTGTAATCTCTGATGAGCTCGGCGTCGACAGGGTCGGGATTCAGGGCAGCGCGGCCCACCATTGGCGCTCCGCCCGCCGACTCTTTGAGACGACCCAGTGCTCTAGCCACGTTCGAGGAGCCACTCTCGCGCTGGTACTCCTTGAGATCCTGATCCAGCAACGGATCGTCAAGCCGAGCAGCAAATCCCGGCTTGTTATTATCAAAGAGCCAACGACCAAAGCCGAGAAGAGAGTTTACATGGTCCGTGACCGTGCGCTCCCCGATCTTACCGGCATAGAGTGCTGACCGCAGCCCTTCGACAACGGTCGCATCGTTGGAATAAAGAGGACGCTTGTCGCGACCGGAGACCACTACTGGAGGATCTGGCTGCACCGCCGCCGGCATAGAACGAGCATGGTCACGCAACTCGAACGGTGCGGGGGGATTCAGATCAACCACTGACGAATCCGGCGCATGATGATGGCGTGTTTCCCCGGGAACAACGTCCCGTACGAACACCGAGTCTGGGTTGCCTTGGTCCGGCGCGACTGGAGCCAGGGCTCTGTCGTGTAACGCTCGCGCTGACTGGCCGAGCCGCTTGATCCGCTGGTGAAACGTCCCAACGGGGCTTTCCTTAACCGCGTCTCGCGCCTGTCGGTCCATGAGTTCAAAGTTCGTGAGATAATTTGCCGTTCCAGATGTATCGTCACCCATGAGTCGGGTTTGTAGTGCCTGCCGATTGACGACGAGGTTGTTGAGGTTCAGGTCTGGCAGGTCTGCCAGGTCTGGCTGCCATCTTTGCAATCGCCCAACCAGCGCCCGCGTGCCGTCCACCACGTAGACTCCGCAATCCCACTCGTTGCTCTGCTGGGCGATGCGGGGTAAGTCCACGCGGGTCTCCAGGCTGGCGCCCAGCCTTTCTGCGAGGTGTTTTGCAAGCTTGTCATGCCATCCGCTGACGGAGTCATAATGATAGGCAACCGGCCGTTCCCGGTCGCTGCGATCAACGAACAGCAGCGACCAATGTTTGCCGCGCTCCGCAAGAGTCTTACCGCCATCGCTCACTGGCACGAACAGGAAGTCGGCTGTGTCGTTACCGTTCTGATTATGGACGATGCGCTGGAATGCGCTTAGCTTGTCGCTCTCGGAGCCCAAGCGCAGATGATAATTGGCTACGAGGGGATCCACGAACCGCGTCCGGGCGGCGAGTTCTGGATTGTTCCCCTGCAACTCCTGCTCCAGGAGCTGGTAATCCCTGTGGATATGTTCGTCGCCTAGCAATTGCAATGCGCCGAGCACCCGCCCGCTGGGGTCGCCGAAAACACCAAAAAACCCTTCGACCGCGGGGGACATCCCCTCAGGAAAGAGCTCTGGCGAGGCGGAATTCCCCGCCCGCAAGCTGGGCGGAGCGAATTCCGGTGGCCTCAGTGGCACCTCCTCGCTTGGTAGCAGGTTGCTCCTGTCCTGTGCAGCGATCCGCTCGTCCGGCGCGCGCTGGTCGCCGTCGCGCCAGATCAGGGGACGAAAGGACTCTGCGGGATCCGAGGCTTGGTGATGGTGCCCAGTTGGTACGAAAGACGATGGCAGAACAGCGGCGTCTTCATTAGCTTCCCCAGGGAGCTTCTCTGGCCGACCCAATGCCTTCTGCGGCCCGCGGTGCTGCGCAGCGGCGTCCCCAATGGCACGAGCCTCCATGCCGACTGCGTCTTCCGGACGAGCAGCAAGGGCAATTTCGCGCCCGNCCCAATGGCACGAGCCTCCATGCCGACTGCGTCTTCCGGACGAGCAGCAAGGGCAATTTCGCGCCCGAGTGCGGCGGACGGCAGGAACTTCCGGAGTTGAGCTAGTGCAATGATCCTCCGGTCACCACTGGAGTCCTTATAGCGCTTGGCATCTTCATCCAGCGACTCCTCGTGAAGCCGAGCCGCAATCCCCGGCTTGTTGTTTTCAACCAGGTATTCACTGAAACGTCTAAGAGTAGCTCCATAGTCGTGAATGGTTTGGCGATTCGGCCCGGTCGCAGGCGCTCCCTTGTACTCTTTGATGAGAGCCGCTTTGTACTCTTTGATGAGCACGGCGTCGGCAGGGTCGGGATTCAGGACAGCGCGGCCCACCATTGGCACTCCGCCCGCCGACTCTCTGAGACGACGCATTGCCACAGCCACAGTCGAGGAGCCACCACTGCTCTCGTACTCCTTGAGATCTTCATCCAGCGACTCCTCGTGAAGCCGAGCAGCAAATCCCGGCTTGTTATTTTTAAAGAGCCAACGACCAAAGCCGTAAAGAGAATTTACATGGCGCTTGACCGTTTCCTCCTTGGCCTTACCCGCGTAGAGTGACCTCAGCCCTTCGACAACGGTCGCATCGTTGGAATAAAGAGGACGCTTGCAGCCGCGACCGTCGGAGACCACTACTGGAGGATCTGGCTGCACCGCCGCCGGCACGGGGGAACGAGCATGGTCACGCAACTCGAACGGTGCGGAAGGATTCAGATCACCCACTGACGAATCCGGCGCATGATGATGGCGCGCCGTTGAGTGACCCGGCTGCAGCACCGAGGCACCTAGCATCGACCCACTGCCTCCGGCGTACGGCGCCGCGGCGTGTTCTTGTCCGCTCCCTTGCATCATGGGCTGCGCNAGCATCGACCCACTGCCTCCGGCGTACGGCGCCGCGGCGTGTTCTTGTCCGCTCCCTTGCATCATGGGCTGCGCTTCCCATGGGGCCGCGCCTTCGATGAGGCTCAGGTCTCCCTGAGACGGATGAGGATGGAACGGGTCTGGCAGAGCCGGAACGCCGGGGGCGGGAATTTGGGCAGCGGCTTGGCGCGCCTCGCCCGAGCGCTGCTCAAAGCCCTCTTGCCCGGCCTGTGCCGCTTGCTCTTGAGATGCCGGGGGCTGCACCTGCCGCCAACCTGTTACATTGGATAGGTCAAATTTGTGCCGGTTCACGCTAGCCTCACGTCCACAGATCAGCTGAGCAACCTACTCGGGCATACTTACGAGAAGCTGACGAGGTCCGCGGTCCCGGAGCGGGTAGGCCTAATTTTCTGCGCGCCGATTGCGCTGGCGCGACGTAGCCCGGCCTTTTGCCAGCTCGGCAGCTACGGCTCGCAAAGAGCGTCGTAAGGCTTGCGGAGCCGCCCCTCAGCTCCCGTCGAGGAGCAATCCACAATTCACATATTTGGAGATGGCTCGCTGGTTTACCGGTCTGCGAGCCCCTGCAAGCCCATGCTTCAGATGCCGCCCGTGCAGAGGTATTTCATTTCGAGGTAGTCCTCGAGGCAATGGCGGGAACCCTCCCGCCCGATGCCGGACTGCTTCACTCGGCCGAAAGGCGCGGCTTCGGACGACATGCGTCCCGTGTTCATACCACTATGCCATATTCCAAGGCCTCGGCCACACGCAAAACACGCTTCCGTTTGAGGCACAAATGTGGGGGAAGGCCTTAGATCGTGTCGTTGGCCTCATGCACGACCTATCCGCATCGAAGCAATCACAGGCGCCAGCCGCCCGAATGTCTCTTTCTTGCGCGATGGTCATCTCGCTGGAGACAGGACCGATAGTTCGACGTGCCATTCGCGCGATGCGTTTGCCCCCGCATCGAATTCTGCGGCCTTTCGCGACGGTATTGGCGATATGGGATTCGATTTTGGCCAGAGCCTGCCTGTCGATCAGCGCACCGATCGCCACTCCGGAGCAAAGCCCTCGCCAACGATAAGTGGCGGACTTTCTCCACGAACTCTCGACAAACACCTTCGTGAACGCCTGACTGGACGGGGGTAGCCATGCCGAACAGGTCGCATAACCACGCCATCGTTCGGCGACTGCAGCCGCGAAGCGTCTCGAACACATCGGCTCGATGCGGTTGCGTCCAGAATGCATCAGCGAGCGGCGGGAGTCTTCGCTATATTCGCCCCCGACATCCCGAGGTCCACCAGCTTGCCTGCCAAAAGGGGTGTTGCATGAAAAGACCCGCTTTCGTCGCCGTCAGCCGCGTGCCCAGGAGGACGACAGCCTCCATAGCAAGAATGCGAGATGATCATCGTATTCAGCGGCAGCGTGCCGGCCAAATTGGGTTTTCGGCAAGCCAAATAGGGCGATGCAGAAGGATGGTGAGGATTTCGCGTCCGCCACTGCGATGCATAGAGCCACCCTTCGGAACCGACCAGCGCAACAAAGCTCGTTATGCGGCGCGTAGGTTCGTAGACGCTTATCCAGTATCGAGATAACAACGCCGCTGCGCAGGAACGAACTCTGAGAGCGCACCCTGCGAGAGGTTGCGCTTGCTGACGCGCTGTGGAAGAAGCAGGGGCTCGCGCCGAAGCGCATGATCACCGACTAGCTTCGCTCGTATGGAGCGGCAAAGCGACAGATGATGCCGGACGTCGAGCACCGGTCGCACAAGGGGTTGAACAACAGAGCGGAGAATTCCCAGCGCCGCGAAAACGGGAGCGGATGATGCAGGGGTCCGATCGCCGGGAGGCCTGCAACGCTTCGTCTCGACCTTGTCAGCCGTCCGCAACCTCTTCGTCCCCCGCCCCAAACGTTCTGCACTCGCCATACATGTTCATCGCTTGCAAGCCATCGCCGAATGGAAGGCCGTGACTGGAACGCCCGCACGATTCAGCAGCAGCAGCCCTCGGCCGGCCAATTTCAGACAACGTGACAAGCCCGACCAACAAGCCTGTGTCGTCAAATCGCCAAACCGACGCAAATTGTCGGACAGGGGAGGCCGCTGAGCCTCATCCGCTTCGATGAGAGCGGCGTCGGCGGGTTCTGTCGCAAACTTTTCGGAAAGCTCATTTGCCGCAAAAAATCGCTTGCGGCATCGCGACGAGCACTGAAGTCGATCAGCATCCGCAAGAGCCAGTATGTCAGCAACCGGGCTCGAACACATCTCAACCGGTGAAAAGGTTCTCGAAGTCCGCGAGGCCCCCGCGGCGGTCATCATCATGTACGCGCTGCGGCACCTCGAAACCGCTTCCCTTGGCGTCGGATCAATCGTGTGAATCAAGGGCTTGAGCAAGCCTGGTCCCAGGAGGCGGTTTCAGGTGCATGGGGCAGTACTATTCACAAGAGGGTGCGAACGGGGCATAGCGTGCGCGCTCGAAGGCGTCAGCGGGAGCGTCAGCTACATAGTCGATAAGACGCGCTTTTTACCTCGGTCTCGGCTCGCAACGATGGATTGCTAACGGCGAACTCATGCTGGTCGGCAAGGCGATACTGGCTGGAGCATCAACTCGGCCGACGAGAGTGGCCACACCATCCTAGACAGGATCGGCCGATATTCCCGCATCGCCGCTCTGCAAAAAGCACAGCGGGCATCCAGACGTTGCCGGGTTGACTATGGGTGTCCGAACCGCGAAAAGAGGCCGCTCTTTATGAGTGGCGTGCGCTGGCAGTCTAACCCCAAGCCCCCCGCCCGGGCTGCCGGCGCGCTTCTAGGAACATCGAGGTAGATGACGAGACTCCGAACTACATTTCCAAAGCTATCGGTGGATTCACATTTCAAGCCAAATCGATTTCCTACAGCCAGGCGCGAACGTTCGATTGGAACGTTCAGAATTCACATCAAGGTGCACCGCTATTGCGTCCCGAACAGGTTCGGCTGCTCGATGACGACTACGAGATTGTTCTCNCGTTCAGAATTCACATCAAGGTGCACCGCTATTGCGTCCCGAACAGGTTCGGCTGCTCGATGACGACTACGAGATTGTTCTTATCAAAGGTCTGCCACCATTAAAATTGAGGAAGGTGCGATATTTTTCGGATCGCATTCTGAAACGCATCTTTGAAAGCCAGACAGGCGCCCTCCCGGAGCCGGCGCCCTTGACGGGAGCAGAGGAGGCGCTCTCCGCAGAATCTCAACTCGATGACCCGCTGTGTGAATTGGCGCAGGACTTTGACGATACAGTTTGATGTGAGGCTAGTATGAACCGGCGAAATAGTAATCCATCCCGTTTAACAGCTTTGTCGCAGGTGCAGGACGCCGGCTTGGAAGACGGGCAAGCGGTCCAGGCCCGGCGAGTGGGCTTTGAGCAGCACGTGTCCGAGGCGCTCCGGCCACTGTTCGATGGTCGAGCTGACGAGCCGCCTACCGGTCCAGAGGAGCTTCTGCGACTGGAAAAAGGGTTTCGCGAGGTGCTTCAGCGAGGGCAGGATCATCAAGCCGCCTCGTCTTTTTTCAGCGATCCAAGGATGCCCGCTGGACGGGATGACCCCAAGGGAAGCGTGTCGGACGCTTTCGCAGCAGCCGGCTCTAGGCACGCCGGAGTTGAGGCCGCCGCCCCGCCAGTGTTAGCTGCCAGCCAACAGCAGATCCGGCCCTCGCCAGTTGCGTTTGACCGGCCGGTATCATCCTCGGCTGCTGCAGGCGTGCGCTTGTATGCCCCTTCGATGATCTCTCGGAAGACCAGTTCCGAAAACTGCGATCAGTTGCCCGCCTTGTGCTGCCGCCTCGCCGTCGAGGTCGAAACGCCCGCGAATCAATGGAAGGTCAGCGGGCCATGGGGGCAGAGTGCAACGGCGTCTACACCGCCTATTTGAGGGGAGAGGTACACTTGGCTTTCCTGTTCCAGCAGCATCCGGCCGCACACCGACGCGATGGGGAGCTAGAATTCAAATCGGACCTTCGCAAGGCACGCACCGCGGATCAAACGCCGTTCGTTTGGGAAAAATGGCTCAGTACCGACAAAGCTTCTGTAATGGCCCTAGTGGCCTCGGTCGCGCTCTTGGTCGCGATACAGTGGCAAGACCCCCAGATCAACGAGGCGGTCCTAAGCGAACTGCGGACGATTCAGATCAACTACGCATTGCTCCAGCGAGACGTCGCCCGCGCCGACATGGCATTGGACTTCCGTTCCGTTGCTTCTACCGGGCAAGCATTAAAAAGGAACCTTCAAAACTACCAACGCCTTGTTGAGATTTCGCCCAATGAGAGCTCCGGGGTGCACTCCAGGTTGGTTGCACAGCTCAAAAATTCCCTCGAAAACACAGAAGCTGCCATCTCGGCCTCGGCCGCGCAAAATGAGCTTCTGCAAAGCTCTCTCGTACGCTTTGCTCGCTCGGCTAATCGCCTTCGGGGGGGATTGTCGAACAGGCCTGAATTTTCCAATCTGATCCTTCAATTTTCGGCCAGACCGGGATTCAGCCTCGCATTACAAATCGATCAGTCTCTCCGCCGACTTCCTCCTAGCCAGGACCAAGTCACGGAGGATGTTGCCCGCGAGGGCCGCGCTATCCTGTCCTCAATGTTGAGGTTGGACCGCGCTGTCAATCGGATCCCATCCTTCGACACGTTCGCCAAGGCTGCCGAATTGGAGCGAGAACATCTGAAAGCCTACAGCTTCGCCAGCGCGCAAGCGCAGCGTACACGACTTTTCTTTGGCTTGGTGTCCATATGCCTCTGCTTGTTTGCGACCATTCGAGCCTCCACGCTGCATGTGCGGACGAACCGGTTGGAAAGGCGGTTAGAGCTTGAAGCGGCAATGAGTGAGATCGAAGCTTGCTTCATCGACAGTCAAGCAACGAAGGCTTCGCGGCGCTTCTCCACCGAAGCAGCGCTTAGACTCATTCAATGCGTTTTCGATGCGGATCAATGCGCGCTTGCTCTGGTGGATCCGAGTATCAGCAGGAATACCGAGTACTTTGTCGCGAACAAGCGCATGCGCGTCTGGAACGCCACGCTAATCCATGAAGTCGTCTCACTTGTACACCCGGAACAGCCAGTGTTTCGCGTCGTTCCGGCGTCGGAAGTCGTTCGGACTGCCGTAGGCACTACCGGTGTTTGTCAAATTGTTGGGTGCAGGGCCTCCGATCAGCAGGCTGCGGTTTGTATCCTTGTTTTTGAAGGAGATCGCTCACCACCCTCCACAGACGACCTCCTGGTTCTGGCGAGCGCTACTGTGCGTTTAGGCAACCATCTTGAAATGCAACGTGTACACACGGAACGTAACCTTTTTGAGAGTCGATGGGAGCATGCGGAAAGGCTGACGGCTGTCGGCACAATCGCAAGCGGCGTTACACATGAATTCAATAATGTTCTAGGAGCAATAGTCGGCTACGCAGAGATGGCTAAAGGTCTTGTGCGCCGCCCCTCGAGAATTCGGGGCCACATCGGCCAAATTATCTTGGCCAGCAACCGAGCCAAGCTGATTATTGATCAAATTTTGTCACTAAGCCGAACCCGGAAGCGCGTGACGATGCCTTTCGACGTCTCGGAGAGTGTAATGGATCTCGCGCCATTGCTGCGGGTTACACTTCGTGCGGATGTTCAGTTGAACTTCAAGATCAACGAGTGGCAAACGGTGATCGAGGGCAGCCCGACCGAGATACAGCAAATCCTTATGAATCTATGCAAGAACGCGTCGGAGGCTCTCTTGAATGAGGGCCGTGTCGAGATTAGCGTTTCTCGCGCTCACGTCTGTCAAACGAAGCCCGTGGCTAAGGGCACCTTGAAACCGGGAGATTACGTTCTCCTCTCCATCAGCGACGATGGCCAAGGAATCGCAAGTTCGGTGCTTCCGCACATCTTTGAGCCCTTTTTTACCACGCGCTCTCGCGTCGGCGGGACCGGACTGGGTCTTGCTGCGGTGGACCGCCATGTGAGCGCGCTCGCAGGATGCCTTGACGTCACCTCGGCTGTTGGCCGAGGTACACGCTTCGATCTCTACTTACCGGCCTGCGCTGAGGAGCAGGTCAGAGCTGATAGCGCTTCCGGTCCATACGATGGATCACTTGGCAATGGAGAAATCATTGCAGTCGTGGAGTCCGATCCAGCAGCGTTGGAGATCTACAACGATAAGATCGCCGCGCTAGGTTATAAGCCTGTCGGCTTCGCGACCTTCGAAAGTCTTTGCGACTGGATCGAGAGCGGGAAGGCAGCCGACCTCCTAATTTTCGATCAAGCGACTTTCCTCGGGCCAGGACAGCCCGAAGCCGTACGTACCACCCTGATGACGGTGCCCATCATCGTCGTTGGTGGAAGCGACCCCATGCCGATCACATCTGGTAATCAGACCTTCGTCCTTTGGCTAGCCAAACCGGTCTCGTCCAGGACGATGGAGCATGCAATTCGTCGGATGATAATGGCGTGATGCCGCCGACGCGCTCAGGCTGCCGAGCTACCGAGGCAATCGGAGGCGGAGCCGGCTGGGATCCAGCAAATACAAGAGCGTCGGACGATCTCTGTGCACCCGGCTCATGGCGAGTTCCCCTCGAACACTGTCGTCGGCTTCCGCCCAAGGAAGGGCTCCCCGACCACAGCAAACCTGCCGCCGTGCTCGTGACCGTCAAGGACAAGTCGCCGCGCGATGGGGTCTGCGGGCCTCCATCCTTGACAAGTCACTGCGCGCTGGCGGCGACAGGCGACGGGTGATATAGGGTCGGGACGAGGAGATGGTCGCCAATCGGTCATGCCAGATGGTTGACGAAAAGCAAAGCTTGACAATCATCGCCCCATTCACGCCAAACTTCTCCTGTGCGCTCATCACTCGGCTACGGCTCCTCGCCTGCCCCGACAACGCTATCGCCGCCCGGCCGGGCAAGCGATGTCCCAGGTTCCGACGTGTTCCTTTCATGCTTGATGGACCTAGGCCCCGGCAGGGCGGGAGCATGAGGCTGGGTTCTCGGTCGCGGATCTGTGAGGCAAGCACGGGGTAAGCGAAGGCTCGACCCACCATTGGGGAGGCCGGCTTCGGCACGGAGGTGCGGCCTCGGCGTTGAGAGGCATCGGATCGGGTGTAGCAGGACTTTCGAACTAACTGCCGACAACACACTGGATAGGCTGTTCTCGTCGTTCGGTCCAGTTCACCAACGCCTGTGTCGACATTTTACGGCGCTTCACTACTCAGCGCCGCGCCCGTGAGCGCCAGCGAGTGGTCGTCGGCGGGCTCGATGGCGCTATCAGGTCGGGGACTCGACCTCTATGATCATCACCGACTTAATTCAAATTTGTCTGTATATATTGACGATTGCACCACCTTCACCTCGTAAACGGCAATGCGGGCGGATGGAGAGGGTTCTATGATATGACAAGCGATTTTTCCGCCGCCCGAGGGCATTTAGATCGAGCGTATGACTACCTTTGTGGGGATGACCCGATGAGTCAAAGGGGCCGAGAAGCCTTGGATCTGCTAATTGAGGCGGTTGCCGTCGAAGAGTTCAAGCAGCCACGCCAAAGCGCGGAGGTGCTAAGGTTTCCGATCGGGCGCCGCTGCTGAGGTAATCTCCACGGCCGCCATGTTGCTTCCGGGATCACCTCGCCGATCGCCGCGACCAGGCCGGCATGGTCGTCGGACACGGCCAGTTCGACGCCCNCCCTTGAGACCGCGTCGTTTCAAGCCGACGAGGAAGTCCTTCCAGGCCGAGCGGCTCTCGCGATTGGCCATCTCCACGGCCAGGATCTGGCGCCTTCCGTCCCAGTCGATGCCGACCGCGATCAGCACCGCCTGGCTCATCACGATGCCGGCTTCGCGCACTTTCTCGTAGCGGGCATCGAGAATGAGGTAGGGGAATGGCTCCTGAAGCGGTCGTTCGGCAAACGCCTTCAGGCTCTCGTCCAAGCGCTTGTTGATGGCCGAGATCGACGAAGCCGAGAACGCATGACCGCACAGCTCTTCCGTGATCGCCTTGACCTTGCGGGTCGACACGCCCTGCACATACATCTCCGCAAGCGTCGCAACCAAGGCCCGCTCCGAACGCTGGTAGCGCTCGAACAGCTCGGTGGAGAAGTGACCCGCCCGGTCCTGTGGAACCCGCAGCTCAAGCTTGCCCACCCGGGTGACCAGGGTGCGGCCGTAGTAACCCGAGCGATACCCAAGGCGCTCAGGCGTGCGTTCGCCCTTCGAAGCACCCAGCGCCTCCTCCATCTCGGCCTCGAGAACCTCCTGCATTACCGCACGGATCACTTCGTGCANTCCGGGTTCGAAAGCAGAATGTCTTTGACGGCAGCGCTGGTCGATTTACCTTCTGTCTTGGTCATGGTGGCGTTCCTTCCAGGGAATCGGTGACGTTGAACATCACCAGCCTGCCATGACCGCCCTCTCTCAGCGAATTTGCAGAACTCTCAGCACACTACCGAGTTGCCGAGCCGCAACCGCCTTACATGCCACTGAAAGCGCCAGCCCGATGCTGACTCGCGCCATGTGAATTAAGAAGGGAGATCGAGCCGGCTTCGAGTGAGCCCAGGCTAAGATCTAAGCTCATCCACGTGCATGATCAGCTTACGACGGGCAGTCACGGCGTGGATGTGCCCGCGGTCAGGAGGCGTATCCAAGTAAACCCGCTGGGTAGATTGCAGTTCGGGATCCGAGGCACGCCCGCTGCCCGTAGCGATTTGAGGACAGCATTGTACACGATCCAACGCAATGACCGGCCGTCCGGCCTCTCGTGCAATTTAAATTGAAACGTCTGTCTTGCCGCTGCAGGTCGGCCCGTAAATCAAATGGATTAGCATGTGTTTACCGCTTAGAAGCCCTTGTTTTCGAACTAACTGCCGACAACAAACTGGATAGGCTGTTCTCGTGGTTCGGTCCAGTTCACCAACGCCTATGTCGACATTTTAGGGCGCTTCACTACTAACGGGCACCGCACGATGGCAGCTCGTTCTCTCCGGCAAAAGATACTCCCTGTGTTAGCTTCCATGTTGTGTGCTTGCCCTCACCTGCGGGATACGGAAGGCCATCCCTAAAAGCATCGAATGCGGCAGCGACAGCGCGAATCCCAAAGCGATGCTCCCGCCGTACGCGGACAAAACCGTTTTCGAAGTCCACTATTCCGTCCTTGGCCAGCATCGCCAAACGCTCATCTGAACCGCGAAGACGGATCAAATCAGATCCGTGGGCGACACAGATTGCCGGCACGTCAGCCTCGAAATCGCACATTAATCGCTCGATGATTGCGGCTCGCAGGCGGTCGTCGTCTGTGAGGCGATGGCCCTTCGATGTCGCCAGTCGGCCAGCTGCGATGTGCCGGATGTAGAAATCCCGTGTAACTTCGTTTTGAACGTACCCCTGGCCAAAGCGGCCGATAGCCGACGCGCCGAAACCGATCAGGGTTCTGCAGGTATCGGCAGAGTAGCCCAACGAGTTACGTCGCAGGCGACCTGTTTCCTGTGCCAGCGCGAGCTCGTCGTGCGGCAAGGCGAAATGGTCGAGCCCGANGTTACGTCGCAGGCGACCTGTTTCCTGTGCCAGCGCGAGCTCGTCGTGCGGCAAGGCGAAATGGTCGAGCCCGATCTCTCGGTAGCCGGCGGCAACCAGCGTCACGGCGGCAGCCGCATGCTGTTCAGCGCGGGCAGCGCTGTGGGGAAGAAATTCCGCCTCGATGAGGCGCTGGTTCTTTATTTGGGATGGGATATGCGAGTAGCCGAACAAGGCAAGCCGGTCGGGGCGCATGGCGACCGCCGCCCTCGCCGTCTCGACGCACGACTCCACCGTTTGACGCGGCAGGCCGTAGATGAGGTCGAAGTTGATCCGGTTTACTCCATGCCGGCGCAGCATTTCCACGGCAGCCGACGTCTGGGCCTCGCTCTGGATTCGGTTGATCGCTTTTTGAACAATGGGATCGAAGCTCTGTACGCCCAGGCTCGCGCGGTTCACGCCGGCCGCTCCCAAGCCTTCCGCCATCTCGGGCGTGAGCGTGCGTGGATCGATCTCGATGGCGACCGTAGCTGTTTTCGAGATGGCGAAGCGGCATCGCAGGAACTCCATCAGAGCGAGGAACTCGGCTGGTCCGATGAGAGACGGCGTTCCGCCGCCGAAATGTATGTCGCTCACGGGCAGCGTCTTCGGCACTCGCTCGCAAACCAGACGGATCTCGTCACGCAGCGCCGCCAGATAGTTGAGGATAGGCGCATCAGGGCGGGTGATGGTGGTTGGGAAGCCGCAATACCAGCAGGCTGATCGGCAGAACGGAACGTGCAGATAGAGTGACACCGGATCCTCAGCCGGCAGGTTCCTGAGCCATGCCTCATAAGCCTCGGCGCCGACCGCCCCGGAGAACTCCGACACAGCCGGATAGATAGTGTACCAAGGCAGCCGGGCCTCTCGAAATTTCGTGGTCTGCAAAGGCACAATCCCATACTGATAACAACCAACCCTACCCACCGCGCCCGCCTGGGTCCTTGCGCTATGTCAGTCCGTTCCGTTTGGGCTCGAATCTAGATCTTTTTTAGCAATGGGCCGCAGGCGCCGCTGCCCATCACTTCGCGCTACGGCACCCTGAACGCCGTTTACGAGGCCCCGGACGCCGATGACTGGGAATCGACCAACTACGCCAATCTCGTCGGCTCGCCGGATGCGTCGACGCTGCGAGCGTCCGGCCGGCTCCGGGCCCTCAAGCGGCTCTTCGCGCCGACGCCGGGGGGGCAAGGACCTCCTTGACCAGGGCGCCAGCGTCGATTTGGTGTTGCCGGTGGCAAAAGCGTGACGGATCCGCTCTTCAATCGGATCCTGGGGGGACTGGCGCCCCTCAAAACCGGTGGCGCGGAACGAGCCCCGATCTGCATCTTGAAAGGCGCGTTTACCAGCCGATGGAGCGCCTCGACCGATCGCGTGCTCGACCGCTTTGAAGTCGCCTACACGCCCTCCCCGTATAATGCACCTGCAAACCGGCCCGTGCTCGCACAGCTGAGTGACTTCAACAAGCTGAAGCTTGCGCTGGCGGTCTTTCCGCTCGGAGTTTCAGCAATTCCTAGATGACTCACAAGATGCTAGCTCCCGTCCGCCATTCGTGCCCATTCCCAAAATACACCCGATTGCCCGCGCAGAACGGCGGACCCTTCTCGAGCACTGGCTCGCCTCAGAATGCCGCTGCCCCAGTAATGATCAACGTTTGGAAGATCATGGCGCGTGGTCGTCTCAGTTTTCATCCCCCTCCTCGGTTTCCTCGGCAAGAATCTCCCTCTCCTGCTCAAGTCTTCGAATAAGGCGATCGAACTCTTTGACCCCAATCGCGCCAGTTGAAACGAGGTGAAAGCTGGCATCTTTCGACAGCATCCCTGCCCACTCGCGCTGATCGCCGTGCGGGCTCGCCACTCGCTCGACCCCCTTGGGTTTGGCATGCGGGTCGCCGGTCAGCACCGGTGGCCATGAAAACCAATCATCCGCGTACGGGACCTTGTACGACTCCTTTGCCCAATATCGGTCATGGTCGAACCGAGGAACCCGATCCATGTCCACGCCCAGATCGTTCAATCGCTCGTAGAATCCCGTGTAATTGAAGTTCTGCGGGTCACTGTGGCCGTCCGGAATCCCGCGATCGACTTCTATATGTGGCACGATCGTGAGAACTCGATCGACCGTACGGCAAGCGCCAATATAACAAGCCGCTAGGCTCGTGTACTGCGCCGAGTTCGGAGAGCCCCCCTCCTCGTAGTCTATTTCAATGTTAATTGCCTTGCCCTTAAGGTCGAACTTAGGCAGCTTTCCGTTCTTTGGCTTCAAGCCGGACTCTGCCTTCGTCGCCCACACGTTCGTCTCTTGGAATGGCCACAAATGGACCACCTCTCCCGTTTTGAGAATTACCGCGTGCGACTTGTTACGCTTTTTCCCAATCCAAGGCTTCACTGTGTCGTAGGTGAGCTTTCCGTCCACGGTCTGGTGGAGGATGAAGTGAGTGCGCCCGGCGCAACTGCCATCCATAAGGTCACAAGCGTCCTCGAGGTCAGCCAATGGATCTGTCGAAATATCGTTAATGCCCATGTCCCACTCCTAGCAAATAAATCCCCGATACTAGCATAACGCCAATTCGGACGCAAAGTAGCCGAGGCCGGCTCGTAGCCGCACGGTCCGTTACAAGGACTCCGCCTTAAAGACCGTCTATGCCAACGGATTGGCCGAAAGACGAGGGCACTCTCGAAACCTTCCTGCACAAGCTGAGGCTGGAACTGGGCGAAGCCAAGTGAGCCAACAAGCCCTGGCTTCGGCTCAAGATCACAGGCCTTTGTTTGCCGGACCCCTACGTGGCTCTCATGGTTGAGCGCCAAACTAGGCTACAAGGTCAAACTCCGAGAGATCAATCCGGAGGCTGTAGTCATCCCACCGTCGACGCACGCTTTGAGTTCAGCGACGTCCCGCAGTGCGCCGGGTTCAACCTTACCGACCTCAGGCTCCACGCAACCACAAGAAGTTCGCCCATTTTTACATCGACCTGACCAACCAGTTCTGCGACGCCAAAACCTGCCACGTCTTCATAAACGGCAAGATCGCCTACCGCGACCAGCATCATTTGGCGACGCCGTTCGCGGAGACGCTGGAGCCGGCGGTGGAGAAGGCGCTGTTTTAGGGGGTGAGAAACCTAGGATTCAGCGCAATCGAAGAAGCCACTCCTATCTAACACCGGCAATTCCGGTCGAACATGATCAATCGCTGCCGCCAACCTGCGGCTGTTACTTGGATTTCGTACTTCTGCCGTCCTGGTTCTGAGCCCTCTTGGGATTGGAGTTCAGCGGTACGTCGCGCCAATAATATTCCGCGTAGCGCGAGAAGGCCCAAATGAAGCTGGCGGTCAGCCAAACCAGGGAGATTAGGACAAGGGACAGAAGCAAATTCTGCCACCACGGAGAAATATCTGCCCATTGCCCTGGATCATACCTGTTCAGATCGGTGGAGGAGGAGGGAAGCGCGTTTTCGACATTAATCCCGATCCAGAAGACGATGTTCGAAACAATAAAGAGCGATGTGGCCAGGTAGAGCGTGATCTCAATCCGGTTCGATATTCGATCCGCGACGGTGACATTGAGCTGATAGAAAAACTTGGAAAAGAAAGTCACGAGAAAAAGCGTTGTCGCGGCAATGACCAGCGCCGGCACCAGACGCTTTATCCATGGATCGACCACATCGATCGGGATGACGTTGAGATTGAATATCCAGTCCACGATCAGAGCGGTTCCACCGACTCCAATAGTGAAGACGAGAACCCGCGCGATCTTATCACCTTGCCGATAGAACCTTTGCAACTTTTGCCGCGCCGCATCGACATAACGGTTAGTGTCAAATCCATACTCGTCGAGGAAGGCTATGAGCGCCAGAATGATGCCGAAGAATGCATCGCCGAAGGATTTGCCGTAGACGCCGAAAAGCGCGTAAGTGATAGACACGGCTGCGACAGCCAGTTTCAGATTGAAATGTCTTGACCCCTGCGTAGCCGGTTTGTTCAGCAAATCGTTCACGGTTTCCCTCCGCTGTAACATTTCCCCGACAGCCAGAATAAGCCGGTTAGATCGAATTGCAATTGCGCGATGACGGGACGGTGTCGGTAGTAAGTTGCAACCTTTTTGGACCTTACAACCTGAATGAACCGAATTCACGCCCCTGAAATCGCTCACCTGTTAAATACTCAGAACAAGCTCGTCATTCATTACGACGTTCATTGAGCAGGATTGTTGAGCATTACCCTTTCATGAGCCCTGAACTCACGTGTGCTAGTGTGCCAGGCCTCTTGTCGCTGACCGTTCAGCGACCAGCAGGCGCGGTCTTGTCAATCACAGCTGAAATCGCCTTCTGCCACACGCCGACGAGGTCACGCGCTTTCACTACCAACTTTGCTCAACGGAAATTCTGGATCACGTTTGAGCACATGCCAATCTGAATTTTCCGCAACGATCTCTTTGATAATACTTCCGGGGTCATCCTGAGGTCACTCGCCTAGCCAGCTCAGATCGCTTCAACGTAGGCAGCGGCTCGATACCGCCCATAGCCGACCTTCACGAACAGCCCTTCCTCGCACATCCGGGAGAGGTAGCACCGTGGGATGCCGACGTCGGTGAGATCGCGAGTCCGTACCTCGCCGCGTTCTTGCGCCAGACAACGGCGCGATTCCGGAGCGATGGTGGACGCCCATCTGCGAGGTGTAGCGCTTCCGCGCGGTCCCGATCACGTTTTCGCATTTGATGCGGCAGTGCCGCGTCCCGGAGTAGCGCTATGGCGAATTCGTATTTCTCAGATTCATCGATCCCGGAGAGCCAACTTCCAAAGATTTGGCCAATCGTGAGCATTGGCGGCGGCATAAGCCGCAGCTCTTTGTGCAGCAGATGCGCGAGGTTGGCGGCTTCGGATTTGAGGACATTCCACGCACGGCCGTTTGTTCTGCCCAATTGAGCGCGGATACCGTGCCGCTCATCTACCATGGAAGCAGTCGAACGACGCCGCTCGCTGGCAAAGTGTCCGCCTTGCGCTTGCCCGATCTCATCGATTGCAAACAGGAAAGCTTCACTTCGAAACGCGCGAAACCTCTGTCGCACATACAACATAGACGCCATCGCTGACATTGTTCTAACCGGCGTCAATCACGATCATCGGATTGAACCGTGGTGGACCCTTGGCGAGCAGCGCACCGCCATCATTTAGGGGGACAAAGGAACTTGGAATCGCGCTTGTAACGACCCCGAACTTCGGTCTTCTGCTCGACAATCCGCGAACAGATGATCTTCACGCGATAAAGCGTATCGCCATCACATTCGAAGAATTCCAGCGTGAAGGGGTGGCCTGCGCACTCCATCCTACGGCCGGACCTATCGGGACTTTGAGCGCTGGTCGAGACTTATTGCCGAGCGCTGTTTGGTGCAAGGCTGCAGCGCGTAGTTGTCGAGCATCAGCTCGCCAACATGACGGCGTCGTGCCGAGCGGTGCCGCCGCATGATGCCTCAACGTCGGGCTCACCACAAACAATGCTGTCCCCATTGAACGAAACTGTCGCGAAGCGAACAGTCGAACTGTAGCCGAACGTTTTCCGTTAGTGCTTGGGTGGATCCGCAAGGCAAAAACAAGGAAGTGCGAACCAAGGTCCGCCCGCACAATTGAGCTTCAAGCCGCAGCTGGTCGTCAGGCTGGCACGTCATTTGCGGTCGAATGCAGGACCCTTTGTGATGCCTACCTCTACCAGCTGAGTTGACTGTGATGATTGTACAAAATTTTGCAGACCTCCATTTCGGCGAAAATTATGTTATCGGCAGCTAAAACCAAATATTACAACAATCAACAGAATACATTCTAGGATTTCCTTCAGGGCTTAGCTGACGGCGCAGCAAAACTGCGCACGTTTCGAAGTTGTTCACAGCATCACTCGCGTCCATCACTTTATTATTAAAGCGGAGATCGACAATGACCATTAGGAGCCTCCTCCTCGGCTCAACTGCGGCACTGATTGCCGTTTCCAACGCTCGCGCCGTCACCACCGCCGCCGAGCCTGACCCGACTGAGTACGTCAAGATCTGCGACGTCTACGGCTCGGGCTACGTCTACATTTCAGGCACCGAGACCTGCCTACGAATCGGCGGCTCTGTCCGTTACAACGTCGGATTGTTTGACCACTCAAGAACCTCGGATGTGAGGACTGGTGAGCATCAGAGCGCGTTGCAAAACAACACACGCTTCACATTGAAAACCTGGACCGGCCAGGAGACCGAACGCGGGACGTTGAAGACCTACACCGAAACCCGCGTGAACTTCGGCAGCCACCAGACATCGGTTTCGGACAGTTCTCGGTCCTATGCCTTGAACGGAGGCAGCGGCCTGACTATCGCCTGGCTTCAGCTTGGTGGCCTGCGAGTTGGTAAGGACCGGTCGGCTTTCGACATGTTTATTGGCTGCGCGGGTGATGTACTGAACCAGACGCCGGCTCCGTACGGCGCTTTCGATACCAATGTGGTTCAGTACTACTTGGACGCAGGGAACGGCTTTTCGGCCGTGGTTTCGCTGGAACAAGGCTCGGACGTGGTCGGCACAATCGACAGCTACGCTCCCCACATAGTAGGCGGCTTGAAATACGCACATGGCTGGGGAGCGATCACCGGCGTTGCAGCTTATGATAGCAACTACGAATCGGTGGCCGCCAAGGTCCGTGTCGACATCAATGTCACCAACGAACTGTTGCTATCCGGAATGTTGGGCTACGGTTCCCATGGCCAGCTCAACTATGACTCGACGAATTCGGTAGACGCTCATGGTCGCGGTTTCTATAAACCTTGGGGCGGGAACTGGGCTTTCTGGGCTGGCGCCGGTTACGAGCTCACCGAGTCAGCTTCGTTCAACCTTCAGCTCTCGGGTGATCAGCTCAACAACTATGGTGTCGCTGCGAACGTCGCCTATGCGTTCCTTCCAGATTTCACAGTTACGGCTGAACTCGACTATGACCGCTACGGAGGCTCCGCTGTCGGAAAGGTGAAAGCTTCCGAAGTGAACTGGACCAATGCCAACAAGAAGAGCAGTGTCGGCGGTATCCTGCGTTTCGAACGCTCATTCTAATGCGATGAAGCGTTGAGCTCCGAGGTCCAGTTGATGCGCGGACATTCCCCCTACATTCCGTTGATTGTGCATGCACGGCTCGGACGGCCGTCGTACGCGGCGACCGTCATAGAGGGGTTTGACGCCGTGCTCCTGAACACGGCGGTCCCGAGGGCGGCCGATCCGGTCGGCATGGCGCGTGCGTTCGGCAAAGCGGTCGATGCCGGTCGTGAAGCTTTCAGCTCGGGAATGCTCGAACGGCGCTACCCACCGACGATCGGCAGGGCCGTCTACTCATGAAGTCGTGGACGTGCCGGCTGGATTGACCGGCTGGTTCCGCTCGGCATGAGTCTGGTGCAGCTCCGGATAAAGGATATGGACGAGAAAGGACTGCAGACGGAAATCCGCCGCGCGAACGACGCCTGCGCGGTCCATGGTTGCCAAGTGAGTCAACGACATTTGGCGCACGGCAATCGTGGAAGGCTGCGACTTCGTCCATCTTGGTCAAAAGGATTTGGCTGCCGCCGATGCTGGCGATGAAATAAGTCGGATTGAAGCTCGGCCTGTCGATCCACGATCACACCGAACTGGAAACGGCGCCAGTGGCGGAACCGGAGTATGTGGCGCTCGCCCCAGTCTATCCAACAGCCTCAAGAAGATGAATGGGCGTCGCGAGGACTCGAGCGGATCAGCGGTGGAAGCACCAGGTCGCGCCGATCCCATTGGTCTGCATCGGCGGCCTCAACCTGACCGTCTCGAAGGCGTTTTTTGAGGCTGGCGCGGAAAGCGCAGCCGTGGTCACCGACTTTGCGCTGAACGACGCCCCAGAAGCGCGCACGCGAGAATGGATCGAAAGACAGAGCAATGGCGCCGAGGCGAGAACCGCATCTGCTCGTTGTTGTCGGGTCAGATTCCCGCGGTGGGGCTGGAATTGCCCGCGAGATCGAGACGATCGCTTGCCTTGACGTGCGCACCTGCCTTTGCTGTCAGCGCGCTGACGGTGCAAACCCAGGAAGACGCCTTGGAAATCCAAGTTACGCAACCCGGTCTGGTGACGGGTCAAATGCGCGTTGCGCTTCAAGCTAACAGAGTGGCCGGCACCAAGGTTGGCATGCTCGCAACGGCTGAGATCATCGTCGCTGCGGTTGCAGGCTGTGCTGCGCGAATATCGGGCGCATATCGACAGTCCAGATCCGGTGCTGGCTTCCATGTCAGGCCGAGCGCTTCTTGAAGCAAGCGCCATCCCGCATCATGAAGTAGCATCTGATGCCGCTTTGCCGTGTCGACACCCAATGTCATTGAACTGGCGCTTCTTGCCGGCTCAGTGCTACCGGTGAATGAGGCCGGCGCGCTTCAACAAGGACCCCAAGCCACCCCGTCTGCCGGACTCCTCCAAATTCGAAACACGGATGGTTCCTATCCAGACAATTGATTTTATCAATCTGCGACAATACCGCATAGCGGCGCCGGCGGAATGATCACCGGTAGCAAGACGAGCTGCTTTCAGTGGCCTGCACGACGCGCACCGCGACCGAGTACAAGCCGGCTCGTCTGCAGCCATGTTCGGATCGGCCGCATCGGTGCGCCGAATGAGATTGCCGGCGGAACGCTCTATTCGTGCAGCTGTGACGGCAGTCATCTCACCGGAGCCATCCTGCCGATGGATGGCCGGCAGTCGGTGCAGCATGGGCTGACACTGTTCACGGAATGAAGCCGCTCGCGCTTCGGACGGTTGAAATGGAGGACATTAGCTTGGAACCGATCAGTCTCGACGAGCTTCTGGCCAGCGTCGGCAAGGAAGTCGGCGTGTCGCCGTGGCGGGTGGTCTCGCAGCGGATGATCGACCAGTTCGCCGAGTCCACCGATGACCACCAGTTCATCCACTGCGATCCGGAGCGCGCCAAGCGCGAGACGCCGTTCGGCGGCACCATCGCACATGGCTTCCTGTCGCTTTCGCTTTTGTCGGCGATGACTTTCGAGACCATGCGGCCGCTCGAAAACTGCAAGATGGGTGTCAACTATGGCTTCGAATCGCTGCGCTTCCTGGCGCCGGTGAAAACCGGATCGCGCATCCGCACCCGTTTCGTACTGGCCGACGTCAAGGTCAGGCCGTCGGGCTGGGTGCAGACGGCGCTGGGCGTGACGATTGAGATCGAGGGCTCGAAAAAGCCGGCGCTGACCGCGCGCTGGTTGACGCTGACGCTGATCAAACGCCAGCCGGAGGCGGCCTGAATTGTCAACGAGCGTCAGCAGAGACGATCTTCACGTGCCGGGGCGATGTAGGCGACCAGTGCGCACCGATCGGCAACGCGGCCACGGGGGTCGGCTAGATAGAGTGGCAGGAATGCCTAATCGGGGCTCCGACTCGGAAGGGGCTTCGATGTATCGGAAGCGCTTCGGCTTTCGGCGCTGCATTCCTTCTTCACGAAGGTCCATGGAGAATTCCCGACTACGGGGTCGAAAGATCGGCTTGTGATCGGAGTGGGCAGATCCTCCCCGACTGAATCTGCCAATAGGGTGTTATCGAGTCAACCGGGTCGAACTTGAGGTCGCGGGTGTCGCTGATCGGCTGCTCGTCGAGCTCGAGAGCTGCCAGCTAAAGGCAGAACACGGCTATGAAGAGCTCCGCAGTTGATGTGGATGCCCAGAGCTGGGAGTGCACCGACGAGTTCCCAGCGGGCGAACTTGCCATTGGTAGCGCGCCAGACCAGTGGCGAGAAACCCTCGATGAGAAGGCCCCCGAGGCGCACGCGGGATGGACTACAGTGGCGTTTGGCGAGAGGGCCTTCGAAGACGAGATCGAGTGTAAGATGGACGAGCTCGACACGCGAATCGCGCAGTCCCTGCCATCGCGCCTTGTCCGCGGCGCTCGTGCGAGCGAACTGTTGGTAGATCGAGCTGACTAGATGAACCGGGATGGCATTAAAGCGGAACTGGAAGAGACGCCCTGGCCGAACTAAGCAAGATCAATCCAGCCATCGCTAAAGGTAGGCGAACACGAGACGTTCGGACTCCGTGCCGCTGAAATCCTCAAATTGAATCGGCCGGACCGTTGGAGCTATCATCACCCGCTTGGCTTCCAGAGCTACGGAGCGGGTTGATTATCTGAACGTCCTCGAAGTCCTTTTCATTGTCGGTCACTACGACACACTCGTTGGCTTCGGCTACAGCGGCAATGATTGTGTCTAGGGCGCTCCGCGAACGGCCTCTGGCTTTGCCGTTGGCCATCAGCCGCGCCCACACGAGGCCAGCTTTCTCGTCGAACGATAGCACGCGGCCAGCGAACAGCGCTTGCGGGCCTTCGGAGCCCTCGAACCAAGTTTCAAGGCTGCTGCGCTTTTTCCCCTTCGGCTTCTCTAGGATGCCTCGGCGAATTTCGGCGACAGTAAGCGAAGCAATGAAGAGGTCTTCGTCCTTCTGCGCGCCCATCCAGGCCAGCAACGAGCCCGAAGGCTCCGGCTTTATGACGTTGCTGATGATATTGGTATGAAGAAGGTAGCGCGTCACAGGTCGATCTTGCGCCCCTCTTCGCGCGGCCGGCTGAGGTCGAGATTGGAGCCAACCAGAGGCGAGCGACGCAACGCGGCGAGAATGCTGCCCGCTTTCGGTGGCTCACCCGCCACGGCTTGCTGTATGGTCCGACGAAGCTGTCGGGCATCCGGCCCGCTCTCCGTTAATTTTCGGGCAAGAGTTCGCAGCAGATCGCGGTCTGCGTCGAACGCCTGGATCTCGAACCGCGCGATGCCGCGCTCAGCCAGGCGAGAGCGATAATTCTCGATTGCTCTCTTCTGTGCAGTGTTGCCCATCGCGTGCCTCCGTTCTCTATCCGGATATATAGCCATGGCTTCTTCGGAGCACAATGTGCCCCGTCATCGGCCAGCACTGGCTCCTGCGCGACGCGCGCTATTGATAGAATTCCAGCTTGTCGAAGCACTGACTTGGCATCATTGTCGCGAAACGGAGTATTTCGCGTCAGGACAGGAACGCGATCATAGCGCGCCGAAACGGCAACAGCCGAAAAGCTTCGTGTGGTCGCCGGCGCGGCCCGCGAATCGGCTGTGTCTGCGTCGCCGAAGCCCGATCGACGCTTCGTCAATCTGGTCCGGCTGCTGGCACGACAGGCCGCACGTGATTTCGTTCAAGCCGAAACGGATAGCCAGACGCGAGACCGCGTCCCGGAGTAAGGGGCCGCCTCATGAAGGTCGCGCTTGGCGCTCGCTACTCAACTGACAATCACCGAGACGCCTCGATCGAGGATCAGTTGCGGCTCTGCTGCTTGCGTGCTGAAAAGCAAGGCTGGACAATCGTCGACAGCAATACCCACCGCGCGATCTGCGGCGGGGTCGCTGTTGCGTCCCGGCCTTCAGGAGCTGATCAGCGATGCGATGCAGGGCAAATTCCTTGATCGTGCTCGCAGAGGCGATGGATCGCCTGACCATGACCGATGCAAACCGGGAGCAGGCCAGGCTGGGCAAACGTTGCAACAGATCCTTCAAGGAAATTCATAGACTCTTAGCAACTCCGGCTCGCTGTGAATGGTAGGCTTATTGCAACGTCTGAGGTCAGTGGTTCCAAACCGTGGCCCCGCTTGTCTTCGACTGGCCGACCTGCTTGCAATTTCGGCTAAAGGCAAGAAGAGCGCCCATTTGTTTGTTCGACACAGGATATCGACGGTCGTCACGGCCACCGAGATTTGTCCGGTCGTTGGACAACCCTTCGAAATCGCAACTTCTGCGGAGAACGCGAAATGAGAAATTCGGTAGGACTTGGTCCTGAGCCATGATGACACTGGTTAGTCGCCTACGCATGGCAGCGCATCCTGACCGCCTTCGAATCCTGGGCCTTTGTGCGCATGCGGACCTAACTGTCTGCGAGCTAGCGGAGATTCTGAGCGTGTGTCGAGAGCGGGTTGCGCGACACGTCCGGCTGCTCGCCAGAGCCGACTTTCTTTGCTGCACTGAACAGCCTCCGTGGCGCTCGTACCATCTCAACGCAGGATCCAACGACGGCGGGCTGGTTCAATTATTGGTCGATCTCCTGCCCCATCGCGACGGCTATCATAAACAGGACCTGCAGCGGCTCGAAGCGGTACGAGACACGCGGCCGAAAGGGACCGCGTGCTTGATCGTGAAATAGGTCAATCCAATTGGAGCGCGAAGCTACCATGGACAACTCCGCAGACGGCGCGATCGCACAGCCGGACACCCACGGGCGGTCTTCCTTGGCCGCGGTTGATTGCCGCGTCCACGAGCTGCTTCTGAGACAGGAGCGGCAGGAGCGGACGACCCTCAAGCTCATCGCCTCAGAGAACTTTGCGTCCTCGGCCGTGCTGGAAGCGAACGGCTCAATTTTCACGAACAAGTACGCCGAGGGGTACCCCGGCGCGCGCTACTACGCTGGAAACGAGATCGTTGATGAGCTTGAGGATCTGGCCATTGGGCGCCTGAAAACGCTATTTGGCAGCGAGCATGCCAACGTCCAGCCTTATTCCGGCTCGCCGGCCAACCAGGCTGTCTATCGTGCGCTTTTGAGTCCCGGTGACAAAGTCATGGGCTTGCCCCTTCCGGAAGGGGGCCATCTGACTCATGGTTGGGCCATCAACTTTTCCGGAACTGACTATCAACGCGTGCCCTATGGACTAGATGAAAAGACACAGCAGATTGACTATGACCGCTTGCGCGAGACAGCCAAGCGGGAACGGCCGCGGCTCATTTGGGTCGGCGGAACCGCTTACCCGCGTGTCTTTGACTACGCGGCAATGGCAGAAATTGCCCTGGAAGCGAACTCCTATCTCGTAGCCGACATTGCGCACATCAGCGGCCTGATTGCCGCGGGAGCGCACCCGAATCCCGTGGGCCATTGCGACGTGGTCAGCAGCACGTCCCACAAGTCGATCCGCGGTCCCCGCGGTGGCTTCATTTTGTCAAGGAACGAAGATCGCTATCAGGCCCTGTATCATACAAAGAGCAAATACAATCTCGCCAGACGAATAGACCGGGCGGTCTTCCCTCACCTGCAAGGCGGACCTCACATGAATGCCATCGCTGCGCTAGCGGTTGCCTTGCACGAAGCCGCGAACCCGTCCTTCCGAAGCTACGGCCAACAGACGGTCAAGAATGCCAAGGCTCTGGCACATGCACTGCTTGAGCGAGGTTATGACCTGGTTACCGGGGGGACGGACAATCACATGCTGATCCTTGATCTTCGCGATCGGCCACTATCGGGCAAGGCCTATGCCGAGCGACTAGCAAAGGCAGGAATCATCACAAACTTTAATATGGTGCCTGGCGACCCGCGGCATCCGGCGGTCACAAGCGGAATTCGCCTGGGGGCGCCAGCAGTGACGTCAATGGGCATGCGCGATGTGGAAATGGTGCAAATTGCTGGCTTCATTGACTCCGTCCTCCAGCGGCCAGACGACGAAGATCTCCATGCCTGCGTGCGAAGAGACGTTGCCGACTTGTGCGCTGCGTTCGAGGTCCCGGGCATCTCCGACAAGTAAGGTGGGCCAAGCAAAATGCCCATACCACATCCAACATCCGAAGCGAGGTATTCATGGCTAGGCAGTTCGTGTTCTCTTCCGAATCGGTTGGCGCGGGGCACCCGGATAAGTTGGCCGACAACATCTCGGATGCCATCCTCGATGCCATCCTCCGCACAGATCCCAAGGCGCGCGTCGCCTGTGAAGCGTTGGTAAAATCAGGGATAGTCGTTCTGGCTGGCGAGATCACCAGCGATGCCCAGGTGGATTACAGCCAAGTTGCGCGCGATACGATTCTCGACATTGGGTACGACGACGAGGCCGTCGGCTTTGACGGCCGGCGTTGCTCCGTCGTTCATGCCCTCACCGAGCAATCGCCCGACATCAGCCAAGGCGTTGACGAGGGAAGAGGGCAAGACCTCCAGCAGGGAGCGGGAGATCAGGGCCTCATGTTCGGCTACGCATGCCGCGAAACCGATACCCTGATGCCTTTGCCGATCCAGCTCGCTCATCGCTTGACGAAACGGCAGGCGTATGTCCGGAAGGCACAACAGCTTGGCTGGTTGCGTCCTGACATGAAATCCCAAGTCTCAGTGCGCTATGAGGGGTTGCGCCCGGTCGCCCTGGATACCATCGTCGTGTCGACGCAACATGACGAGCAGGTCTCGCAAGAGACTGTCCGCGAGGGCGTCATTGAGGAAATCATAAAGCCTGTCCTGCCGACCCACCTGGAGACGGAAGGCGTCAGAATTCTGGTCAACCCGACGGGGCGGTTCGTAGTCGGCGGGCCGCGCGGCGACTGCGGTCTCACTGGACGCAAGATCATCGTCGATTCCTATGGCGGGACGGGTCGTCATGGCGGCGGCGCCTTCTCGGGCAAGGACCCGTCCAAGGTTGACCGCTCGGCTGCCTATGCAGCCCGCTATGTCGCAAAGAACATCGTCGCTAGCGGACTTGCGGACGTGTGCGAGGTGCAGCTTGCTTACGCAATCGGCGTGGCCAGTCCGGTTTCCGTCATGGTCAACACGTTCGGGACAGCCAGGGTTGAGGAAAGCAGGATCGAGCGCCTCATTCTTGAGTTGTTCGATCTCAGACCGAAAGGCATTATCAAGATGCTTGATCTCTTACGCCCTATATATCGCAATACAGCGACCTATGGCCATTTCGGCCGTGAAGAGCCTGATTTCACCTGGGAGAAGACAGACAGGGCGGACGAATTGCGTCGCGAGGCAGGACTCGCCGCCCCGTGAGAGCCGCAGGCGAACGGATTGGCAAGCGGAAAGCCCATTTCCACCGGGCAGACCCGCGCCTGGCAGGCGTGGCGAGAAGCCGGCTCGGGTTTTTTGGCGGAGACATTGATGCCGGATTATGACGTGCTTTGCATCGGCAATGCCATTGTCGACATCATCGCCCAGTGCGACGAGGNAGACATTGATGCCGGATTATGACGTGCTTTGCATCGGCAATGCCATTGTCGACATCATCGCCCAGTGCGACGAGGCATTCCTCGAGATCAACGGCATCATCAAGGGCGCGATGAACCTGATCGACACGCGCCGCGCCGAACTGCTCTACAGCCGCATGGGCCCGGCGATCGAGGCCTCCGGCGGCAGTGCCGGCAACACGGCGGCCGGCGTAGCCAGCTTCGGCGGACGCGCCGCCTTCTTCGGCAAGGTCTCCAACGATGCGCTGGGCGAAATCTATGCGCACGATATCCATGCACAGGGTGTCGCCTTCGACACCAGGCCACTCAAGGGCGAGCCGCCGACGGCGCGCTCTATGATCTTCGTCACGCCCGACGGCGAGCGCTCGATGAACACCTATCTCGGCGCCTGCGTCGAGCTTGGCCCTGAGGATGTCGAGGCCGACAAGGCATCCGGCGCCAAGGTTACCTATTTCGAGGGCTATCTGTGGGATCCGCCGCGCGCCAAGGAGGCGATCCGGCAGACGGCGAAGCTCGCACACGAGGCCGGACGCGAAGTGTCGATGACGTTGTCGGATTCGTTCTGCGTCGACCGCTACCGGGACGAGTTCCTCGAGCTGATGCGCTCGGGCACTGTCGACATCGTCTTTGCCAACAGCCACGAGATCAAGTCGCTCTACCAGACAAAATCCTTCGACGAGGCGCTGGCTCAGATCCGCAAGGACTGCAAGATTGCCGCCGTCACCCGTTCCGAAAAAGGCTCGGTGATCGTGCGCGGCGACGAGACCGTCACCATCCAGGCGACGACGATCCGCGAGCTGGTCGACACCACCGGCGCCGGCGACCTCTACGCCGCTGGCTTACTCTACGGCTACACGACCGGACGCAGCCTGCAGGATTGCGGCGATCTCGGGTCGCTGGCAGCCGGGCTGGTGATCCAGCAGCTCGGGCCAAGGCCGCGGCAGAATTTGCGCCGCGAGGCGGAACGGGCTGGGTTGCTGTAGATGCGCGGGCAACTAACCAGCCGCCCTACTGACGCGATGACCGCAGTGGCGGAACTGTGTCAAAGCTCGCTGCGATCTTCTGCATTCTAACGACGTTGTCACGCGCTTGAAGTCTTGTCCGAAATCCTTCATGGGCGACCTGCGAGGGATGTCGCAGCCCGACAGGAATCCATTAGTTGGACAATGGTGGCAGCGCAGCAGCGCAGCCAATGGGCGACTGAATATTTCACAATGTTAGACAAGCGTAAAAGCGCGATCGCATAACGACATAAACATTTGGTTATGCGTCATTGACAGGAGAGCGGATTGTTGTGATTGTCTGCGTGTCGTGGTTCTTCGCGTGCGGCGCTGCCGCAGCGAAGCTAAGAGGGAAGCCGGTGCGATGCCGGCGCTGCCCCCGCAACTGTTAGCGGCGAGCCAATCCACTCATGTCACTGAGGCGAATACCCTCGGGAAGACGGGTAGAGGCTATGACCCCGCGAGCCAGAGACCTGCCACGGCGAATTACGTCCACGGGCGGGGTGTCTCGGTGGCCGCTGCAACCGGCGTGCCGGCCTGCTAGCGCCTTCCTTGTCACCGACGCCCCCAACCATCGGGGTATGACATGACTGTCTCTCAGCAAATTCCTGTAGCAACGCTCGGCGTGCCGCGCTTCGGTCGTCGGCGAGAACTGAAATTTGCCCTCGAAAGCTACTGGTCCGGAACATCGTCCGCTGGCGACCTTCTTGCGACGTCGAAGGCGCTCCGAGCCGCTAGCTGGGAAGAGCAGCGCGATCGCGGCGTGTCGAAAATCCCGTCGAACGACTTCTCGCTTTACGACCATGTGCTCGACACCGCAGCCATGGTCGGGGCCATTCCATCCCGGTACGGCTGGAATAGCGGCGAGGTCCCACTTGACATCTACTTCGCAATGGCGCGCGGCAACCAGGGTCAGACGGAGGATTGTGGACACGCCGGTCACCAGGAGGAGGCTCATGGACCTGGTGTAACCGCGATGGAAATGACCAAGTGGTTTGACACCAACTACCACTACATTGTGCCGGAACTCGATGATGATCAGACGTTCGCCCTCTCGTCATCGAAGCCGGTCGATTACTTCCTCGAGGCTAAAGCTCTCGGCATTCACACACGCCCAGTCATCCTTGGACCCATCACCTTCCTCAAGCTGGCGAAATCGCGTGCCGAAGGGTTCGGTCCCATCGCGCTCCTACCGCGGCTGCTGCCCGTTTACGAGCAAGTCCTGCAGAGGCTGAAGCTGTCGGGAGCCGACTGGGTGCAGATCGATGAGCCAGCGCTTGTCCTCGATCTGAACCCGAACGAACGAGCTGCGTTCGAATTCGCCTATGGCCAGCTGTCGAAAGCCGCGCCCGAGCTGAAGATCATGCTGGCTACGTATTTCGGGTCGCTGGGAGACAATCTCGAAACCGCGGTTTCTCTGCCCCTGGCCGGCCTGCATATTGATCTCGTGCGCGCTCCCGAGCAGCTGGAAATGGTGGGTCGGCTCGCTCCGAAGGATCTGGTGCTCTCGCTCGGCTTGATCGATGGCCGCAACGTCTGGCGTGCGAACCTGCCCGCCATTCTCGACCGCATCAAACCGATCGTCGCCGGCTGGCCCTTGGACCGCGTCGAAATCGCGCCTTCTTGCTCGATGCTGCATGTGCCGATTGACCTGCGCATGGAGACGGAACTCGAGGCCGACATCAGGTCGTGGCTCGCCTTCGCGGCCCAGAAGACCGACGAGCTGGTCTTGCTGGCCCGGGCCCTTTCCAAAGGCAGGGATGCGGTGGCAGCCGCGTTGAAAGCTTCTGCCGAGGCTGCCGCCACTCGCTTGACGTCCACGAAGATCCATGACCCGCTTGTTGAGGGGCGGATCGCCAGCATTGACCATAGCATGAAACGACGAGAGAGCGCTTTTGGCGAGCGCTCCAGAGTCCAGGCCGGCACGCTCGGGCTGCCGCCGTTCCCGACGACGACAATCGGGTCCTTCCCGCAGACGCCGCAGGTACGCCGCGCGCGGTCCGCTCATGCGAAGGGCCAGCTCAGTTATGTCGACTACGAGATTTTCCTGAAGAAGGAGATCGAGTCAGCAATTCGTTGGCAGGAAGAGATCGGGCTGGACGTGCTGGTGCACGGTGAGTTCGAACGAAACGATATGGTACAGCATTTCGGCGAGCAGCTGTCCGGCTTCGCCTTCACTCAGCATGCCTGGGTGCAAAGCTATGGGTCGCGCTACGTGCGTCCCCCCATCATCTTCGGGGACGTATCGAGGCGCAATCCGATGACGGTGCGCTGGTGGCAATTCGCCCAGTCGCTTACGGAAAAGCCTGTGAAGGGAATGCTCACAGGCCCAGTGACCATTCTCAACTGGTCCTTTGTTCGAGACGACGTACCCCGCTCCGAAGCCTGCCGCCAGATCGCGCTCGCCATCCGCGACGAAGTGACGGATCTCGAAAGGTCCGGCGCAAGGATGATCCAGATCGATGAGGCCGCGTTTCGCGAAGGATTGCCACTGCGCCAATCTGACTGGAAAGCCTATCTCGACTGGGCTGTCGAATGCTTCCGGATCGCTTCAACGGGTGTAAAGGACGCGACTCGAATCCATACCCACATGTGCTATTCGGAGTTCAACGAGATCATCGACGCGATCGCTGGAATGGATGCGGATGTCATTCGATTGAGACGTCGCGCTCCAAGATGGAACTGCTGGACGCCTTCACGAGCTCCAAATATCCGAACGANTCATTCGATTGAGACGTCGCGCTCCAAGATGGAACTGCTGGACGCCTTCACGAGCTCCAAATATCCGAACGAGATCGGTCCCGGCGTCTATGACATTCACTCACCACGTGTGCCGGAGGTCTGCGAGATTTCGGACCTAATCATGCTTGCCCGCGAGCGACTGTCCGACGGCCAACTGTGGGTAAACCCGGACTGTGGCCTCAAAACACGCAAGTGGGAGGAGGTCCGCCCTGCCCTCATTAACATGGTCGCTGCAGCGCGCGCGCTCCGGGAGAAAGTGGCCTGAGGCTTCTCCTTCCTCACCGTGTGGTGAGCTACCGGCTGGCTCCTGTCGGCCGTGAACATGCCAAACCGGCACACTCTTGGAAATGAGCCACTCGGCGCAAATGTGCAATTTCCCTACGGCACGTGTCTTAATCCCGCAGAAATATAAATGTGGCACTACGCTATAATATTGGTTCCTTGGGGACATACAGGCCCCGCGCCTCGAACAAATCGGACACGCGTCGTTTCTCAAAGTAGACTGCTTGGCGCGTTCGCTCAGGACAATATATGGTGCTGCGTCTGTCCGCCCCCAGTTGATCGCGCAGACTACGGGCGAGGTGGCAGGGTTCGGGTATCGCTAGCGTCCCGCCAATTCGGAGATGGACGTCGCAATTCGTGTCGCCAAGTAAAAATCGCCAATCATTTTCGATTGCGAGTCCGCGGCCAGTTGGCCCTTATTTTCCTGAGATCTGCGTTACAGGCCGGGGCGTTGTCGCCGTTTCTGAGGGTAAGATGGGATAGGCGACGTCAGGTGCCTCTCCGGTCAGCGAGTTGAGGAAGGCAACAAGCAGGTCAACTTCTTCGTCCGCCAGTACTACGCCGAGCTGGGTGGTCCCCATAATGGCGACGGCCTGTTTCAGATCCCAAACCTTGCCCGAATGAAAGTATGGCGCGGTGAGTGCAACGTTGCGCAGCGGCGCCACGCGGAAGACATAGGAATCGTCGGCTGCATTGGTGACCTCAAATCGGCCCTTGTCTTTGTCCGGCAGGACTTCGGCGCTGGGCCGTTCCACGAGGCCGAATGGGTAATAGGCTTGCCCACCAACGTTGATGCCGGCATGGCAGGACGAGCAGCCTTTGTCCATGAAAAGCACCAGGCCCTGTTTCTGTTCGGAAGTCATGGCAACCTCATCACCATTCAGGAAGCTGTCGAACGGGGCAGGTGTGACCAGTGTCGCCTCGAAGGCTTCGATCGCCTTGGCGAAGTTGTCGAAGGTGACCCGATCGGCTTCAGCCGGAAAAGCTGCATCGAACCACTCGACATATTGCGGCATGGACTTGAGAGTGGCGATGAGTTGGCCCGGTGTATTGGCCATTTCGATCCCGGCTTGGACCGGTCCCTTCGCCTGAGCCTTCAGGTCTTCGGCACGACCATCCCAGAACTGGGCGATATTGAAGACAGCGTTCAGTACAGTCGGCGCGTTGCGCTGTCCCTTCTGCCAACCATGGCCAATCGAGGTTTCGTGATTGTCGTCGCCGCCGGTGGCCAGGTTGTGGCATGAATTGCACGACAAGACGCCTGACGCCGAGACGCGTGGATCGAAGAACAGTGCCTTGCCGAGAGCGATCTTTTCCGGGGTGATCGGGTTATTGGCGACTGTCGGCGTGGTGGATGGCAAAGCCGTGAAGGTGGCCAATGCCGTATCTCTGAGGTCGGTGGGGATCCAATCCGCAGCAAAGGCGGTGGGTGCCAGCAAGGTGACAGCCATCGTACTGAATAGGATTTTCATAATTGGTCTTCCTGCGTCGTCCACGCAGCCATTATGCGATCTGCGGCTCATGAACGCCCTGAGCTAGATCAGCTTGAGGGAGAGGACGGGGTCTCACACCTGTTTTCGCAGCTGAGCTGGGACCCTCTTGGAAGTGATCGCTCTTCTCGATTGGACTTCAGGGAGGAGGAGTATCCCTGGTTGGCAACCGGTTTTATGCATCAAAGCACGCCCTGAGGGCGGCTTCGTAGATTCGGTCACTGCGATCTTCCAGCCAAGGTTGAGAAAGTCGACAGCATCCGCAAGACTGGCAATCTCTTGCACGATATGCGCTGCACGCCTTGCGAAAAGTGAGCTTCTGAAACGTCAGGGTTCATTCGTTCCTCCTGACCTGCTGATTGCGTGAATCGGCCTTGTCGACACCCGCCGACTGCACATTGTGATGTCACCAGCGATGGCGGTTTCAATACCTAAGCAGCGACGGTCTATGCGACAGTATGGAGGTCGTAGCGGAATAGCCGTTCTGCCTTCATCGATCGTCACACCGGCATATAGCTCCGCTTCTACGAACATCCCATCACGCGAGGATGGCGCGGCGCTTGAGCAGGTCCACCCGCTGCAACTGCCTCACACCTTGATCCACAGATCCTAGGCGATGACGATGTTGTCGTCATCATTTGACGGGCGCGGGGCATTGGCTCATAAGCGAGCCACGGCAAACTGTGCGGTTGCCAGTGCGTAATGAAGTGAATTGGAATGATCTTCGGTTTGGGAAACACGCACGTCCGACGCAGCTTGCGTTGACAGAGGCGGTTTTAGGCGCAATAGCACCTCCGCTGGCCTATTTTGTGGAGTTCAATTGTGGTTCGGCCAAAGGCGCGGGGCGCCGGACCGGCCCCTTGTAAACGTAATCAGAGAGAGAGAGAGAGAGACCCTGCATGGAAGAAATCTTACCGCGCATCGCCACTGGTGCCGGCATCGGCCCGGCTGTCGCAGAGAAGGCCGTTGGGTTAATGCTGGGTTTCCTGCGGAGCCACGCGGCCGACGGTCCCGGCGCGCGCATGATCGAGGCCATTCCGGGAGCTTCGGAATTAGTAGCGAAGTATCATGGGGACGACCCAGAGGGTGGCGGCCTTATGGGGCTCGGGCAGCAATTGATGAGTGAGGGTCTCAGCATGGCAAAGATCGCCGCCCTCGCCAACGAGACGATCGCCTGCGCCAAGGAACATGCCGGCGACGAACTCGTGGACGAGGTCCTCAATTCCGTTCCTGGCCTTCCCCAGTTCGTCTGATTAGCGGCAGCCGGGGCGCATGACCTTGTGCGCCCGTGCCGGCCCGTTTGCGCAGCAGGCATTCTCCGCCGGGCGTTCCGCACCGATCTCGTGAGACCACCAACCGCCGGGCACGCGGAGCGAGCGCTGGAGTACTTCATTCGTCTATCGAAAAATCAACTTCAGGCGATTCGATGTGTATAATTTCTGGCGGTAAGGGTTTATCCTGAACGCTTTCGATGAAGCCCGCGAGATAGGCAAACGTATTGTATTTCTCGAGGACTAGCCGCTTCGCCTCTCTTATTGCGCCGCGACGTTCCTTCCAGAGGTCTGAGTTGATAATTTCTTGAATTTTTTGGATTACGTTCTTGTCCTCTGGGTCAATCAGAACCATAGAGTCCGAAGGGAAGAACCTCGTGATTGCCGGGCTGCCGTAATAGATCGGCATTGTTTCAGCGACGAAGCAGTCCATAAGCTTCTCTGTAAAATAGTAATCAGCACGAGTATTCTCGAACGCTATACTGTAGCGATAAGGTGCGAGTGCGTTCCATTTATCTCCAATCAGCCGAAAACCTCGGCCGAACAGGTCAAAATCGAGCTCCTTTCTTAGCCGTTCCAGAAACGCCAGCCGATACCGATGTCCTTTAAGCAGGGCGATGTTACTGGTAATCCATGAGAGCCGAAGTGGCTTATCCATGACTTCGCTGACCAGAAGTTGGTCATATGTCTTGTTTACAGACCAAGACCGAGTGATCGGTGGAGACAAAACGAATCGGCGCGCTGCATTCTGCCGAGCAACCAGCTCTGCGTCAGACGTCAGGACGATAGTATTTTTCCCCTGCCCTTCATGAAATGCACGATGAGCTTTCGTCGGCGGTTCGCCGATTGCAAAAATTGTCCTGTTGGGGCTCGCCTCGATATCAACAGGGAGCCCAAAAAGAGAAGCAGAGTTAAAGACAATATGCCAATCGGGCACGAAGGATGTCGTGCGTACAAAAGCGACATTGTTCCAGATTCCACTGCCCTTTGGAGTGAGGTGGTGGATTGCATCATCCAAAACGCCCCAAGAATCTAGACATGTAGCAACAATGGGCGCCGGGCGTTCCGTCAACAATTTCGCCGACAAAGCAGTTCCACTCCCTTCACTCGTGAAGGTACTCAATCGCCATTTAGGATTGCGGCAACATCGGGCAGCATAAACCTTCCGGGACCTGCTGTCGAGGCAATTGTCGCTTTGCACTTGACCAGGTTCTTCCTCGCTTCGTGTGGTGATCAGGCCGGCTGAGTGGCAGCATGCGTGCCTAAGGAGTTCGCAGCCGGCGCTGCCTAATGGTACATTTGATCGTCTTCAGGCGGTTGATCAGCCCTTCCGCCTCGGCCGTTCTCCACGGCAGCAATGGCATCGCGAACGGAGTCAACGTCACGGCGTAGGACCAGACCGAAACGCGTGATGGCGATGAGCCGGGTGACGCCAAGTCGATCGAAGTGCCGAGCTTGCCCAACTCACAGGCCCCGCAAAATGCCGGGGAAGGGCATGGCAAGCCTGCGCATAGTGGCAAACTCATGTCATCCCTGCTTCAGGACGTCGACCTTTCTGGCCTGGTTGATCGTCAGCACATCCGGAGGCTTCATGCAGAGGGCCTCGGCGACTACCGGCGAGATCACACGGCCGGTCGCGGCATTCTGTATGAGGACGCGTCGCTGGCTGGTTGATGCGTATGATTGATGCAGGCGGCTCACTGTCCTTGCCCGGCCTCTCGGCGCGGCGCCAACTTGCGAGAAGCCGCTCCAGATTCGAGAAGCTGCCGGTCGCCGCGCTGTTTGATATCGTGGAACAGGTGTCATCCGCAGCCATTGCCGCCTCTCTAGGACCGGCTAAGAAACGCCTCGAAATACATCGATGTCCTAAGTTTATCAGCGGCGGTTCCCAGCCCCTTTGCAAGAGCGGTTCACCGGCGATGAACTTACATCACTTTGGCCATTGCCAATGAACGTTTGTTCCATCGTCCCTGACGCCCACCATCAAGCGACCACTATCCGTCGATTTCACAGTGCAAAGAAGCAAAGCGAGACAAAAACAGCGCGCTTAGCCTCGAGGCTACTAGCAACTTCGGCGCTAAGTTAGAGCGGCACGCGCCACGCACCTCGGCAGGGTCGCCAACAACGAGTGGCTCAGCGGTCACGCCGCGAAATATGGCGCATCGATGTCGCTTCTGGACGAGCATTGGCAATAACGCAGTCAGAGACATTGTTGCTTTCAGCGGCAACCGGCCCTATGAAGCGACGCTTCGCTGACTATGTTTCACCGCCTGGAGAGTTTCATGACAGAAGAAGCCGGAAAAAACGTCGACACCCTCATTGAGCTTGCCGCCGATGTCGTGTCGGCCTACGTCTCCAACAATCCGATCCCGGTGGGGGATCTCCCTGCCCTCATCGGCCAAGTGCATGCGGCTCTGAGAGCGACGGCCGGAGGTGTCTCTGCACAAGAGCCGGTTGCCCTTACGCCCGCAGTCCCGATCAGGAAGTCGGTGACACCGGACTACATCATCTCCCTTGAGGACGGGAGGAAATTCAAATCTTTAAAGCGCCATCTGTCGACCCACTATGCGCTGACGCCGGGTGAATATCGCGCCAAATGGGGCCTGCCTGTTGATTATCCCATGGTGGCGCCGAACTACGCCGCGAAGCGTTCGTCATTGGCCAAAACGATGGGGCTCGGCCGCAAACCGAAAGCGCCGAAAGAGCCGGAAGCGCCGGTGCCAACGAAGCGAACTCGCAAGAAGGTCGCGGCTTGATTGCGGCAATTGAAATTCTTCTGCTGCGTTCCAGCCATCGGCTTGATCTGCGCGTCACAAAAAAAGGCGGGGCCAACCCCGCCTTCCTTTTCAACAACTTTGTTTCATGAGGAATTCGCGACGATGCAGCAATCTGCTGCCCTCATTTTTTGCTCGTTCCTATCGAGCGGCAGTGAGAGCTCCGCACCTACACGCCCACTCTTGCGACTTCGCAGGAGAAAATTTCAACCAGCTTTGCTCAGGCTGCCAGCTGAGGACTTGCCAGTGCGGCGGTCCTGCTCGATCTCATAGTTGATCTTCTGGCCGTCAGCGAGGGTCGAGAGGCCCGCGCGTTCGACAGCGGAAATGTGGACGAAAACATCCGGACCGCCATTGTCAGGCTGGATAAATCCAAACCCCTTGGTGCTGTTGAACCACTTTACCGTTCCAGTCGTCATATACTTGTTCCTTCTTCTACAATGCAACGTGGGCAGGCCATTAGGCCTGTCCGAGTCATAGCCGAGAGTTGGGCGCAGCAAAAAGCGAAAAATTGTTAAGCCCCGATCAGCTGGCGCACTCCATTGCGGGCGTAGCCGCCAGAAAGCACTGTCCTACACTACCGCTCGAGCGTGCCCGGAAGCGCCCAATTTCTTCCAACGCTCCTCAGCGCCACGTCGATGGCTCGTGTTTGGAGGCGCGGGACGTAAGGCCGACCGCTGCTCGTGCCGCCAGGTCAAAAGGCCGGGTAGTTCACGGAGCTGCCTTCGTGCATAACGGCTTGGAAGCGCTTTAAGGAGTTCGAGTTGGATTGTTTCAAGAGGGTCGAGGGGTTGATCGATGCGACCAGCGTGGAAGCGATCGATAGCGCGCGCGTTTTGCTGGACCAGTTCAAGGGCAAGTCAGAAACAATCGCCCAAGCGATTGACGACTTCCTGCTTGATTTCATGACCTTGCTGTTTGTGGTAGAAGCCACCCGCGAGCAGTTCCACAATCCGGCGAGGCGGTTAGCGCGCATCAGATTGAGCAAGGTCAGGCTGTTACTCACGCGATGCTCTTGACCTAAGCGACCACTCCGCCAGGCATGCATTTGCAGCCGAGCGCACCAGGCGGTATTTTACGCACATGAAATCAATTGCGACCGCTAAATTCTGCTGTTTGGTTCCCAGGGACGACGGCAAGCGCGGACAGCTTCCGTGCTGCTGTCCTGCGGCGGCAAATGTGCTGCATGCCCCCATCCAAGGCGAGCTCGACGTTTGTTTCTTACGTTGACCAAGGTCCCGCGAAAACACTCCCCTTTCCGCAGCAACTCATCACTGTTCAACCGCCTCGCGTCAGGCCATCACGCCAGACGAGAGCAACGGCATCGTTTTTCCCGCCGAGTACGATCTCGTTTGCCAGCGCCTCGCGAATGTCGCCACTCGCCGTTTTTTGATCACGTCCGTCTTCGCGCGCGAGCAGGCTCCGCGGCCGACTTAGATACGGTGCTCACGCCTCTCCCCTTCAGCACCGCCCCGGTCTGACTTTGAGGAGAGCGATCCGCTGGAGCTCCCAACATCTCAATTCTGACCGTCAGTGCAGCGGCCTTCGGAGCGCATCCTGTACCCCTTGCCCAGCAGCGCGCCGAATCGTCTTCCAAATGAAGAAGATATTCTCAGCCGTGCTCGCGTCGCCTTCAGCCCTGGCCGATGGCCCACAATGTCGGATGCACAACATGTCAGACTGACTTGTCCACATGCCTCGACCGTTTTTCTGATCTGGCACGGTGCATGCGTGGTCGTCCGCAAGGCGTCGCGGATCAAGGAAAATCCCTCCAATGACCATCCCGCCAAGAACACCGCCGCCGGTCTCTGGGCCCATCCCAAAATGAGGCTCGAGTGAGCCTTGGCCGCATGATTCATCTGGCTCGGCCTGCCCGCGATCCTCCCACGGGATCGAAGACGCAGCCCGTTCATGAAAATGAGGAACAAATCACTGCCTCGAAACTTGCCTTTCCAACCGGAGCCATCGATCACCCCCTGGCTGCGCAAGCCGTTCACTGCCACCGCCCTGGCCTGGCGACGACCGCTCCGGCTCTGGCCGCCACCGACGGCGGCAAGATTTCCTGCTCGATGATGGCATGGAACGGTCGACATGACCCCGCGCAAATCGTCACTCACATGATCTGGCACAAGGTCCGCAGCGCCGACGAGCCATTGGGCAAAACGGAACTTGCCCCTTCCCTCGAGCGTCTGATCTTCAGGGCGACGCCCAACCGCCCCGACAGCGAGTTCGACGGAGCCGTCTCAGTCAGCGGCTACAATACCGCCCTCATTGCCTATAAATCGCTTTGGGCGAGATGATGGGCTTCGAGGCCGATGGCATGTTCAACCTCATTCTCAACGACGATGATATCGAGACCGAGCGAAACGTGATCCTGGAGGAGCGCCGTTGGCGCAGAGAGACGGACCCTCAGGTCTGGTGGACGAGGAGGTCAACGCGACGTTGCGGCCGAATCAGCCCTACCGCATTCCGGTGAACGGCTGGACGCAGGAGATGGAGAAGCTGAACGGCACCGATCGGTTCACGATGTGCAACGAATACCGCCGACCGAACAACGCCGTGCTGGTGGTGGCCGGCGACGCAGAGCCTGAGACGGTGAAGGCGCTGGCCGCGAAGACCTATGGCAAGGTTGCGCGCGGGCCGGACCTGCCACCGCGCAACCGACCGGTCGAGCCCGACTAGTAGAACCGCTAGGCGTCTTGTAGCGTATTCTCCCTCCCACTTGGGTACCGTGGTCTGCTAGCTGTATGGCCGAGGCCCTATAAGGAACCTTTACGTCCGGAATACACACCGCACCTGCTATATACACCTGCTGCGTTTAGGAGGAATCGGATATTGCCCCTGTGCCTGCCGATGATCCGTCACCTGCGATCCCCTGACCTGTTTGGACCCATCGATCGCCTGCCGGCACTTGGCACGCGGATGGGCGAGCGGACATTTGAGGTTCTCAACCCGTCGACCGGCGAAGTGCTGGCAGAACTACCCGACATGGACGTCGAGGAGACATGCGTTGCGATCGACAAGGCCTATGTCGCGCAGCCTGGATGGGCAGGGTTTACCGCACGTGAGCGCAGCGACGTTCTATGGCGATGGCATCAGTTGATCATCGACCACGCCGACGATCTCGCTGCAATTCTCACCGCGGAGATGGGCAAGCCGCTTGCCGAGGCCAAGTCGGAGATATCGCATGCTGCGGCGTATCTGCAATGGTACGCCGAGGAGGCAAATCGCGTCTATGGCGAGACGATCTCCGCACCATCGGCCGACCGCCGAATGCTGGTGATCAAGCAGCCCATCGGGGTCGTGGGCACGATAACACCATGGAATTTCCCGGCCTCGATGGTGGCGCGCAAAATCTCCCCAGCCTTGGCGGCGGGCTGCACGATCGTCCTCAAGCCCGCTGAACAGACGCCGCTCGTGGCTGGAGCAATGTTCGCCCTCGCCCATCAGGCAGGCTTTCCCGAAGGCGTCGTCAACCTGATCTACGCATCCGAAGGTGACGCGGTCGGCCGCGAACTTTGCACAAATCCCAAGGTCCGCAAGATCAGCTTCACCGGGTCTACTGAGATCGGGCGCTTGCTCATGCGCCAGTGCTCAGACCAGATCAAAAAAGTCAGCCTAGAGCTCGGCGGCAATGCACCTTTCATCGTTTTCGATGACGCCGATATCGATGCCGCGGTGGACGGTGCCATCCAGGCGAAGTACCGCAATGCCGGCCAGACCTGCGTTTCAGCGAACCGCCTTTACCTCCAGTCGGGCGTTCACGACGAGTTCGTCGAGAAATTCGTTGAACGGGCTCGCCAGCTTCAAGTTGGTGACGGTTTCGCGCTCGGAGTGGACATAGGACCCCTCATCGACAAGAAGGCTTTGGCCAAGATTGAGTCCCATATTGCCGATGCCGTAGCTAAAGGCGGCGCAATTCGATGCGGGGGCAAACGCATCGGCACGAATGGCACGTTTTTCCAACCAACGGTCCTGACCGGTGTCACCAGCGAGATGACCGTCGCGCGCGAAGAGACATTCGGGCCGCTCGCACCGATTATTCGCTTCAAAGATGCCGATCAGGTCGTGCGTGATGCCAATGAAACGATCTACGGCCTCGCGGCCTATTTTTATGCCTCTAACCTGAAGCGTGTCTGGCGTGTCGCCGAGGCCTTGGAATATGGAATGGTCGGGGTAAATACCGGCCGGATGTCTTCGGAAGCGGCGCCGTTCGGTGGGATAAAACAGTCCGGGATCGGGCGGGAGGGATCCCGCCATGGCCTCGAGGACTACCTCGAAATGAAATATCTCTGCATGGGCGGCATCTGAAGCATCGGCTTGGAGGATTCACAGACGGGGTAGCCTAGCGAGCGATCTCCAAATATGTGAATTGTAGGATCGATCGGGAACTGAGGGGCGGCTCCGTACCCGAGCAACACGCATTCCTGAGGAGCGCCTCTCGACGAGACAAGCGTCTGCATGTCGGCGAAGACGGCGCGCAATGTACGGAGGATACGCTTGCGATTTAGTGGCCCTCGCCGACTATCTACAGGCGACGGGCTGTCGTTGCGCGGGTATGGTTGGAAGCTTGTGCACCATAGCTTCGTGAACGCTGGTTTTCGTGGGCAGAATTTGACCTGCCATATTCCGATTGTCAGTAGCTCAGTTGTTGTTCGGCCGACGGCCGCGCGGTACAGGCTCGCACAGAACCGAAGATACCATCAGGCAGGCATTCGCATTGGTGATCGGCGCACGATCCAGGGCGCCAGTTTGACCAAGCGGGTCGAACCGCATGACAGCCTTTACCGGCTGGAGGACGGAAATCCCGATGCCGAAGAGGATGGTCAGCGCAGTCGAGCCCACACAGCATTTGCGGCACGAACAGCAAGGGCTGGGAAGCGATCGGCCGGCCGGTCCTCCAAGGCGCAGGTCAGGGTTGTCGACGACGCGTTGGTTCAGGTCCGCTAATCTGGTCTCTATCGTTTGATAGCGGCTTTGATTGCCGCGCATCTGGTCGAGATTGGGATAGCTCACTGATGCATCTTTGGGCTCATAGTGCTTCCTCCTCATCAAGATGAGGATTGCCGGATTTGGCGTAGAACACCAACACGGGTCCGAGATCAAAGCGCGTCCCGGGCGCAAGGCGCTGGACGGACCGGGGCCATGTTTCGATTGAGACGCCATCGATGCCTCGCGCCAGCGTTCTGGCGAATCGGGGCATCAGCGGAGCGAGTGTCAGTGCCAGGATCGCAGCGGCCGTCGTCTGAAGAGCTAGCGAAGTCCGATTGCGGGCGGGATAGAAACGTCGCGCCGCCGCATAGTTTCGCGCCCGACGGTACATCACGCAATCGCGCACGAATTCGCAGACCTGAGCGGCCGCGCGCCGGACCGAGAAGCCTTCGTCCGAATATGCCCGCTCCATCGCCGCGCGATAGATCTCTATCCGAGCAAAAAAGGCGCGGTCGACTGGGCTCCAGTCGCCTGCATCGGGTACACGGCCGGCAAAATCCTGCTTGATTTCCTGGTCCAACGCATCAAGCCAGTTCAGCCAAATCCCTTGGAAGACCTCCTTCTCGGTGCGGCGCAGCCCGTCCAGCGTGAAATCCGTCCGCTCCCCTTCCGGGCGTGTCAGGCCCAAATGGAGGCGCACGACGTCGACTGTCTTTGGGCTCAGAACGTCCTTGCCCCAGACCGCGTGGCGGCAGCTGGTTGAGAACTTCTTGCCGTCGAGCAGGTAGAACTCGTTGACGTGATAGCGGATTCGCGGCGTCCAGTGGGAGAAGACCTCGGAGTAAAGAGCGGGGTAGAGTAGCGCGTGGTAGAAGGAATTATCGAAGCCGAAGAAATGGACAATCTGCCAATCGCTGCCGGGCACCTCCGCCTTCCAGTCGCGACCCAGCGAGCGGCCGAGCGCCTGGATGTTGTAAAGAAAACCGAAGGCCATCTCCGGCCAGACCCAGATCACTTGCCCCGGGAACCCTTCGGCCGGCAGGCCCCAGTCCGAGGGGTGGGTAATGGGGACTGAAAATTCGCCGCGTTGGCGTAGGCGCGCGAAGAGATCCAAGATGCGTAGCGGGACGCCTGATGACCTTAGATGCCGGTCGATATTGTCGTAGCAGCGCTCCAGGGCAAGTTCCGGACGGCGGAGGGAGCCGACCAGCGGCGCTTCGGCAGACTGCCGTGACCGCGCTGCACCCAGGTCGTGGCAAAGGTTTGGGGCGCCGCATTCCTCGCAGATGTTGCCAGCGGCGGAGCCGCCGCAATCGGGGCAGAGGCCTCTAACATCCGGCTCATAAAGATAGTCGCCTGTCACAGCATCGAAAAGCGCAGGGCTCTGGCGCAGATCTACCGCCGTGCTGCTCAGAAGAGTTCGGAAACACGCAGCTTGAAATTCGCTGTAACCGTCATCGCCCATTGTGGCTTGGAAGCTGTGGACGTCACAATCGAGAAGTGCGAGCGTGGCGCGAATCTCGTCGGAATAGTAGCGCGCCACGTTTGCAGGCGTCCATTGATCGGTAGCGGCGCGTGTCGCGACGTAGCTCTGGTAATCGTCGCTTCCGGTCAGGTGATACGCCTCGACTCCTTTCATGCGCAGGAAACGGGTATAGACGTCGGCGCCGAAATAGGGGCCAGAAAGATGCCCCAGATGCAGATCGCCATTTGGCGTTGGCGGCGCGGAGAAGACGAAGGTCGGCCCGCGTGGAGCCGTGGTCTTTGCAGCGGCATCAAGGGCGGCCTCGCCGTCTCGCCAGTAGACATCGACGAAATCCAGGTCTTTGTTCCCGTCATTGCGCAGCACATGCGCTTCAAAAGGATGGAACAGAATGACGTCGCCGGCCTCGACCGAGATTTCCCCAAGGTCAGTGGTGACCTTGCCCGCACCAGACAGGACCACGAAGGCCTCGATTTCGTCGTGCCGATGGGGCTCGGATGTGACCCCGGGTCCAACCTTTCCGAACGAAAACCCCGTGCGAGCGCTGCCCGTTCCAAGCGTAGCCGTGTCGACACCGAACGCTCGCGACAGCTCCGTTCGAGAAAAGGTGTATTTGCGCATGACAACGAACCTAAGCTTTTGAAGAGTGGGACGGACCTTTGGCTGCCAACGAACAGCCTCAAATGCACTTCATGGAGAGAAACGGCAGCCCGACCCGTTGGCGGCCCGGCCAGGATAGTGCAGCTCTGGGCCGGCAGGCGGGCGACCAAGGGGGGGCGCTAGTCGGGCTGAAGGCACACAGAAGACCGCCTGCAACCACGTCCACAATCCACGTGCCAAAGCGTCCGATGCTCCGCGAGCCCGCAAATCAGACCGCCATACCGTCCGCGCATCTTTGAGCGGTCGATCAGTTTCGTGTGCATGCCTCCGCCTGGCTGCGTGATCTCAATCGCGATAGAAAATGCCATTTGGGGGCTTGAGTTTGTCGAGATCGGCCACTTTGCCCTCGGGCGGGTTAAGGGCGCGCTTAAGCACGTTATATTCAGCGCGGGTCGGTCCACCGGTTGAAGCACGCTGGAACACCAAGTAGAGTGTCCGCCGCGAACGATTGCTTTTGTTCGGTCGTGAGTAGTGCGGTGCGTAATCGTCGAAGATGAAGATGTCGCCAGCCTTCCATACTACGGGTTCCCAGGAGAACATTTCGGCGACTTGAGGATCGATCACCCCACCGGCATCCATGGGAAACACCCCCTTCTTGTGGTTGCCGGGGCTGAAGAAAAGCCCGCCGTTTTCCTCGTCGGAGTCGTCGATGCCTATGGCAACCACCGCATGGACCATCCGATCCGGGAGTTTGTGTGGAATGTGATAAATGTCCTGATGCGGGAGATAGCCGCCGCTGTCGGGGTAGTGGAAAATCAGCAACTCCTTGAGTTTGCGCGAATCTTCGCCAAGCAACTCCTCGACCGCTGACTTTATGCGCTGATCTTCTAAGAGCAAACGACGCAATGGATCATGGAAGTCGAGAAAGTTCTCCATCTTGGAGGTGATCTTTCGATTGTCCGTCGTCTTCTCGAACCACATGAGCCATTTATCATCGCTGACGGCCCAGCGTGACATATCTTCGACAAAGGTAGAGATATCTTCCTGAGCCGCTGGATCGAAGAACCTTTCGAGCCTGACGTATCCGTCCTTCTGCCACTTTTCTCTTTGTGCATCAGTCAACATGCGAAAAGCCTCCTGTTGGAAACACTGGTTTGGTTGGACATGCCAATTAGGGCGGTCGGGCGCTGATCAAGTTGCGGGTCCACAGAGACGGACTCACGTGATGAGGGAGGCGATGCTAAGTGCGTTCCGCTCCGGCGGATATTGTCCGCAGAAGCTCGGCGCGAGACTGCCTATGTCAGGCTCAGCCGGGTCTAGGGGTTCCGCAAACTGGGCCGGATCAATCCCTTCACCCGGTTCAACCACGACACGCATTGCCAAAGGCCGGCACCATCCGCTACCTGCCGACCCAGCCATGGCCGCCAAGACCACGGCGGTCTTTCGAGTGAGCGACTTGGTACGGCCTTGGCAACCGTAGGGGAAATGCACGCCCCCAGAGTGATGCGATGCGCCGCTTGGTCGAAGGGCTTGGTCGGTCACGATGATATCGGAGAAGCCTCCGGGGTTCGCCGCAGCGCAGGCGGGCATCATTCCTAGGATGCCACCGCCGATGATCAAAAGCATACGAGTCATATTCCACTGCCCATTTCTTCGGCTGCGTGGTCGGGCCAGCTCTCGATCGAGGTATGAGTGATGAAGCCAGGATGCTCGGGGTTCGCGCATGGCGCGCGCCCAAGTAGGCTATCGAGGATGCGACGCGCGCGCCAGGCCAGCAAGCTTAGGTTCGGATCGGCCAGGCCGCGCTGCCCGAGGCTCGCATTTTGTACGAAGATGCGTCTGTCACACGGTCCGTCCCAGCTCACCGAAAAATCCTCGCGAATAGCTAATTCATTGTCGATCTGCTCCAAGCGGCCCATGATCGGTTCCAACAAGCTTGGGACCGCGTTCTCGTAACCGGTGGCCAGGATGACGATGTCAGCCGTGACTTCTTCGACCTCGTCCATGCCATGCTGCAGGGTCAGCCTGTGACCCGGTCCGGCGTTGATGCAGTGCGAGACGGTGCAGCCCGGCCGCAGTGTGATGTCGCATCGGTATGGCTCGAAAAATGCATGGCGGTACAGCGCCTGATAGATCGCGCGCAACGTGCTTTCCGAAATGCCGTCCGAAGCAAGCACGAAACGCCGCAGGAGCAGCTTACGCTGCGACTCGCTCATCGCCGCGAAGCGATCCGAAAAGCAGGGCATGAACAACTCGTTTGTGAACGGGCTGTTGTCCAGAGGCAGATAGTTTTCGCGCTGCGAGACCCAAGTGATCGAGGCAGGCCGCCGTTCGTTCGGCAGGCCGACAAGGTGCAACATCACCTCGGCTCCCGACTGGCCTCCGCCGACCACGCAGACATGCTTTCTCCGCACCTCAGGGTGGATGTGCAGTAAAACAGATGAGTGGAACAGGTTGCGTCCAATCCAGCCCTGAAATTGAGGCGGAATTTGCGCCTGCTTGCCAATGCCGACCACAACGTTTCTGGCGCCGAGAACCGCCTTATCGGTCCGCACCTGAAACTCGCCGTCAAAGCGGATTTCGCGCACTGTCTCGCCGCCGCGCACAAGTGGGTTCCTGTGGAAGACCCAGTTCAGGTATTGTTCGAACTCCACTCTGAGCACGGCTTCGAACTGTGCGTTCAGGAAGTGGTACAGACGCCCGTTCTCGTGCAGGAAGTTTACGAAAGTGTAGGCTGATCGCGGATTCACCAGCGTGACCAGATCCTTGAAGTGGCTGACCTGGAGCTCCGAGGAATCGAACGCGATGCCCGGATGCCAGCGGAAGTCGATCTGCCGATCCAGGAACAGTGCCCCTTGCCCAACTTGCTCGTGTATCTGACACGCAAGGCTCAAATTAGACGGCCCGGCACCGACCCCTACGCAAGATAACTCCACTTGCTTTCCTCCTATAGAGTCTTCGCACTAGGTGGCTTGTTCTCGGCGAATATCGGTCATAACCATTGGGCCCGGTCGCGGGCGTTTTCGAGCCCCGGTGCCGACCGGATTTGCGAGAATTGTCCTGCGCGTTCGGGTCGTCGAATGTAGACCGGAGCATTCCAGCGCGGTGACAATCGAGGGGTCAGGCCGGCGACGTGGGGCAACGACGTATGTCTTTTCCCGCGTCGCCGTCACGCGAGACGCTTTCCAAGCCCATTAAGGTGTTTGAAGCCGGCGCAGGCGCCCGCCTCAACCATGACGCGCCGGCCCTTCGGCGGCTTGATGGCAGGCGAGAGCGCGATTTTCACTGGGGCGACGGCATTTTCGGTGCGCATGATCATGGAGGACGTCTCGCTGATGCGTTCGCAGAGCCCCATGCATGGGCCGTGCCAGAGAAGGAAAAATTTATTAAACAATGGGTTGGCGGATTTGCGATCCTGTCGGAAATCCGACATTTGGGGGGACGCCTCACGGCGGCGCCCGATTTGCACGTCGATGTCGCCTTTTTCCGAATAGCTAATCGGGCACCTTCTGCACCAGAATACTTCTCATGGAGACCAGCATCATAACGGACAGTGCAGAACCTTGTGTCTCTGCCGGACAAATCGCGATGTGCCTCTCCCATTGAGGTCGGCAGTTGCAAGAGCTGCCAGACCCTTCGCCCTATCGTGCCGTTGCACTGGCTCGATCCCGACATCCTCGGAGGCGGCGATCATGAAGAGTGACGCAATCTCATGTCCGCCGCGACGCCTCTCTCATGAGGAACCAATTTTCTGTGTTGGTGTCGGATCGATGCTCTTGATGACATGGTTGCGGATGGGCGCATGCCCGACCTGAGCGCATCAATGATTGAATGATTGCGCGATCTGGGGCCTTCACCAACTGGATTGTCGAATCTCTGTAAAGATAGCGGGAAGGAGAATTGCGTTCTGACCAGTCTGCCGGTTCCAAAAGCACGACGCCGTTCGGTCCCTGCATCAATCCAGGCGGAGGAGGAGGCCGCACAGCAGTCTTTTGCGCGCCCACCGGTCGGCCAGGATGGAGCCGTCGTAAACGCAGTTATTCGATGATCGCCGCCGCAGATTCCGCAGACTGTGCCGCGCCCGACACCGGCGACGTAGTGGCCGTCGATCGCCCCGTCGCCGATGTCGATCCGAAGCTCGGCCAGTTTCGCAGTGAGCTTCACTGCTTATTCCGCAGTGCCCACCGAGCTCGCACAGGAGGTTCTCATCAGGCGGTCACGGCTGCATTCGTTGTCGGATCTTCGACGATGTCGGACATCAGACACAGCGCAATCAGGTTAATCGCATTGTTCTGATATGGTTTTCTCATTTGGCACGACACCTGCAAAGCAGTCCGCAAAACGCGCTGCGGCACGGACTGAGGAGAAATCATGCCATGATCAAGCGCGCCGAACATGCGGTCGCAGCCGCGAAGCAGACTGGGCAATGAGCGCTCCGCCACTATCAATTCAGTCCACATTTCTGAAGAGCAAGGAGAGAATATCATGGCGAGAAACCAAATGCGCGCGGCGCGGGGAGTAACAGCGGCCGTTGTCCTCATTGTGATGGGACAGCAGGCCGTCGCGGCGGACCTTGCGCAAGCGGCGAGCGTCCCGCAGGCGGGAGCCTCGGTGACGGAAGAGCCAAGCCCTTGGCAGCTCCGCCTGCGTGCGTTGGGGGTCGTCACTGAGGATTCGGGCTACGTCAATGCAGTGCCCGGCTCCGATCTTTCGTATTCGAACACCGTGACGCCGGAACTCGATATCTCCTACTTCTTCACGGACAACATCGCCGCCGAGCTCATACTCGGCACCACCTATGCTAACATCGGGGGCCAAGGTACGATCGGCGGGCTGGGCAATATCGGCAAGGTTTGGCTGCTGCCGCCCACGCTCACCTTGCAGTATCATTTTACCGATTTAGGCGCGTTCAAGCCCTATGTAGGCGCCGGCGTGAACTACACGATCTTCTATAACCAGGGTGCCGGCAGTGCCGATGCTCTCAAGGTCAAGAACACGTTCGGCACCGCGCTGCAGGTCGGATTCGACTACATGGTTGATCAGCACTGGGGCGTCAACTTCGACGTGAAGAAGCTTTTCCTTAAGCCAGACTTCGACGTCACGGTCGACGGCGCGAAGCTGACGGGAAAGGCGGAGCTCGATCCCTGGTTGATAGGCGCAGGTGTCACCTACCGCTTCTAACTACGAAAGGTGAAGACGGCTGCTGATCGCCGATCGGAAATAAGGGCGCCTCGTGCGCCCTTTTTTACGGTCTCCCTGCACGCGCGACCTGAAGAAGCCGTTGTCGAGGGGCGGCCGCCCTCCTCCAGCGGACCAAGAAGGGTAACCTCGTGGTCAATGCGGGCTCGACTAACGCCTGAAATGGAGGTGCTTAGATGCGCTTCGGACCAGGATGGCTATTGGGTATTGTTGATGGAAACCAAAGTTAGGCTCTATGCGCGGCATCATTCTCCCGGACGTCATGTTTGAGCTATGCGCCTGTGTTGAGCAATCACGGAACTCCTCGACGCCGACAAGATGCCTTGTCAGCCACGCTGCGGCAGCTGCTGTTCTTTTGCTGCAGGAGCGGCGACTGGCGCATTGGCTGCATTCCTCGGCAGGACGAGGCCTGCTTTTGCGCTGCCCCATGGCTTGACCCATGGCACGGTCACGGGCTCCAGCTCGGCAATGATGCGGTCGGTGATCTCCTGATAAAAGGCTGGCGCCGGGGCGCCTGCCCTTGCCTGCGCGAGCCTCTGTGCAGGCACAACGCTTACTGTTTGCATGCGCCGTTTCATCCTCCGCTCACCAATCGCCGCGGCTTTCCCCGCTAGCGGGGTGGGCGGCGAGTCGCGACCGGAAGGGCCCGCCGTAGTAGGCGGACCGCACCCGAAGAACCGGAACGAAGAGGAGGACCCTGAGCGGCACGCGAAGGGTTGCGGCTGCCGCGGCGGGCCTAGAAGCGAGTGCCGCCCACCCCGCTTCCGGGGAAAGGCCAACAGACAAACCGCGCCGCCGCAAAGGCGGTGGCCGTCACAGCCCGAAGGCTGCCCACGCCAAGGGGCGAAGCCGAATGGCCGAGACCGCCTGAGCTTGCCGAAGAACGCGGGCTCGGTTCACGAGCACCGGCTGCGAAGGCGCGCGGGCGTTCCTGTCAGCAGCATGAATGCCTGAAAACCTTCTGGCCGAGTCTCATCAACCGCGTTTCCGTCCCCGCTTCCAGATTATTCAGAATGAGGGTTGAGTAGATCGGCCGGATCGATTCCGAGCACTCTGGCGAGTTTCGCCACCGTATCAATGCTGGCGGCATAGACCGAGCGCTCAAGTGCGCTGACATATGTTCGGTCAATGCCAGCCTCATGCGCCAGCGCTTCCTGGGACAATTTCTTTTTGTGACGATGCCTACGCAGATTGCGGGCAAAGACCTCTCGGATTTCCATGCACGAGAAGCCACCCTCTTGTCGAGGATTTCACCACGGTGTATTCTCTACAAAGATCAGAGACAACAAAGGGCGAGCGGCTGCACGACAACATTTCGCGAGGGCAAATCCCCTGCCCGTGAACTCAAGGACGGGAATCGTGGAGTTTGGCAGCCAAACAAAGCGCACATCATCTACAGGTCACGAGCGCGACGCAATTGTGCCAGAAGCTCGCAAGGATCGATACCGAGAGCCTCGGCGACGTCGAGAAACTCAATGACGTCCAGCCGACGTTCACCACCCTCGTACTTGGCCACGAAGGATTGTGGGCGGCCCAACATATCAGCAACCTGGGTCTGGGTGGCCCCTTTGGTTTTGCGCGCCGCAATCAGCCGGCGTAGCAGCCGGCGCTGGCGAGCGATCGAAGTGATTTCGGCATCAGACGAACCGGGCCAAGAAGGAACCGGCTCATGGATCTAATCCCAGTTTCGGATTATCCCATTTTGGGATATTGTGCGGTCAAAGATCTGCGCGGCGCGGGATAGGTCTTACGGCGAGAGATGAAATGGTAGACAGATTGCTCAAACCTGCTGTTGCCGACGAGGTCCCATGGGCGGAGAGCCTGACCGCTTACGACGATGAGCACTTCACGACATATTTGAAGCTCTTAGATGCATGTGCCGGCAATGCCAGCGAAGAAGAAATGGCCCAGGCGATATTGGGAATCGACCCGGTGCAAGAGCCAGCGCGCGCCCAAAGGGCGGTTCGCAGCCATCTCGCGCGCGCCCACTGGCTGGTGGTGGCGGGGTACAAGGAGCTGTTCTCTGGCCGCCAAAAGGCCTGATGGTGGCGTTATAGAAGAAGACGCTTATAACCACCGTACATTAGCGAGCGCCCGCGTCTGACTGCACGGCGGACGCTGTCTCGAAGATGGTCACCGGGGTCGGCCCAGTCCTGCTCGACACGGGCTCTGCCGAAGAGAGCAAGGCCGATTTCGCGGTGTGATACGCCAGCGATGAAGCCGTCGAGGGCATGCAAGACTCGGCGCAACCGCGAGCTACGGGGTTCGGTCGGAAAGAATCCTGATTGCAGCCTGCCGGTCCAACAGAGGCTGTTCAGACATTCCAACGCGTTCAGGCGCTGCTTCAGTTCCTCTGGCGACCAGAGGACGGAGGATGTCAATCGCACAGGTTCGAGGATGCTGACGCCGGAAGCAGCCAGCTGCAAGCTCCTGCCACTGTCCTCGACCAGGAGGTGCTGATGCCCGTCCCGCGTGACCAGCATGGAGATGCGGCAGGAGTGCCGGGCGAGATCAAGCAAGTCGACCCCGCGCGGCCGCGCCGCCGTTTCGGCCACAACGGGCAAAACATGCGGACATTGGCAGGGGCACCAAAAGACGCTCGCATCAGTTCCTTTTGAGCTTGCAAAACAGAAGGCCCCAGCGCGAGAGATCAACAGTATTCGAGGCCAGGCTGATAGTGTCCATGGACCGGGCGTTCGTGCGTTCGGCGCCGCGTAGCGCGTTCGCCAGATCCTTTTGAAAGTCCGGATTGCGCCTGAGGAATTCCCAGGCCCAGCCTCGGCTGGTGAGCTGCTCGACATGGCCATAGGCACGATCATCTTGCCTGTCCGGCCAAGCAGTGCCAGGTCTTGTTTGGTCCATTGCATCATTTCCAGAAAGGGTTGGATTGCAGGTTCAGGCGATCTTAATGACCGGGGTCCACAGGACCGGGCCTTTGAGCCCGCCATTGCGACGGAGGGCTTCCAAGCTCTCTCTCGAGACGTCGAGATATCCGGCAACGGCGCGTGTGTTGCCAATTGTTTGCGGATCGGACAACCGTTCGAGTGGCCAGCCGGCGCGACGCAAAATCCGCTCTATGCGCAGATCGGTTACGGTGACGATGCTGCGCAGACCGCGTGACAAGCCAAACTCAACCATTCCGGCAAACAGCTCGTAGGTGCCAATTGCGATGCCCGCCTGTTTGGGCGCGGAAGGCGGCAGATCAAGCGCAAAACGGCTGCTTTCCCAAACACGTGGATCTTCCGGCGCTGGACGGTCGGCAAGAAGAGCGAAGAAGCTATCACGCAGCATCGTCGGTCCTGTAGTCGGCAACAGGCGCACGCAGCCGTCGATGCGTCCGGCGGGCGCACGCAGCAATAGGTAATGGGGACGAAGCGCATCGAACGGATCGACCTCAAAGCCCCCGCTGAACGAAACGTCCCAATCAAGTCGATCCCTGAAAACGCGATACCGCAAGCGATGCATCTGCTCGAGCTCGTCGCTGAACTCAACGTAACAACCCGGCGTGATCAACTGCAACATGATGGCCTTTTCCTCGCATGGATAGCACCTGCGATTGAAGGCAAAGGCCGGAGTTGAAACAACCTGTGTATGTGCCCAGGTTCCGGGAGGTCAGGTGAAGAGAGATGGCCGCGACAGTGCAAGCCGAACAGCTGCCTGAATAGCCGTCTTCACGCCAAGCTTCTTCCTGGCGTTATCCCGATGATAGGCTGCGGTGCTCCGACTGATTCCCAAGATGCGGCCGATTTCCCACGCCGTCTTGCCCCGAGCCGCCCACTTCAGACACTCCATTTCCCTTCGAGATAGGGTAACGCCATCCACGGTCCTGCCGTCGGCCAGCTTGCGACAGGCATGAAGGTGGAAGAAGATCGCGATGAGTTCGAGCGCGCGGTCATATCGATTAATCAGGCGAAAGAACGGTGGTCGCCTTTCATCGGAGGCGAAGGTCAGTGCTGCAAAATTACCGGTGCTGTCATGGATCGGGATCGTGAAGCCGCAGTGAATGCCAAATTGCGTCGCCTCATCCATCAGTTGTCGCTGCTGCGTCGATAGTTCGAGATCAGCACCGTGCGCATCCCAGCTGAATGGTTCCTGACCACCACGCGCTTGATGAATTACAGGGTCAATCTTTTCATACCGACTGTGAAGGTAGTGAGATGTCCAGGATTGAGGGTAGGTGGAAATCAGGCGCACGTTGCGGCCCTTGCCAGAAGAAGGGAAAAGATAGGCGAAAGACGGCAAATCGAGCGAAGAGGCAATCTCGCCCAGAGCGTTGCGCAGGTCAGTCGCGTCAGCGCTGTCTGCGATCTGCCCTACAAATCTATGAAAAGCGTCTTGCATAGCTAAACTGCAGTGAGTTCTGGCCCTCCAGGGGCCAAGACGGGCGGGCCAATGCGCCGCCATTCTGGGTTGAAGGCCCGGACGGAGACTGAGCTCCGTGCCGGGCCGTGCGCCTTGGGAGGGCGATACGTGCTTCGACGGCGCTGTTATCGACACCGAGACTCATTCCAGCGTCATCTGTTAGAGGTGATAGTCGTCCTCTTGGCTTTGCACTTCATCGCGGTCGGGGTGTCTGGTTTGCGCGCTGTTTAGACTGTCTCAATGGAGGAGCTCAGCCTCGCAGTAGATTGCGGTCTGTGGTCTCTGAGAGCGTCACCTCTACAATTCTTGCAGCAGCCCTACGTTCCCGTCTCGGACGCGAATGCCGCCTGCGTTTTTCGGGATTGGCACCGCATTTCGGCATCGACTCCCCCTTTATTCAAGTTGCCTTAAAAACGAAGAGCGTGGCTTTGCGCGCGCCAGACGCCACAGGGCTGCCGGACGTGATATCCGGTCGATTCCGAATGGGAGGCTCCCCGGTACGTTCGGATCATATCGCGCCCTCCGCCTTCAGCGCGCGATAAGTCGTATCGACTGATTTCGCGGTCGCGTCTACGATGATGTCGATCTCTTTTCGGGTAATGATCAGAGGTGGGGCAAAGCCGAGGATATCAGCATGCGGCATGGCGCGACCTATGACACCATTTTCAAACAGAGCAGCGGCGGCGCGCACGCCGACCTGAAGTCCGGGTTCAAATGGCACCCGGCCCTTCGGATCCCGCATCAGCTCCACGGCGGATAGAATGCCGACGCCGCGAACCTCGCCAACAATAGGATGTCGCTCCAATTCGGCTTTCATGCGAGCTTGCCAATAGGGTCCGACATCCCGAACATGTTCCAGGATATTTCTTTCCTTGAGCAACTTAATGTTAGCAAGCGCGGCCGCCGCGCAAAGCGTGTGACCAGAATACGTCCAGCCGTGGCCGAGTGGCCCATGCTTTTCCGTTCCTTGTTCCAAAACCGACCAGACCCGGTCACCTATAATCGACCCGGAGATAGGCAGGTAGGCCGAACTCAAGCCCTTGGCGATGGTTACGAAATCCGGGCGCATGCCATAGAGATGGGAACCGAATTTCTCACCGGTTCGCGCGAAGCCGCAGACCACCTCATCGGCAATAAGAAGGATGTCGTACTTGTCAAGCACCGCCTGAATCGCGTCCCAGTATCCCTTCGGAGGCGGAACGATGCCGCCGGTCCCAAGTACCGGCTCTCCGATGAAGGCTGCAACCGTCTCCGGGCCTTCAGCGAGGATAAGGGCTTCAAGTTCGTTGGCACAGCGCCTGGAGAACGCTTCCTCATTTTCGCCATCATGCGCCTGCCGGTAATGGTGCGGCGTGGTCGTATGGCGCACCAAGTCCAGCGGCAGGTCGAAGAAATCGTGAAAGAAGGCAAGGCCTGTAAGACTACCGGTGACCAGCCCTGACCCGTGATATCCGCGATTGCGCGAGATGATCTTCTTCTTTTCAGGGCGGCCGAGAGTGTTGTTGTAGTACCACACCAGCTTGATGTTGGTTTCGTTGGCGTCGGAGCCGGAAAGGCCGAAATAGACCCTTCGCATGTTCTGCCCGAAATATTCGACCACGGCCTCCGCCAAAAGCGCGACTGGCCCGGTGCCTTGGCTGGCGTAAAGATGCGCGAACGGCAGTTCATGTGCTTGCCTGGCAATGGCGTCGGCAATCTCCGTGCAGCCATATCCCATATTGACGCAGTAAAGCCCTCCGAAACCGTCAAGGCTCTTTCGGCCGTCGGTATCCCAGATGTACACACCTTCTGCACCGGCCATGATCCGGTTTGGCGTCTCGCCGCGGCTGTGCTTGGCCAAGTGTGTAGACGGATGAAAGACGAAGCTTCGGTCCTTCTCCCGCAGCTGCTCAGTCCCCAGATTCCTGAAGCTCATAGTTTCTCTCCTCGCGAGCAGTCGGCGGAGAATCCTTGGCCAGCCGCTATTTGAAACAAGCATATCCATAAACACATCTGGAGTTTCGCGGGAATGCACCTCTTTAGCCGACGAATCCGCTGAAATCGGCCTGAAACAACGTGAAAACCAACTTCTGGATTTACCTTCTCCTTGAGGCGGATAAGGGGATCAGTGCGGCCGTCGCAGTGTTCTGTTCGTCGGCGAATGTCTGCGAAGGTACCGTAAACCCGGGGACTGGTATTACGAGATGCGCCGTCCGAAGGCCCCCATTCAGCAGCCCAACAGAACCTCCGCGATGTGTTCTTCGTGTCGCCGGGATATGTTCAAGCATATTGTGATGCGCACGCTCGTGGCGGCACGCCTTGGGCTATTCAGGATTGCCACGCTCTCTAAGCCAGATTCGCAGCGTTATGAAGGCGTTGGGATCGCTGAGTCGCGCGCCAGGGGGAAGCATGCTCGAGAAGACCCTCCGCAGTCTCCTCATCGAGCAGCAAAGGTCCCTCTTCACATCACGATCGACTTACGATCCCAGGACGTGCTCTAGATTCTTCTTTCGCATAGAGTTGGACGGGCTCGCTAAGGCTCGACACCGTGTCCACACAGCAGTAGAAGCTTTCATCTGTCCCGATTGCAACTGGCTGTCTCGATCATCAGCCCTGGGTCTTCACCGCTCGGAGAACTGCTCGATGAGCCAGCGCTGCGTGTGCAAGCGACAATCGGCCAGGCCCCGGCGGAGCAGGTTGCCGCATGGGTGGTCAGGAGCCAATGCAGCGGGTCTAGGCCGGCGGGCGCGGCCGTTTGCGACTTCACCCGCTGCAGCCCACGCTGTCGGGCAGGCCGTTCCTGGCGCAGGTTGGCCGGATCATTGCCTGACCGAAGCGGATGCCAGGTCATGCCTTTCATCAAGCCGCTGGCATCTGCGTGTGCGAAGATTTCAAAAGGCCCTTATCTGCACCGGATCGAGATGCAGCTTGTCCCAGAGTACCACCCGCGGCACAGTTTGTGCTCGCCACGCCGTCACCTGCCATGTGCCGGAAGAACCCCATAGAATCATCATCAGCGGCAATGCGCAGCGGGCTTTCGGTGTGGCGATAACGCGGCGAAGGACGCCGCGGTCGGTCCAACTCAGCGCGCCGCTCGAAGCGCCGGGGTGGCTATGCCAGTCGCCGAGGTAAGTCTCGCGGCGACCCGAACGCTCATAGTGGGCGGCAATCTGCTCAAGCTGCCATTGCTGATCCGGCTGGAACCGGAAGCGCTCGTGAAGGGCGCCGGGTCCGGGACCAACCATGGCGGTTACGACGGCGGTATCAGGATTCAACCACCAGCCCATGAAAGTGCCGCCGGTCTCTAATGGGAGTTTGGTGTCGGCTTCAACCGCGCATTCCTGAGTCACGGTGTTAGGCAGCCAGACATCGACATCCGGCAACATCAATGCCCGCCCCGGCAGTCCGGATGTTTTGGCAGCGGATCGACACGCCAGCGCGGCGGACAGCGCGCTCGTTCATCATCAACAAAGCTGAGTGTCTGCACGACCGAACCATCGTCCGCCTTACCCGAGAGGGTATCGATGGCCAGCCTCACCGCCTGCAGCGAAAGTTCCTGCAGATCATAGTCGGCACCGGTGAATGTGCGCTCGCTACACCCCGCCGGCTGGGTCAGGGCCTCGTCACCGGCATCCTGTCCTGGCGGGGGTTCGATCTCGTGCTTGTGCCATGCGTGCAAAAGGCAGTTCGGGCAGCCGCTTTCGCGGACGTGCCGGACAACGGTGCCGCCCTCCAGCGTCGGCGTCGCGGACATGCTTATGAAGGGAACGGCTGCGCTTCGGCAGCGGTCATCCAGCAGCGTTGTAACGCCGTGCGAAGCGCTGCCATCGATAACGAGATCGGCGTCCCTGATGAGCGAGTCGAGGATATCGTCGTCACCCGGATCCCTCAGAGACTGCCCCGCAAGACCTATAAAATGCGAATGGCTACGGACTTCGGTTGCCGGATACTGGCGAGCGAGAAAAGCCTGCAAGGCGTCTGTCTTGCGCTGCCCCCAGGCGTCTGCGCCCAGCGGCCAGCGGATCGTGTTGCCGGGCTCAACAATGTCATGCTCGACGAGATCGAGGGTGCGGCATCCGTTGCGAGCAAGTTCGATCGCTACCGGTGCCCCGACTGCGCCAACGCCAACGACAAGGATCCGCTTCTCTTTGAGGAATGCAACGCCCGGAACGCGCCAGCCAATGTCGCCCGGCCCGGCGCGAAAGACGGGCAACGCGGTGATACACAGTGATTTGGCGGGCTTGTTCTTCTTCGGCTCAAAGCCGTGGGCATGACCGAAGACCATGACGAAGCACCAGCCGAGGCCCGTTTCACCAAAGGCGAGCTCGCTCGGAAAGACGAGCGCGCAGAGGTCAAACTTCAGACCTGAGCCGTAGTTTCGTGGCCGGGTACGCTTGAGCCAGGAGTAATCTTGGTGGAGCCTTTTCAGCTGTGCGTCGAGTTGAGGTTCGGGCAGGATCGTGTCTTTTGATCTTACCCACGCAACCTCCAACTGGTGCTTCGCGTCGGCGAGGTCGATCGGGAGCGGGCCCGCCCATTGGTAAAGTACTTGGCCATTCTCAGCGCGCACCTCTTCGACATAGGCCTTAACCGCCGGACTACGGATTGTACCGTTCTCGGTCTCCACTTTGACGATTTGATCTTGGATGTAACGCAGCTGCAAGGTGCCCTGCGAAGTGTCGCCGAGATTCCAGTGGCTGTCGATCAGACAATAAGATCCGGAATTACGGCCAAGGTTATTCCACCAGTATTCGGCAGGCTCGCCCTGCTGGTCCTCCTCACCCGTGCCACGCACGGAGTCGGCCAGCTGTTTTTCCAGCAACGTATAAAGCGACCAGCTCGGTATCCACTGCCGGGAGTCGCGGCCGAGCAGGCAGAGATTGCCCTCAATAGGACTGCGGTGGCGCGCAGGCGGGGGGTCAAGGCCGGCGAGCAGAAAGACCTGAGGCCGAAAGTGCGGGTAGGCGTCGGGAAAAACAGCCTGCAACCGAAGGGGCGTGGCGGTATCGAGCGGCCAGTCGAATGTAAGCGACAATCGCCCTGCCGCCAGGGCCGGCCTGTCAATCTCAGGCGTTATCCCGGCCGCGTGCAGCGCGTCGAGTTCATATCTAAGCCGCCCGGGATAACGGTGCTCCCAGCGGGGAACTGGCTGCGCCGGGGTCGTGGACGAATCGGAGTCAACCATCCTCTCATCCCACCTTGCGCGGCGGGGGTGCGGGCGGATCGGGCGGCCCCTTCGGAACATCGTGAGGCGGTCCTTTTCCAGGATTATCAGGCGGTCCTTTTCCAGGATTATCAGGTGGCCCCTTTCCGGGGTTGTCAGGTCTTCCAGCCATAATTCGCCTCCATATCTGAGCTTGTCGCAACCGAGGCGGAACACTCGGTGGACTGGCTCGTTATATCCCCAACGGTCTCTCGAATTTCGTGGATATGGGCGTATTTGACCGATGAATTCACGGAATCGGCGCATTTTCCGACGAAATCAACGCTTCAGAGGCTTGAGGGGGGACAACGGAATCGGGGAATTGGCTTTCACTGGTTTCGTCACGACAAGGCTGTAGTATTGGTCGATCCCCAATCCTGCCTGCAGGAGTCCCTCCATGAAATCTTGATACGCCGCCATGGAAGGGGAGGAAACGCGCATTAAATAGTCGATCCGCCCCCCGATAGCCCAGCAGTCCAGGATTTCCGGACTGTTTTGGATCGCAGTCTCGAAGAGCCGTTGGTCCTCGAGACGATGGCGATCCAGAACCACCTCAACCATTATAGAGATGATGCCCCCCATGAGGACTGGACTTAGTCGCGCGTAGAACCCCTCAATGATCCCTGCGGCTTGGAGTACTCGGAGCCGCTCCGAACAGGCCGACGCCGAAAGGTGAACACGCTTTGCGAGCTCGCTTTTTGAAATCCGACCATCTGACTGGAGTTCTGAGAGAATACGGATATCCCAAGCGTCTAGTTGCACAGGATCTGGTTTCGACTTCATGATCTGTTGCTCTTCAAACGTGGTCGAAAGGTCATGTGCCCAGCAATTCTATCACCAATTGAAAAGGGGAATTTATTGGACCTATCTGTCTTCGCCCGAAACGCGCCAGTGTGAGCTAGTCGAATCTCATCTGACTAGAGCTATCCAATCAGAAGGGATGCTGAACAGTTGGGCATTGCCCTCCCCTGCACGGCGATGACGCACAGAGCGGTGATCGCCTGTCCACATTGATCTGGCATAAATGGATGGTGCTTTTGTCGGTAGCGGCGATGGCTTGTTGGCACTCCTCGACAGAACCCCGAGCGTGGATCGTATGGACGGCAGATCGATCAAGTTTTTACACCTAGCGTTTGTCATCGAGAGCGACGTGAAAGCCTTTCTTGTGTGGGCTCGCCAAGGAGCTGAACCACGAATACCGCCTGTGTTACCGCACCGCCCAAATTCCGACCCTCGAGTTTGGCCGGATTAGCAGCCGGCGGACTCAAACGCCGATGCTGCGGGCGATGCTGTCGGCCGCCATGCGCTTGCGCCACTCAACAGGCCCAGAATTGTGAACGGAGTTTCCCTCAACATCGACAGCCATGATCACCGGCATGTCCTGCACCTCGAGTTCATAAATGGCTTCCATGCCTAGGTCTTCAAAGGCAACGATCCGCGCCGCCTTGATCGATTTTGAAATCAGGTACGCAGCGCCACCCACTGCGATGAGATAGGGCGCTTTGTGTCTCACAATCGACTCGATTGCAGCCGGGCCTCTCTCCGCTTTGCCGACCATCGCATATAGGCCGGTCTCGGCGAGCATCTTTTCAGTAAAACCGTCCATGCGGCTGGAGGTTGTCGGGCCGGCCGGCCCGACGACCTCGCCCCTCACTGCGCGGACCGGTCCAACATAGTAGATCACGCGACCCCGCAGATCGACCGGGAGCGGCTTGCCGGCATCGATCAAATCGACCAGTCGCTGGTGGGCGACGTCCCGGGCCGTCAGCATCTTCCCGGACAAAAGAAGGGTTTCCCCGCAGCGCCACAATGCCGTCTCTTCCTTCGTGAGCGCATCGAGATTGACCCGGCGGACGCCGGCTTCGTGCAAGTCCTCTTGACCAATCTGGGGCCATTCGGAAAAGTCAGGTGGCTCGAGCTTGATGGGTCCCGAGCCGTTCAAGGTGAACTTCAGGTGTCGGTTGGCCGCACATTGCGGAATGAGCGCGACGGGCTTCGACGCCGCATGTGTAGGATAGGTAGCAACCTTCACGTCCACGACCGTGGTCAGGCCGCCTAGGCCCTGAGCACCGATGCCTAGCGCATTAATTCTTTCATAAAGCTCGATCCGCAGCGCCTCCTCCGCGTTTGACGGCCCCTTGGCGACCAGTTCCGACATGTCGATCGGCTCGTTCATGACCTGCTTGGCAAGCAGCATCGCCTTTTCAGCGCTGCCACCGATGCCGACCGAGATCAGGCCCGGCGGACACCATCCGCTGCCCAGCGTCGAAACGGTGTCGACTACCCAGTCGGCAACGGACGCACGGGGGTTCAGGGTGGTGAAACGCGCCTTGTTTTCGGACCCGCCCCCTTTTGCTGCGATGGTAATCTCGATTCCGTTCCCGGGCACGAGGTCGACGTGGATGACTGCCGGCGTGTTGTCGCGGGTATTGATCCGTCCGGCGAGCGGATCGGCGACGATCGATGGCCTAAGCGGGTTGTCGGGGTCAAGGTATGCCTGGCGGACGCCCTCATTCACGAGGTCAGCGAAACTGGCCGTTGATTTGATGCGGGCGTCCATGCCGACCTTGGCAAAGACAACTACGAGACCGGTATCCTGGCAGATCGGACGCCGTCCGAAGGCCGCCATGCGGGAGTTCAGCAGGATTTGCCCGATGGCGTTCTTCGCCGCCGGGCTCTGTTCGCGAGTGTATGCCTGCGAAAGGTACCGGATATAGTCGGGAGGATGGTAATACGAGATGTACTGAAGGGCGTCTGCGACGCTCTTGGTGATATCCTCCCCGGCAATGGTCCGTGTTTTTTTATTCACGAGATCTCATCCGAATGAACCGAACCCGTTGACCAGTTTCAGGCTCTGGAAGCTCCGCACCCCCTCCTCGCCTCCTTCATATCCATACCCGCTCTGTTTAACGCCTCCATACGGCGCATCTGCTGAAACCCCTTTGAGATAATTTACACTAAGAGCGCCGGCCGAAAGACCGCCGATCAGCGCCCGTTTGGTATCGTCAGCACCGGTGAAGAAGTAGGCGGCCAAGCCGTAGTCAGTAGCGTTGGCTTCTTCGATCGCCTCTTCGATCGTGTCGAAAGGTGCCACGGTGAGGACCGGTCCGAACGGCTCGTCATGAAGCACTCTGGCATCCTTTGGCACGCCTGTAAGGATCGTTGGCGGCCAGTAAAAACCCGGTTGGTCGAGGCTGGCGCCACCGGTTTCGACGGTGGCGCCACGATCGACCGCATCCTTGATAAGACGCTGCATGGCCTCGATTCGCCGCGCATTTGCCAGTGGACCCATCTCCGTCGCAGGGTCGTCCGGCGGACCGATCTTGATCTTGCGGGCGACCTCGGTCATCCGGGACAGGAATTCCTCATACAGGGTTCGCGCGACGAGGATCCTGCTGGGTGCATTGCAGCTTTGACCCGCGCATTCGAACTTGTATTCCGAAATTGCCGGTATGGCTTTTGCCAGGTCGGCATCCTCGCATACAACGACCGGGGAGTGCCCACCGAGTTCAAGAATGCACCGCTGCAAGTTGTTCGCGGCGAGCTTGGCGAGCTGTTTTCCAACCTCGGTAGAGCCCGTGAAAGTTAGAACCTTGACGATCGGCGAGCTGAGTAAGTGCCGGGATATTTGCACTGGAACGCCAAAGACGAGATTGAGCACGCCGTCCGGGATACCCGCTTGTCGCAAGGCTTCGACGATATGGACAGCCGCGCTTGGTGTCTCTTCAGCCCCTTTGAGTATCACCGGGCAGCCTGCCGCCAATGCAGGCGCCAGCTTGCGGGCGATAAGCACGGCGGGATAGTTCCAAGGCGTGAAGGCAGCAACTACGCCAAGGGCCTCCGGGACGATCATCCGGTTCGGGCCCATAGGAATAGCGGCCGAAAGCTCTTGGGCGTGGGTTCCGTTCCACTCCAGCGTTTCGACAGCGCGCGCGTACTCACCTGTGGCTTCGGCAATCGTCTTTCCCTGTTCGGTCGACAAATCCTTCGATGCGTCTCCCACCTTCGTGGCAAGGATCCTGGCGGCCGCCACGAGGATCTCGCCACGATTGTTTGCAGGCCGTGAGGACCAGGCCTTGCGGCTGCGCTCTGCCGAAGCGAGGACCTCATCCAGATCCGGTATCGTCGCCGAGGCCACCGAGGCAAATACCATCTCCGTCGCCGGATTGATTACTGGCAGAGTGGCTCCGCTACCACCGGCTCGCCATCTGCCATTGATGAAAAGCTGATAGTTCGTGGCGTTGGACATCCCATGCTCCGCTTGAGTATTTCTGCCAATGCGAGACCAGCCGATATCCGACCATGGGCTCACTTCTCTGCAGTCTCATCGCGATGGTCACGCTGGGTCAAATATGGAATGTCGCCCAAAACCATCTCGAATCCAGATTGATGGCCGGCTCGGGCCCGCCATGGAAGCGTGATAGCACTGGGATTCGGTCGACGGATATGCCTAGGCCCGGACCGGAGCCGTGGCCGGCCATTGCCCGCTCTCGATTAATGTCCTGGTGACATTGGGGATCAGCTTGCGGACAGCAGAGACAGCGGGAGATTGCTCATCTTTGGGGTTGACGGCAAGCACGACGGAGCGGGTAATCACTGGATCAATGATTTTGACCGTTCGGACCTGTCCCTGAGAGGCTTCCCTCTGAATGGCCGAAGGGGCAAGAATAGAATACGCTTTTCCTTCCATGACCATATTGATGATCGTAGAAAGGGAGTCGACTTCGAATCTGACGTCAAGCACACAACCGTGCTGCGCAACGACATCAGCCACCGAACGCCTGACATTGTTGTTGCGCATGGGAACCGCTAGCGGGAACGCATGCAGGTCGGCGAGCGGTATCTCGTCTTCGAAAGGGGGTTCACCCGGCGGCACCACAAGGCAAAATTCTTCGCGTGCCAGCACCGTCATCCGCCTCGTGCTCTCGGCAGTGCGGTAGAGGACAGCCAGATTGAAGCGGCCGGCAGCCATCCACTCTTCCAGCGGTCCCGTCATGCCCTCGATCATCTTAAGGGAGATCCTTGGCAGCTCGTTTCTTACCGATTCAAGCAGCGGACCGCTAAGGACACGCGCGGCCCCGGACGGAATGCCTATGGTCACCTCTCCGGAAGGAGAAGCCACCGTGTTGGTCAGTTCCATCTCGGTGAGTCGAATTTCCCTGAGAATCGTCCGCGCCCGGTCAAGCAGTTTGGTTCCAGAGGCAGTCACACTGATGCCGGTCCTGTCGCGTACCAGCAGTTGAGTGCCGAAGCCTTCCTCCAGTTGACGCACATGGAGGCTAAGGGCGCTCTGAGCGACATGCAGGAGCGAAGCGGCCTTCGTGAAACTGCCGGCTTCCACTACGCCGACAAAGTATTTTAACTGCCTGATATCCACGGCTTAACCCAACTGAGGCAACTCCCCCAGTCCTTTGCGTTTATCTCGAAACGAGATGGGCCGCAAGTAATACTTGCTTGCGCACAGCGGGGAAAAGTTCCCGGTCGGACCATTGACCGGAGTTAGGTCAGTTGCTACCGGCGAGCGTCAGGATTTCGTGGGCGCGCCGCACCACAGGCGGATCAACCATCCGACCATCCAACGAGAATGCGGACAGTCCGCGGGCGGCGGCATCGTTCTCCGCTGCAACAACAGCGCGGGCCTACTCGACTTCCTGCGCGCTTGGCGAGAAAGCCTCATTGCATATGGCCACCAGTGTCGGGTGGACCGCCAAGGCTCCAGCAAAGCCAAGCCGCCGCGCATGCGTCGCGGTTTCACGAAGCTTATTGTTGTCCGAGACTCGCCGACGCTTCCAACAAAACCCAGAGGTAGCAATCCGGCCGCTCGGGCGGCGAAAAGAACAGAAAGGTTCGGCGTCAAGAGAAGATTGAACTCCTGGGCGCCACCAACAGCAGCACTCTTCTGGACCAAGCGCCATTGCGACCATCCTTGGATGTGCCAACGCAATGGCGGCAGTCTTTGCAAGGCGCCCGGCGTCTCGATCTGGGCAAGGAACCGGATGCGTCCGAGCGGAAGACTTCTTTCTCGCTCAAGGTCCGAAACCGCATGCGCGATCTCCAATACCCACTCTCCCGAATCCGTCTTCGGAAGAACAAGGGCGTCAACCCCAGCGATCACGGCTGCATCGAGATCGGCGGCCAAGCCGCGCAAACCACGATTGACGCGAACCAAAACGGATGCACCCTTTGCGGGCCACCTTTGCCACGGATTCAGGAAGCTGCCGCCGCGCCTCAACCTTCTGATCCTGGGGAACGGAATCTTCCAGGTCGAGAATGAAGCCATCTGCACCTCGCTCATGGGGCGTCTCGACAAAGCGCGGAATGTGGGCGGGAACGAAGAGCAGCGATCTCCAGGGTGGTACAGAGATCGCGCCTTCAACGGCCGGAGCGATGTCCTTGATCATAGGGACTCTGCGTTGATTTAGCCAGGGTGGCGGCAGTGGGCTTGCTGGGTGTCCTATGCGATTACGTGACCGAGAGCACCAAACCTTAGCGACAACGCTCGCGCTCACGCAGACGCGGCTCGCGCGCGCAAACGCCCCAGGATTTCCTCGCGGACAATCTCGGTGTGAGCGCCTAGAGCCGGAACGGGGCGCAGTGAGGGGTGCTCGGAGTTGAAAATCGCCGCCGGCGCTATTGTCTCGACGGTTCCTTCAGGTGTTCCAACCTCAACCCTGCGAATGTGTGGGTGGTTTGAAACATCCCGCAATTCGTTCAGTCGGCCGTATGCCAAACCGGCCGCCTCAAGCTCCCGCATCGCTTCATGGCAGGACAGTTCACAAAAGCGCCTCTCAATGACCTCATCGAGCTGTGCACGGTGACCGAGGCGCTCCATGTTATCGGCAAAACCAGGTGCGCGTGTAAGCTCCGGCTGCTTCAGGAATTTCTCGCAGAAGTTTACCCATTCGCGGTCATTTTGAACCGAAAAGATGAGCTCTTTGCCGTCAGCGCAACGATAGGCGCCATAGGGTACCAGCGACGGGTGTTTCACGCCGGCGCGTACGGTGTGATAGCCGCTGTAGTCGCTTTGCAGAACCGGAACATTCATCCAGTCGGCGATGGCATCGAACAGTGACACCTGGATGCTGGTGCCTTCGCCGGTGACCTCGCGGTGATAGAGGGCCTGAAGAATGGCGCTATGCGCTGTCATGCCCGCCGAGATGTCACAAACCGAGACCCCTACACGCGCGGGCCCTTGTTGGTTGCCGGTGATCGCGCATAGACCTGTTTCAGCCTGGACGATGAGATCATAAGCCTTTAAATGGGAATACGGCCCTGTCTCCCCGAAACCAGAGATGTCGCAGGTGATCAGCCGCGGAAAACGCCGACGGAGATCCGCAGACGCGAAACCCAGTTTTACTATACTGCCCGGCTTCAGATTCTGGATAAAGACGTCCGCATTGGCAATGAGCGCATCGAGGACGGCGCGGTCCGCTCCCGTTCTCAGGTCCAGGCAGACCGACTCCTTGCCCCGGTTGAGCCAGACGAAGTAAGCGCTCTGTCCCCGCACCAACTTGTCGTAATTTCGGGCAAAATCGCCTTCGGCCCTCTCGATCTTGATCACCCGGGCGCCGGCGTCCGCAAGGCGCGATGATGCGTAGGGCGCAGCCACGGCCTGCTCAACGGCTACGACCGTGATCCCCTCAAGAGAGTTGTGCATGCGACACCGTGCTTTTCATCCCAATTTTTTCGTCTTGAGCCCGACGACGGTTCAGCATCGCCAGCAACCGGTTTTGTTCATTCCCAACGATTGAGAATGCCTCGTCGACACCCATTCCAGGCTTTGCAAGCATCATGTCGGCTTGGGTTGCCACAGAAACATGGACAGAAACTTGGGCGGAGAGATCTGTCTCGGTACAGCTTCCCCCGACATACGCTCCGACTTTGTTGGTTTTGCAAATGAGGACGGCACGAGCCGTATCGGCTATTGAGCCAACATCGGGGGTCTTGATTTGAACGAGATGCGTGGCCTTCGCTTCGGCAAAGAGCCGGATATCCTCGAGCGTATTGCATCTCTCATCCACGACAATGCGCGCGCTAGAACCCCGGTTGTCCACTATCGATACGATATTGGCGTAGTTCTCAATTTGAGCTTGCGTGGAACCAAAGTCCGCCGGGGACTCGATGTTGAGCGTAAAATCCGGGACGGTGTCGGCAACCTTGCAGATAAAGTCAGCGATGGTTTGCGGCTCCAGGCCGATTTCCTGGCCGATCCAGCCATAGACATCGAAATGCAGCACCGGATGGTACCCCGGGCGGCCGATTTCGCGCGTACGCGTAGCAACCCACTTGACGAACTCCAGGAAGGTCTGGCCTCCGACGCCGAATTTCTGCCGTGAGTTGATTAGACCGTGGGGAAGAATATCCACGGACCTCAGAATCATCTTGTCGACATTGATTTCCCGCGCATCGCCGCTTTGGCAGTAAATCGGAACCCTGCACGTCGGTAGCGGCAAATCAAACTCAGCACATATGATCTCCGCCATTGTCTTGCGCTGAAGGTGGGCGGCTGCGCGAAGTAGCGCTTGGCTGACACCATACTCAACGGCGAGAGGTAGCCGCTTATGTTCGTGAGGCTCGAGAACTTGGGCGCAGGCGTCAAGATAGCGAGAGGCATCGAGATCGAGAAGCCGTGGTTTCACGATCCGCGACGTCAAATCCGAGATGAGAGCAGTTTCGAATAAAGGGTCGCGTCCGCCAGCACCAGAGTACTGAACGTTCAACAAGTCGCCCCAAACTACCATGTCGTCGGTGAGGACAAGCCCGACACTAAGCGAGGATGCCGGAACGCGAATGGTCGTGAACCCAGGCGTTATCGGCTCGCCAGCATAGATGAAGCCGTCCTGGGCCGCGCCGGCCCTGATGGCAGCTTGGTCGTCATAGAAAAATGCGCCACTACCAGGCGCGAGGAGGACGTCTTTGATCTGCATTTCACTTCGCTCGATTTTTCGGACGACGTTGATAGGCGGATGCCGTTCGATCCGTTACCCGCCAAGTATGTGCCACTTGGCGTTGGGTTCGCCAGTATAATGTCCCGGACGGTGCCATCGTGTTTTGAGATAGCCGGTACCCAGGACTTCTGTCGCCCTCACACCTCTATGCGGAGACTAGCCTTAACAGGGATGCGTTGGAGCCGAACGAAGCCCCCGTCCCGGAGACTGGCGTATCTTGTCGGAAGATTGCCATCGTCTCGGGCTCCTTCTTGTTTGTTGCTACGTGGAGTGGGGTCTGCGCACATGCCCTTGCTGCGTGTCAGGCACCAGCGTCGCTGGTATCATTTGAGCGCCACTCCAAGGGCGCGCCCGCGAAACACAGCCGGTCGGTGCGAATGTTGCACGCCCGGCCTGACGGAAGCAGACCGAAGACATAGCCGATGAGCCGACCGTCGACGAAGGGGTCGGCAGCGACTCCGCCTTCTGCTTGGGTGACCATAATCAGTTCGGCCGGATCGGGCGTGTCGCCTTCCCCAGACCGCAGCCTGCACGACTCGGCAGCACGGAACTCCGCCCTGCCCGATATAGAGCGAAATTCCGCCGCGTTCATGCCAGAAAGCGTTTGCCAAGTAATCCTGCCGTTGAGAGCAGCCATTGCCGAGGAGCGTTGCCAAATACGGATTCTAATATGCTCGTTATCTAGCTTTCAGATAGGCGCAAAGGGCATGCAGGGGGTCTTCGGGGTTGGGAGGACGGATCGATTTGATGTATCGTTGATCTGGTGTGGAATGCACGTCTTGCCGATTCGCCTCGTGACGACCCTATGCTGCGCCTATCATTCGCGATCGCGATGGGTGGAAGTGTCGTCGGCACATCGGAACGAAAAGCACGATCAATGCCTTTGAACATATGGGCATCGAACACGCTGGGATATTTGGTAAGCAGACGCGCCGTCGGAGACATTCGAACAGCTCTATTCCTTCGCCGACCGGGATCGAACTCCGCAGGAATCATCTCCTTGGTGGAGACCGATGCCATGGATCTAACCTTGCCGAGCCGTCTGGATACGCTACTCCCTGATCCTGCTAGGTCTCCGGACATGCTCGTCAACAATGCCGGCATAGTCCGCGGCTGTCACGCGCTGGCTCCTAAACGAGTTCGGAAATTGCCTCGACTTCACTGCTTGAGTTTTCCGCGGTGCCCACCGACCCACGCACAGGAGACCGATATGCGTTTACGCTCCACTCGTTGTCGGGTCTTCGACAAAGTCGGACATGAGATCCAGTGCTATCAGAGCCATCCCACTGTTGTGAAATTATTTTCTCATTTGGCACGACACGTGCAGCACTATCCGCGAACGCATTGCGGCACGGATCATCCCATGATCAGGATAACCGAACAATCAGTCGCCCCGCGAAAAGCTTTCGCGAGCCGACGAATAAACTTGCGCTTGTTTTCCAGTCGACATCATTCTTCAGGGTATCCGAACATGACCTCTTTCGATTTCCGCGCAACGCTGAGTGCTCCCGACGGTGATCCCCATCTTTGGCTCGAAAGACATAGAAGGCGAACGGACACTTGCCGGCGGCCAGGCATTCGGCGAGGACGGTGGAGCACTGCGATGGAACGCAGTTCGAGCGCGACCACGACGCCCTTTCAGCGATTTTCGACCGTCCCGACAACATTCCCCTGATGACGCGCTGTGGCCAGTACCTCTACAATTTCTGGCGAGATCCCCGAAACCCGCGCGGACCATGGCGCCGGACCACCGTTGCCGCCTACCTGATGGCGGATCCCTGGTGGGAGCCACTGCTCGATCTGGACGCCCTCGCCGGAGAGGACTGGATGTGGGGCATGGCGTCGCTTGAGCGAGAGACAGGAAAGAGCCGTGCTACGCCTGTCGCGCGGCCGCAGCGATGCGGTCATCGCGAATTCGATCCGGGGTGCCTGGGCTTCATCGCCGACGGATTCAGGCTGCCGGAGGCCAAGGGCGGCATGAATTGGCTCGACCCTGACACGCTTCACTGGAGCTCGCCGTGCCGGGCCTCGTTTACCGTCCAAGACGCGCAGCGTCCGCGGGTGGTCGGCCCGCTGGCGCTATCATTCACGGCGGACCAGAGGCCGTGGCCGGCGCCTTTTCGCACCGACATCCAGACGTGGCCGACCCCGATATCCTGGTCCCGGGTTCGAACGTCAGCGGTCCACGAGCTAGACTTGCACCACAACCACCTAGACCACAAAAATCAAGGATGGACAGCGTCGCCCGCCGGCCGCCTGGCGGCACTGGCGGGGCGCTCTTCCCGAGGTAGGCGCGGATCGCGGTCTACGGTGGCTTCGTGGTCTCGCCACGCTCAGGGACTATCCGGCCCTCTGGAGGGCGCGCTCCGCGGACTCTGCCGGAAGGATGCCGAAAAAAGAACAGGAACTTACGATGAGAGTCGCACCAGAATTTAGCAAGGTTGTTGAGCTATCCGAGATGAAGTCACTGCCCTCCAAAGCGCGCGCTGTCATAATCGGAGGCGGGGTGTCGGGGTGCTCCGTCGCATATCACTTGGTGAAGCTCGGATGGACGGACGTGATCCTGCTCGAGCGTAAGCAACTTACGTGCGGCACGACGTGGCACGCCGCTGGATTACTCAGCGAGCTTCGCGGGTCTAGCGACATGACAAAACTGACCAAGTACTCAATGCAACTCTACTCGAGCCTAGAAGTCGAGACGGGTATTGCAACCGGACTTCGCCGCGTCGGCTCATTGTCTATCGCGCTCACCCAGGAGCGCAAGCACGAGCTATACAGGCAACTCTCGCTCGCAGCCGCACACGGCGTGGAGGCGCGAAAAGTCTCTGTGCGAGAGCTGGAGGATATGTACCCTCATCTCGGTTTGTCTGATGTCACTGCTGCGCTTCATTTCCCTAATGATGGACAATGTGATCCAGCCAACGTCGCGATGGCGCTGGCCAAAGGCGCACGTCAGCACGGCGCCTCAATCTTTGAAGGAGTTAAGGTAGCCGGTGTTCAGGCAAGGAATGGCCGGGTATCGAGCGTAACATGGGAGAAGGAGGGCCAGCGAGGGGTGATTGAAACGGAATGCGTAGTAAACTGTGCTGGCATGTGGGCACGGGAATTCGGAGCTAGAAGCGACGTCTCGGTTCCATTGCATGCGTGCGAACATTTCTACATGGTTACAGAACCAATAGACGGACTAACTCGGCTGCCGGTCCTACGGGTTCTTGACGAACATACGTACTACAAGGAAGATGCAGGAAAACTTCTCTTCGGGGCGGTGGAACCGAAGGCGAAACCGTGGGGCATGGACGGCATCCCGGAAGATTTCTGCTTCGATCAGTTGCCCGAGGACTTTGCACATTTCGAGCCTATTATGGAGAAGGCTTTAAAGCGAATTCCGATGCTGGCCACAGCCGGTATTCGTACCTTCTTCAACGGGCCAGAAAGCTTCACTCCGGACGACCAATATCACTTGGGTGAAGCTCCTGATGTTAGGGGCTATTGGGTAGCCTGTGGGTACAACAGTACAGGGATAGCTGCCTCAGGAGGTGCAGGCTTAGCGCTGGCGCAGTGGATGAACGACGACGAGCCGCCGTTCGATTTGTCAGGCGTAGACATCCGTCGGATGGAGCCGTTTCAGAAGAACTGTTCGCGCTTGAAGGAGCGGGTTTCGGAGGTAGTGGGACTTTCCTTTGCCGACCACTTCCCCGCTCGTCAGATGACAACAGCGCGCGGCATTCGACGCTCGCCAATTCATGAACATCTCAAAGCACGCCGGGCGGTCTTCGGTGAGGCGGGGGGCTGGGAGCGAGCCAACTGGTTTGCCAAGGAGGGCCAGGAGCGCGAATACCGATACTCCTGGCACCGCCAAAACTGGTTTGATAATCAGCGCGACGAGCATATCGCGGTTCGTGAACGGGTGGCTGTTTTCGACTTGACTTCATTCGGAAAAATCCGAGTGGAAGGTCGGGACGCTACTAGCTTTCTCCAGCGGCTTTGCTCCAATGATGTCGACGTGCCGGTTGGCCGGGTCGTTTATACGCAAATGCTGAACGAGCGGGGCGGTGTCGAGTGCGATCTCACCGTGAGTCGTCTCACGGAGACTGCTTTCCTGCTGGTCGTGTCGGCCCTCACAGTGCGACCCAATCTCTCTTGGCTGAGGCGGCATCTAGGCGACGAGTTCGTCGTTATCACCGATATGTCGACGTCCGAAAGCGTCCTGGCAGTGATGGGACCGAATTCGCGCGAACTGCTCGGCAAAGTAAGTCCGAATGACTTCTCCAACGAAAACAATCCTTACGGCACCTGCCAGGAGATTGAAATCGGCATGGGTCTGGCGCGGGCCCACAGAGTCACCTATGTCGGCGAGCTGGGCTGGGAGATCTACATTCCGACTGACCAGGCCGCGCATGTCTTCGAAGTAATCGTGGCGGCGGGCGCAGATNTGGGCTGGGAGATCTACATTCCGACTGACCAGGCCGCGCATGTCTTCGAAGTAATCGTGGCGGCGGGCGCAGATGTGGGACTCAAGCTGTGTGGCCTTCATGCCATCAGCTCGTGCCGCATCGAGAAGGCATATCGGCACCTCCCCGATGATGTTGGCAGCGGGGATCATGTGCTCGAAGCGGGACTGGGCTTCGCTGTCAAGACGGCAAAGCCTGGATTTGTTGGCCGCGATGCGGTGCTGAGAAAACTTGAGGCGGGACTTGACCGTCGGCTGGTTCAGTTCCGCCTTAAAGACCCCGCCCCTCTACTTCATAAGAACGAGGTCGTTTTCCGAGACCGTCGGATCGCCGGAACAATCACTTCCGGCGACTACGGGCACACGCTCGGTGGAGCCCTTGGCCTTGGCTATGTACCGTGCAAGTACGAATGCGAGGCAGCTCTGCTCTCCTCCTCTTATGAGATTGAGATCGCCGGCGAGCGCTTTGCCGCAGAAGTCTCGCTCAAACCGATGTATGACCCCAAGGGCGAGCGGGTGCGGGCTTGAGAGTTGGAGCGGTTGGGCACCCACCAACGTGTCCTAAGTATCCACGCTCGCAGGCCCCGTCTAACCGATCCCACAATGCTGCAGGGCTCGCGGAACTGGCGAGAACGGGCTTCTACAAGGAGGTTCATGTTAAATCGCCGGGCGCGTACATTGTACGCTGCATGATCACCGCTCGCGGTTATCTGGCGGGCGGCCCGCGTCCGGCTCGGCAACATGATCCTTGGGTTGTGCGCCATGACCTGAGACCCTGAAGCTCCTCCAGTTTTTGGTAGAGTCTGTCCCACTCAAGGAGACGGACGAATGAAGCGT
>NZ_AYVK01000032.1:0-73601 GCF_000503155.1 Mesorhizobium sp. LSJC285A00
CGCCAGAGGCAAAGGCGGCGGAAACGCCTGCAGTCGCCTCGGCCAGCGATGCGGCTCCGGTCGTGCCGGCATCGGCGCCGGCCCCCGCCGCCGTAGAGCCAGCCGATCCCACCGACGCCGCCATGGCGAGGACGCGTCGCCAGCTCGATTTGATCGACCAGATGCTTGGAGCAGCCCCGAAATGACCACCAATGTTGGCCAGGCCCTGCCGGCTCCCGCGCACGCCGGATCGAAGCAGTCGGCCTCAAACGCCAAGGGCGGCGACAAAAGCTTCGGCGACATGGTGCGCGGCGACGACGATGCGCCGACACCGATAGGCCAGGGAGCAATTGAGGCCGCGTCGCACGAGCCGCATTGGGCCAAACGCAGCCCTGCCGGTCCCGGCAAAAGCGAAATCCCACACACCCAGTCTGGCAAAACGGGGACGAAATCCGCTGCCGGCAAGGCCGCAAAAGAACATGCCGATAGTGGCCCGGACAAACCATCCAAGGACGCTGAGGTGGCCGGACGAGACGCGGATGCAGGATCGCTGCAGGATCATTTGCCACTGGTGCTGGCGTTGCACGATATCAGGCATTTCTCAACGGTCCGGACAAGCGGGAACGGCATCGCGACGAATGGACAGACTGGACAACCGGCGCCCGCTGGCGAGGCCATTTCTGCACAGACGTCGCCTCTGAAGAGACACCGCGCAGCGTCCGGCATTGACGACAGACTCGACACGACGACGCGATCCGAACGGGCCAAGCCCGGTACCAGCGTTTCCGCACAGGATCAGGCGCAAAAGCTGCCCGCGATCGGGCTCCAGTCCGGCAAACTGCCGCACCAGGATGGTCCGACGCCTCCTCTACCGGCGGACCAGACGGCAAGCGACGTTTCGGCACCCGAGGCAAAACGGTCCGCGCCGTCGGCGAAGTCCGTCGATGGAGCCCATTCCGCGGCATCGTCCACACAGGGAAAACAGCCGCCATTCGCTGCGCGCGTCGACATTGTCGCCGAACAGAGCTTCCCCGCGCCGGCGCATAGTCCGATAAACCAAACGACTTCGGCGCTTATCGACGCGCTGGCTTCGGATAACGGCCTGCGGCAAGCGGTTTCGACGCCGTCGACGACCGCCCAGACGGCCGGTTCTGTTGCCGTTCCGACACATATATTGAAGATCGAGCTTCACCCGGCAGAGCTCGGCATGGTCACCGCCAGTCTCAGGCTTTCCGGAGAACAACTTTCGATAGAATTGAAGCCCGAAACCCATGAGGCTTACCGCCGTCTCGCCACCGACAGCGACGCCATCGTGAAGTCGTTGCGCGGGCTCGGCTTCGATGTCGACAAGGTCACCATCCTGCAACCCTCGATAGCGATCCACGCAGCGGCCCGCAGCGATGCAGCGAACTCGCATCCAATGCCGCAAGGCCGCGACCAGTCCGCTTTTCAGCCCGGAAACTCGAGCGGCAACAATACGGGTTCGGGCGGCCAGCAGTCGGGAAGAAACCGCAATGACGATGCCCAGGAATTCGGCCGCGCTGGCGCGCCTGCTGGCGAGCGCGCTGGCGACGATATGTTTATCTAGCCTCGCCACCAAGCCGGCCACCGCCGCCACCAACCCTTGCGAGCCCGAGATTTTGCGTGCCGCCGACCGCTATGGCGTGCCCGCCGGCATCCTCTATGCGGTCGGGCTGACCGAGACCGGCAAGAAGGGTAGCTTGCAACCTAATGCGTTGAATATAGAGGGGAAAGCGGTATTTCCAAGGAACCGCACCGAGGCCCTGGCCACCTTCGAAGCAGCCCGGCGCGACGGCAAGACACTCATCGATCTCGGCTGCATGCAGATCAACCATCACTATCACGCCGCGCATTTCCGCAGCGTCGACGACATGCTCGACCCGCGCCAGAATGTCGACTATGCCGCACGCTTCCTGGCCAGCCTGCATGCGCGTCATGTCAGCTGGTCGATGGCCGTCGCCCGCTACCACGCCGGCCCCGACAATGATCCCGCGCAGAAATTCTATGTCTGCCGCGTCATCGCCAATATGGTCGCCACCGGCTTCGGCAAATGGACCCCGAACGCCCGCAATTTTTGCAACCTTTAGGTGAATCATCTCTTGCGAACGGCTGCAAATCCACGCCCGGCGGGTGACGTGCCACGTCACCCGTTCGGCAACCAACGATACAACCTCCTGATTGCGGTTATTTCGAAACTCGAAATAACTCCCAAGAAAATAGCTACAAGAAATGACGGTTGTTCAGGATTCCCTGCACCGGTTACGCCTCTTCCCACGGGGCAGATGATCTGATTCGGAGGCGGGGCCGATGATTGTAATCGTTGACGAGCGAGAGCTCGTAACTGAAGGCTATAATTCACTTTTCGATCGTGAGGGCGTTGCCTGTGCAGGCTTCGCGTCCGGTGAATTCGGCGAGTGGGTGACATCGGCCGCCGACACGGATTTGCGATCAGTCCGAGCCTTCCTCATCGGCGACTGCCGCGAAGGCGCCATCTCGCCACGCCAGATCCGCGACCGCACCGGCGCTCCGGTCATTGCGCTGAGCGAACAGCACTCGCTCGAGAATACGCTGCGGCTGTTCGAGAGCGGTGTCGACGACGTCATCCGCAAGCCGGTCCATATTCGGGAGATCCTGGCCCGCATCACCGCCATCCGCCGCCGCGCCTATGAGGACGTCAGCTACACCGAGATCGGCGCCATGCGCATCTTCATGGATGGCCGCGATCCCGAGATCGATGGCCAGCCGCTGCCTCTGCCGCGCCGCGAACGCCGCATCCTCGAATATCTGGCGAGCAACCGCGGACGCCGCGTCACCAAGACCCAGGTCTTCAACGCCATCTACGGCATCTTCGACGAAGAGGTCGAGGAGAACGTCGTCGAGAGCCACATCTCCAAATTGCGCAAGAAACTGCGCGAAAAGCTTGGTCAGGACCCAATAGATTCCAAGCGCTTCCTCGGCTACCGGCTGGTGTTCTGATGCCGGTCTGCGCCAGCCTCGCGCAAGACAAAAATTATATCCTCGCGACCACAGACATAGGCCCAACGATCTTGGGCATTGAGGAGACGTTTCGATGAGCCTTTACGGAATGATGCGGACCGGCGTTTCCGGCATGAACGCCCAGGCCAACCGCCTGTCCGCGACAGCCGACAACATCGCCAATTCCGACACCACCGGCTACAAGCGATCCTCGGCCGAGTTTTCGACGCTGATCATGCCGCAGGTCGGCGGCGCCTATAATTCCGGCGGCGTCAACACCACCATCCGCTCGGCCATCAGCGCCCAGGGCGTGCTGCAGTACACGACCTCGGTTTCCGACCTTGCGGTCAACGGCAACGGTTTCTTCGTCGTCCAGGACCCCAGCGGAACGCCTTTCCTCACCCGCGCCGGCGCATTCGTTCCCGACGCTCAGGGCAGACTGGTCAACGCCGCCGGCTACCAGCTGATGGCCTACAGCTACGCCAACGGCACACCGGCTGCCACCGCCAACGGTTTCGAAGGGCTGGTGCCGGTCCAGATCTCCGACCAGGAAATGACCGCGACGCCCAGCACCACGGGCAATTTCAATGCCAATCTGCCGGCTGGCGCCACGCCGCCCGCCGGTCCGCTGCCTTCCACCAACAGCCCGACCGCCGAATACACGTCGAAGTCCTCGATGGTCACCTACGACAATCTCGGCAACAAGAAGCTGCTCGACGTCTATTTCACCAACACCGGCACCGGCGCCTGGTCGGTCTCTGTGTTCGACCAGTCCCAGGCGACGCCGGGCACATCCTTCCCCTATACGGGCGGCGCGCTGGCCACGGCCAACCTGACCTTCGACACCACCACCGGCAAGCTAACCGGCGCGGTCGACAGCATAACGATCCCCGTACCGGGCGGTGCGTCGCTCGACCTCGATTTGTCCAAGCTGACTCAGCTCGGCACCGGCTTCACGGTCTCCGAAGCCAAGGTCAACGGCAACGCGCCCAGCACGATCGAAAAGATCCAGATCGGCGAGGACGGAGTCATTTACGCCCAGTATCAGGACGGCTCGACCAAGCCGCTGTTCAAGATCCCACTGGCCGACGTCCAGAGCGCCGACAACCTCACCGCACTGCCTGGCAATGTCTATGCGCAGTCCACCGACTCCGGCACCGTGCGCATCGGCTTCGCCAATGAAGGCAAGCTCGGCAGCATCATCTCCGGCGCGTTGGAAAATTCCAACGTCGATATCGCCGAGGAATTGACCAACATGATCGCGGCGCAGCGCAGCTACACCGCTAACTCGAAAGTGTTCCAGACCGGTTCCGACCTCATGGATGTCCTTGTCAACCTGAAGAGATAAACGACGGGCGCCAGGGGAATGAACCCAAACCAGAGCAGCGCGGTGCGCGGATTTCGAATTCAAGGCCACACCGGCAAACCGGCCGGGGTGGTCTGGAATTGCAGGTTTCCGAACGCCGACGCCGCCGACAGGGCAGAGACGTCATCCCCTCCCCACTGGCCTCGTGAAAGACCCGCATGTCGCTGACTTCCGCATTGACCATAGCCCAACAGTCGCTTCAGACCACATCGAAGCAGACCAGCGTCCTTTCCCGCAATATTGCCGACGCCAGCAACCCCGACTATGCCCGCCGCACGGCGGTCGTCGTCAGCAGCGCGCCCGGCGCCCGCTCGGTCGAGATCCAGCGCGCCACCAACGCCCTGCTGTTTCGCCAGAACCTTAGCGCGCAATCGGCATGGAGCGGCCAGAGCACGCTTTACAGCGGAATTGACCGCCTCGCCGTTGCAGTCAACGGCGTCGACAACGCCTCCTCTGCCTCGACCGCGATCGGCAAGCTGCAGAACGCGCTGCAGCTTTACGCCGCTACGCCATCCAACCAGAACCTCGGCTCCAGCGTCATCGACGCGGCCCAGCAGGTGGTGCGCGCTCTGAACGACGGCACCAACGCGATCCAGGATTTCCGCACCCAGGCCGATGGCGAGATATCAACGGCGGTTAACGATCTCAACTCGCTGCTTAGTCAGTTCCAGGACGCCAACAAGGCGGTCATCTCCGCAACCCGTTCGGGTACCGACGCATCCGACGCGCTCGACCAGCGCGACGCTTTGCTGAAGAAGATCGCGGACTATGTGCCGGTGTCGACCTTCACGCGTGGCGACAACGACATGGTCATCACCACCAGGGATGGCACGACACTGTTCGAGACCATTCCGCGCTCGGTAAGTTTCACCCCGTCGGCGGGCTACACGGCCGGCACACCAGGCAACACCATCTACATCGACAATGTGCCGGTCAGCGCCGGGGCTGGCGGCAACACCAGCGCCGACGGCAAGCTCGCCGGGCTCATCACCTTGCGCGACGGCGTCGCGGCGACGATGCAGAGCCAGCTCGACGAAGTGGCGCGCGGCCTCATCACCGCCTTTGCCGAAACAGCACCTTCGCAGCCCGACCGAACCGGCCTGTTCACCTGGTCGGGTGCGCCCGCCATTCCGGCCGCCGGCACGCTGATCGACGGGCTTGCCGGCTCGATCAAGGTCAACGCCGCAATGGACTCGAGCGTCGGCGGCAATCCGGTGCTGCTGCGCGACGGCGGCGCCAATGGTGCGGCCTATATCGCCAACACTGCCGGCAACGCCTCCTATTCGCAGCTCTTGATCGGCTATGGCGACAAGCTCGACAAGCCGATGCCTTTCGACGCTGCGGCCGGCATCACCGTCACGTCCAGCGTCTCCGACTACGCCGCCAATGCCATTGGCTGGTTCGAAGGCCAGCGCCAGCAGGCCTCGAGCAATGCAGACGCCAAGGAAGCGCTGGCATCGCGCACCGCCGAGGCGCTGTCCAACGACACCGGCGTCAATGTCGACCAGGAGATGTCGCTGCTGCTCGACCTCGAACACACCTATCAGGCCTCGGCGCGCATGATGAAAACCGTCGACGACATGCTGTCGGCCCTGCTCGATGCCGTAGGATAAGCCATGAAAGCCACATCCGTCTCATCAGCCGCCCTCTCCAACGCCGCGCGCTATCAGCAGATGCGCATGCAGGCCGAACTGGTCAAAGCCACCAAGGAATCGACGACCGGCACCGTCGCCGATGTCGGTCTGGCGCTCGGCGCGCGCACCTCGCAGGCGGTCACCTTCTCGCGCGACCTCGACCGGTTGAACGTCATCATCGATTCCAATTCGCTGGTCACCGCGCGGCTGTCCTCGACGCAGGCTGCGCTTGGCCAGCTTTCCGACACTGCGCAGAATTTGCTGACCGCGCTGACCGCCGCCGGCAATTCCTCGAGCACCATCACGCAGCAAGCCGGCAAGGCCGCCGTGCAGCAGATGACCTCTATCCTCAACGCCAGCGTCAACGGCGAATATCTGTTTGCCGGCACCAACACCGACGTCAAGCCGATCGACGATTTCACCGCCGCGGGCTCGCCGGCCAAGGCGGCGTTCGACGCTTCCTTCTCGTCGTATTTCGGCTTCACGCAGGCCGATCCGCTCGCTGCCAACATCACCGCCGCCCAGATGGACGGCTTCATCACCAGCAATGTCTTGCCGCAGTTCATGGGCTCCGGCTGGCAGGCCAACTGGTCGAACGCCACCGACCAGCAGATCGTCAGCCGCATTTCGCTGGGCGAAACCACCCAAACCTCGGCCAGCGCCAATGACGACAGCATCCGCAAGCTCGCCATGGCTTCCGCCCTGATCACCGGCCTGCTGTCCGGCAATATCAGCCAGGCGGCGAAGACCACCGTTGTCGGCCGCGCCCAGGCGATGGTCGGCGAGGCGCTGGGCGGGCTAGGGCAACTGCAGGCCGAGACCGGCCTTGCCGAGAAGCGGGTCTCCGACGCCAGCGACCGCATGAAGACGCAGGTCGACCTGTTCGAGCGCCATATCCTTGATCTGGAAGGCGTCGACCCCGCCGAGGCAGCCACCCGCGTCGCGGATCTGACGCAGCATATCGAGACGTCCTTCGCGCTGACCGCGCGCCTGCAGCAGATGAGCCTGCTGAACTACCTGACCTGACAATCTCAACCGCAACGGTAGAGCCAAACGATGTACCAATTCTCCTACGCCGACATCCAGACCGACTCCGTTGCCGATGCGAAAGATCGCGAGCGGCAGCTTTTGACCCGCTCGATCGAAATGCTGGCGGCGGCGGCGGCGGTCGGCCACACCTCGATGGAGGCGGTCGAAGCGCTGCACTTCACCAACCGGGTCTGGACCACCTTCGTCGAGGATCTCGGTTCCAGCGACAATGTCCTGCCCAAGGAACTGCGCGCCAACCTCATCTCCATCGGCCTGTGGCTGCTGCGCGAGGCCGAGGACATCCGCCAGGGCCGCACCGACAATTTCGAAGGGCTGATCGAAGTGTCCCAGATCATCCGGGACGGCATTCAATGACCAACACGCTGAAGATATCGCTGAAGCCGAACGAGAAGATCTACATCAACGGCGCCGTCATCCGCGTCGACCGCAAGGTCACCGTCGAGCTGATGAACGACGTACAGTTCCTGCTCGAGAACCATGTCATCCAGGCCGACGATGCCTTGACGCCGCTCAAGCAGCTCTATTTCATCCTGCAGGTGATGCTGATGAACCCGGCCGGCGCCATCGAGGCGCGCGCCATGTTCCGCCGCTCGCTGCCCTTGCTTTTGGCAAGCTTCGAGGATGAGCAGATCAGTGGCGCGCTGAAGCAGATCGACCGCATGGTCGGCGAAGACCATATCTATGAAGCGCTGAAGGCTATCCGTGCGCTTTATCCGCTCGAACGCCGCGCACTTGGCGGCAATGACGATGTTCAGGGTGCGAAGCGCCCGCTGGCCGTGGGAGCACAATACTGATGAATGTGGACATGACGACGACGATCCCCACGGGCGCCAACCAGGGCACCCAGCAGACGTCGAAGACAGCGGTCGACTACCAGTCGTTCCTGAAGCTGTTGATCGCCGAGATGAAGAACCAGGATCCGACGAAACCGATGGATTCGACGCAGTATGTCGCCCAGCTCGCCACCTTCTCGCAGGTAGAGCAATCGGTGCAGACCAACACCAAGCTCGACCAGATCATGCAGTCCTCGGCGCTGTCGCAGGCCGATGCCTTGATCGGCCGCTCGATCACCTCGGCCGACGGCAAGACGACCGGCGTCGTGGCCTCGGTCAAGCTTGCAAGCAACGGCGTGATCGCCGTGTTGCAGAACGGCACCGAAGTGCCGGTCGGCGCGGGCGTTTCGATAAAGCCGGCCAGCTAGACAGTTCCATAGAGGCGCGCTCACATGAACGAGGCCGACGCACTCGACATCGTCCAGTACGCGGTATGGACGGTGCTTGTTGCTTCCGCGCCGGTGGTGCTGGTCGCCATGGTGGTCGGCATCGGCATTGCCCTGATCCAGGCCCTGACCCAGATCCAGGAAATCACCCTGACCTTCGTGCCCAAGATCGTCGCCATCATGCTGGTCGTGGCGCTGACCGGTCCGTTCATCGGCAGCCAGATCTCGGCCTTCACCAACGTCATTTTCGAGCGCATTGAAAACGGGTTCTAGGCAGCGCTTGCAGGCGGCTGTGTTCCGGCTAGATTGCAGGCCATGACTCAGGCAGAACTCACCGGCAGGCCATGTGCGGAATAGCCGGCGTCTGGCGCAAACGAAACCCGATCGACGCCAACGACCTGTCGGATGTCGCCAGCATGATGCAGGCGTTGGTACATCGCGGCCCCGACGATCATGACAGCTGGCACAACAATCGGCTGGCGCTCGGTCACCGCCGACTTACCATCATCGATCCCTCGCCCGCCGCCCGTGAGCCGATGCTGACTTCTTCCGGCGATGGCGTTCTCGTCTACAATGGCGAGGTCTACAATTACCGCTCGCTGCGCGAAACGCTGCAGGCGCAAGGCGTCGTCTTTCGAACCATCTGCGATGCCGAAGTGGTTCTCGAAGCCTTGCATCACTGGGGCCCCGAAAAAGCCGTGCCGCTGTTCGACGGGATGTTTTCCTTCGCCTATTTCGACGCTCGCAGCAGTGCGCTGTGGCTTGCGCGTGACCGTCTTGGAATCAAGCCGATGTCGGTGGCCGACACGCCGGAGCGAATCCTGTTCGCCTCGGAGGACAAGGCGATCCTCGCCTGCGACGGTTTTCCGCGCGACATCGACAGCCGCGAGATCACCTTGCGGCTTGCCTGGCAGAGCCGCGATTCCAGCTACAGCCTGTTCGACCGCATCGAGCGCCTGCCGCCCGCCGGCCTGTGGAAGATCACCGATGGCGTTATCGAGAAGCGCCGCTTCTGGCATGTGCTGGACGTGCTGGAGACCGCGCGCATTACCGGCGATGCATCCGCTGATGCTGAACACATGGCGACGCTCGAGGCGTTGCTCAAGGACAGCGTCGGACTTCACTGCATCGCCGATACCAGCGTTGCCACCGCCTGCAGCAGCGGTGTCGATTCCGGCCTGATAACGGCGCTGGCAAAGCGGTTCAGGCCGGAAGTCCACGGTTATGTCGTCGACCCGCAGCTCGGCAACAGCGAGGCCGAAGACGCCGAACGCACCGGCCGCCATGTCGGCGTGCCCTTGCGCCGGGTGCCGGTCGACAGGAACCGGTTTTTCGAACTTTGGCCAAGGGTAATCTGGCATCTTGAAAGCGATGGCTGGCACGCCAGCCATGTCGCACTGCTGGCGCTTGCCGAACGATGCCGGGCCGATGGCGTCAAGGTGCTGCTCACCGGCGAAGGCGCAGACGAATTGTTTGGCGGCTACCCCTTGCAGGCCTTGAGCATGAAGAAGTGGCGTTCCTGGTCGTGGCCCCGGCGCCTGGTCCATTCGAAGCGCTCGCTCGACCGGAGATTCGAGCAACAGCGTCATGCCCCCTACAAGGTCTCGGCTGGAAGCCACTCACAAATGGATCGCAGCATGGTCCTGCGTGCTTTGTCGCCGGAGCTGAATTTTCTGCAAACCGAGATCTTCGACCGCCTGGAGCCGGTTATGCCGCCCGCGGATCGCGCCTTTCTCGGTAGTTGCCTCTACGACCTCTATTCGCATCTGCAGGACATCCTGCACCGGCACGACCGGCTGAGCATGGCGGCGTCCGTGGAACTGCGGGTCCCGTTCCTGGAAAACCGCCTGATCGACTTCGCCATCCATTTGCCGAGGCGGCAGAAATACCGCGACAAAACAGGAAAATGGCTTTTGCGAAAGGTCGCTGAAAAGCATATTCCGCGCCAGAACGTCCAGGCGCGCAAGATCGGCTTCGAGATGTCCTCGCAATTTTCGGCCGGCACGGAGACTTTGCTACGCGGCGGTTTCCTGCACGATGCCTTGAAATGGCCCGCCGCGAATTTGGAGGACATGGTCCAGTTGGCGCGGCGCGAGCCACCGTCCAGGCTGCGGCTTGTCGGCATGGAGCTTTTCCTGCGCCTTCACGCCGGCGGCGAGACGACAGGCACGCTGACCGAAGCCTTGCATACCGCTGCCCGGGACAGAAGCTGACTTCGCGCGCGGCCGACAGCCCCGCGCAGTGGACCAATGAGAACATCGCTCTGGGTAGCGGACCATTCCCGGCTGACGTATTTTCGCCTTGCTATCCTGTTGTTGGACCATGATCTTTTTCGAAGACGCGTTCGCCCTTTTGGATGTCGTGCTCTATTTCAAACGGATGCCATGATTGTCGTCCCCGCGGACGAAACCAGCACGTTAAGGTGGGACAGGTCTGATGATCGATGACGAGCCGGACAGCGAACGCGTTTCGGCGCTGGCGCCGTTCCGACACGGCATCTTCCGCGCCGTCTGGTCGGCCAGCCTGGTGTCGAATTTCGGTGGCCTGATCCAGGGCGTCGGCGCCGCCTGGATGATGACCACCATCGCCACGTCGCCCTATCAGGTGGCGCTGGTCCAGGCCTCGGCCACTCTGCCGATCATGCTGTTTGCACTCGTCGCCGGCGCCATCGCCGACAGCTTCAACCGGCGCAAGGTGATGCTGATCGCCCAAATCTTCATGCTGGTCGTCTCTGCACTTCTAACGCTGTTCACCTGGAACGGCTGGATGACGCCGTGGACGCTGCTTGCCTTCACCTTCCTAATCGACAGCGGCACGGCGCTCAACAACCCGTCCTGGCAGGCATCGGTCGGCGACATGGTGCCGCGCAACAAGCTGCCGGCCGCGGTTGCACTCAATTCACTGGGCTTCAACCTGACACGCAGCGTCGGCCCGGCGATCGGCGGCATCATCGTTGCCGCCGCTGGTGCGGCTGCTGCGTTCGCCGCCAATGCGCTGAGCTATATAGGTCTCATCATCGTGCTCTTCCGCTGGAAGCCGGAGCTGCCGGTCTCGACGCTGCCGCGCGAGACGCTGGGCGCCGCCATGGGCGCCGGCCTGCGCTATGTCGCCATGTCGCCCAACATCGGCAAGGTGCTGGTCAGGGGCTCCGCCTTCGGCTTCAGCGCCGGCGCGGTTTTGGCGCTGCTGCCGCTGGTGGCGCGCGACGTCGTCAAGGGCGATGCCTTGACCTACGGCATCATGCTCGGCGCCTTCGGCATCGGCGCCGTCGGCGGCGCGCTGATAAGCGTGCGTCTCAGACAATTGCTGTCCAGCGAGACGATGGTGCGGATGGCCTTCGCCGGCTTTGCCGTCTGCGCCTTCAATGCCGCCATCAGCCTCAATGCCTGGCAGACTGCGGCGGGTTTGCTCATCGGCGGCGCCTGCTGGGTGATCGCGCTGTCGCATTTCAACGTCACGGTGCAGATGTCGACGCCGCGCTGGGTCGTCGGCCGGGTGCTGTCGGTCTACCAGACGGCGACCTTCGGCGGCATTGCGCTGGGCAGCTGGATCTGGGGCGTCGTTGCCGATGCGCATGGCGCCGAAACCGCGCTGATTGCGGCGGCCATCGCGATGCTTGTTGGCGGCGCCATCGGCCTGTTCCTGCCGCTGCCGCAGCAGACGACTCTCAACCTCGACCCGCTCAACCGCTTCAAGGAGCCGCATCTCGGCCTCGACCTGAAGCCGCGCAGCGGCCCCATCGCCATCATGATAGAGTACATTATCCGCGACGAAGATGTACCCGAATTCCTCGCCACCATGGCCGAGCGCGGGCGCATCCGCCGCCGCGACGGCGCCCGCAACTGGACGCTGGCTCGGGACCTAGAAAATCCCGCAGTCTGGATCGAACACTACCACACGCCGACCTGGCTGGAATACATCCGCCACAACCGGCGCGCCACCCATGCCGACGCCGTCGTCGGCGAGCGGGTGCGGGCGCTGCACAGCGGCGACGAACCGCCGCGCGTGCGCCGCCTGATCGAGCGCCCGACGACCGCCGGCACCGCGCTGGTCTCGCCGAAGGGGCCGATCGATCACTGAGCTCGCCATAGCCGTAGCGCCGGTCAGCCGGCGCTCTGGATCATGTAGAGCTTGCGCGTGGTCTCGCGTATCAGCCACTCGCCCTTCCAGCCCTGCGGCAGGACGAGGAGATCGCCCGGACCGAGTTCCCGCACCTCGCCATCGATGCGGCTCAGTTCCACGCGCCCCGAAATGATGTGGCAGATCTCCGACGAGTCCGAACGATCGGCGGTGAAGCGGCCGGGCGTGCATTCCCAGATGCCGACATCGACAGTCCCGTCAGGCGATTGAAAGAACGAGCGCACGGCCTCGACCTGATCGCCTTCAATCGAGCTTGGCTTAGGAGAGAACGCGCCGATCTCGGCCTTGGCGAGATCGTGGAAGGTCGAAAGATCGATCAAGTCTAGCTCCATGGATAAGAGCAATTCCAGGAAAGGGGTCTGCCCCGGAATTGCGTGAGAACAAATGGCTTTAGTGGCCGGTGATGCTGTCGGCCAACGCGGCCAGCTTCGAGGTGCGCGCAAGCCCTGCCGCCTCGCGGCCATCGGCAATGCGATAAAGCTGGTACATCGAATGCACGCCCAGCCAGCGGAAGGGCTCCGGTTCCCATGGCCTGACCTTGCGGTTGACCCAGGGCAGCTTCGTCAGCTCGGTGTTTGCCCCGAGAACAAGGTCAGCCAGCGTGCGCCCCGAAAGGTTGGAGCTGGACACGCCGAGGCCGACATAGCCGCCGGCCCAGCCGATGCGGGTCGCGGGATCGAGGCCGACCGTGGTGCACCAGTCGCGCGGCACGCCGAGCACGCCGCACCAGGCGTGATCGATGCGGCATCCCTTGGTCTGCGGCAAGAGCGTCGTCAGGATCGTGTGCAGCTGGTCGATCGTGGCCTGCTGCGTCTGGCCGTTGACGTCGGTGCGCGAGCCGTAGCGATAAGGCACGCCGCGTCCGCCCATCGTGATGCGTCCCTCACGCGTGCGCTGGGCATAGCAATAGGCATGCGCCGCATTGCCGAGCAGTTCGTGCCCTTCCCAACCGATGTCGCGCCACAGGTCGGGCGGCAGCGGCTCAGTCACGATCTGCGCGCTGTTGAGCGCCAGCCAGGTCCGCTCCTCGCCGGGGATGCCTGATGTAAAACCCTCGGTCGCGCGGATGATCGTCTCCGCCTGCACCGTACCGCGGTCTGTCGTCACGCTGCCCTTGGCGATGCTTGTCACCGTCGTCTTCTCATAGATCGGCACGCCCAGCCGCTCGACGGCATCGGCAAGCCCACGCACCAGCTTGGCCGGCTGCACCCGCGCCTGGCCATGGACGACGAAGCCGCCCATGACGTTACGGATGTTGATGCGCGTGCGCGTTGAGGCGGCGTCCAGCATCTCGACGCGGTTCGGGTCGACATCCCAGGAACGGATCGTCTCGCATTCTTCGCGCACGCGCTCCAACTGCGCTGCGTTGGTGGCCACCGTCAGATTGTCGACGCGGCGAATGTCGGCGTCGATGCCTTCCTCGGTCGCGACCCGGATCACTTCATCAACGCAGCCTGCCATCGCCGCCTGCATCGCCATCACGCCTTCGCGGCTCGATGTCTTGAGATATTTTTCGCGCGACCAGCTGAAGCCGCCCGACAGCCAGCCGCCATTGCGCCCCGAAGCGCCGAAGCCGGCAATTTCGCGCTCGACGATCACGACGCGCAGCGATGGCTTCGCCTTTTTCAGATAGTAGGCGGTCCACAGGCCGGTATAGCCGGCGCCGACAATGGCGACATCGGCCTCGATGTTTCCAGGCAAGGGCGGGCGCGGAACGGGAACCGCCCCCAGATCCGCATACCAGAACGATATGTCGCCGTTGCGCTTGGCTTGCATGGAATGACTTTCAGATGGGATCAGGCCAGATGGGATCAGGTGAGTGTGGTGTCGGCGCTTGCGTCGTCCGCCAGCAGCTTGGCGTCGCTGCCGTCGAAGCAGAGCTCGACCTTGTCGCCGAGGCCAAAACTCTCGCCGGTCACCGGTGAGCGCACGATCGCGGCCGAGCCGTCGGCGAGCTTAACTTCGTATTTCGATTCCGAGCCGAGATAGATGGCTTCCGCGATCGTCCCCGACAGGCGGTTGGCGCCATTGGCAGCACTTTGGCCGGCTCTTTGGATCGCGAGCTTTTCGGGACGCAGCAGCATCACCGGACTGGCTTCTCCCGACAGCTTACGCGGTACCGTCACCGTCTCGCCGGCGATGCTCAGCGCGGTGCTGTTGCCATCGCTGCGCGCCTTGCCGCGCAGCACGGTGGAATCGCCGATGAAGCGGCCGACGAACAGCGTTGCCGGCTCGTCATAGAGCTGACGGCCGGTGCCGACCTGCTCGATGCGCCCGCGGTTGAACACGGCGATGCGGTCGGACAGCACCAGCGCCTCTTCCTGATCATGCGTGACATAGACGAAGGTGGTGCCGAGCTCGCGGTGGATGCGCTTGATCTCGAGCTGCAGCCATTCGCGCAGCTTCTTGTCGAGCGCGCCGAGCGGCTCGTCCATCAAGAGCAGCGGCGGGTCGAAGACGATGGCGCGTGCCAACGCCACGCGCTGCTGCTGGCCTCCCGACAATTCGCTGGGATAGCGATGCGCAAAATCGCCCATCTTGACCATGTCGAGCGCCCTTGCCACGCGTGTCTGCCGCGTCGCCTGGTCGACGCCGCGCAGCGTCAGCGGATAGGCGACGTTGCGGCCGACGCTCATATGCGGGAACAGCGCGTAGTGCTGGAAGACGACGCCGATGTTGCGCTTGTGCGCCGGCACGCCGACGACGCTCTTTTCCCCAACCAAAAGCTTGCCGCTGGTGACGTCGGTAAAACCGGCGATCACGTTGAGCGTCGTCGTCTTGCCCGAACCACTGGGGCCAAGCAGCGTCATGAACTCGCCGGGCTCGATGCGCAGCGACACGCCGTCCAGCGCCTTGAAGCCGCCATAGGCCTTGCTGATCGCTTCGAGATCGATCGAGGCGCCCTTGCTTGTCGGCTTCGGATTCATTGGCGTCCTTTCCGCTCGCGGCCAAGAAGGAGCATGCCGCCGGCGATCAGGATCGTGGTCGCGAAAAGCAGGATCGTGCCGACGGCCGCCACCGTCGGGTCGGCATCGCGCGTAATCGAGGCGAAGATCTGCACCGGCAATGTCTTGAGATAGGGGTTCGTGATGAACAGCGACACGACAATCTCGTCGAACGAGGTGGCGAAGGCGAACAGCAGGCCCGAGAGCACGCCCGGCGCGATCAGCGGCAGCGTCACCGTGCGAAACGTGGTCAGTGCGCCGGCGCCCAGGCTGGCTGCGGCTGTCTCCAGCCGGCGGTCGAACACTTCGAGACTGGCCGAGACCGCGATCAGCACGAAGGGCAGCGCAAGGATGGTGTGGGCCAGCACGAAGCCGAGCAGCGTCCCGACGAGCTGCGTGTCGAGATAGACGGCATAGATGCCGATCGCCAGCACCACGCCCGGCACCACCATCGGCGTCAGCATCAGCATACGCAAAAGGTTCGCCGGCCGCGCCTTCATGCGGTCGAGGCCGAAGGTGGCAAGCGTGCCGAGCACCGTCGCCAGCACCGCCACGATCGAGGCGACCTTCAGCGAATTCAGGAAGCTGTTCGACCAGTCCGGATTGGTGGCGAAATTCTGGTACCACTGCCAGGAAAAGCCTTGCGGCGGAAACGCCAGCGATTTGTTTTCGTTGAACGACATCGGCACCACGACCAGCGTCGGCGCCACCAGCCATATCGCCACCAGCAGGCAGACGAGCCCGAGAAGAACGCGGGTGAGCGGCTTCATCTCCATCAGCGCCGCCCCGCTTCCCGATGCCTGGACCGCATCACAGGTGCTGCCAGCGCCAGCAGCACGAAGGTGGTGACCAGCAGAACGACGCCCATGGCGCCGCCCCTGCCCCATTGCAGCAGGCTCAGCACCTGCGTCTGCACCAGCGTCGACAGCATGGTCGAGCGCGGGCCGCCGAGCAAAGCCGGCGTGATGTAGAAGCCGAGCGACAGGATGAAGACGATGACCGCGCCGGCATAGACGCCGGGCAGCGACAGCGGCAGATAGACGGTGAAGAACGCGCGCGACGGCCGCGCACCGAGGCTTTGCGCCGCACGCATCAGCCTGAGGTCGATGCCTTGCATCACGGAATAGAGCGGCAGGATCATGAACGGCAACAGCACCTGCGCCATGCCGATGACCACGCCGGTCTGGGTGCGGATCAGCTTGACCGCGCCGAACCCGACCGAGCGCAGCAACGAATTGATGACGCCCGAATCCTGCAGCAGGATCACCCATGACAGCGTTCGCACCACACCACTCACCCAGAACGGGATCAGCACGCAAAGCACAAGCACCAGCCGGACGCGCGGCCCGACCGCGGTCATCAGATAGGCATAGGGATAGGCCGCGATGACGCAGACCAGCGTCACCCAGGCCGAAATGACGAAAGTCCGCTGCAGCACTGTCAGGTTGACCGGCGCGCCGAAGAACCAGGCATAGTTCTGCAGCCCCCACTCAGGTTCCGACAGGCTGCGCAGCACGATGGTGAGCAGCGGATACCCGATCACCGCGACGAGCAGGATGAGCGCCGGCGCCGTGAGCGCGAACGGCCGCCATGCCCGACCCGACCGCGCATGGGCGGCGGGTTGGGCGATGGGTTCGGACGCGCTCACGGCCTGGCTCTCACTTGGCTGTTCAGTTGCCGGCCATCAGCGCCGACCACTTCTCCTGCGCCACCGGGAAGTTCTCGACCCAGAACTTGATGTTCTGCTTGTAACCCTGCTTCTGGCGCTCGGGCGTGTTGGTCAGGAAGGCGGCGACCGACGCATCGACCTTGGGCTGCGCGTCATTGTTGATCGGCGTATAGGAGGTCTGCTGCGCCAGGATCTCCTGCGCCCCCTTGCCGAGATAGGCATTGAGCAGCGCATAAGCCGCATCCGTATCCTTGACGCCGACCGGAATGGTCATCTGGTCCATCACCACCAGCCAGTCCTGCCAGGCCGGCGCATATTTGGCGCCGTTCTTCACCGCCGTCATGGCACGTCCGGTCCACATCATCAGCATGTCGGCTTCGCCAGATTCGGCAAGCTGCTGCGATTCAGCGCCGGTCTTCCAATAGATCGTGTCGGGACCGAGCTTGCGGATGACATCGATGGCCTTGTCGATGTCGGCCACCGTCATCGCCTTCGGGTCGCCGCCAGAGGCCTTCAACGCCTGCTCCAGCAGGCCGCCCGTCGGGTCGCCCGAACCGTCGAGCGCGCGCGTGCCGGGGAATTTTGCCGTGTCGAAGAAATCGGCCCAGTTCTTGGGCGGGTTATCCCCATACTTCTCCTTGTTGTACATCAGCACGACGCCGTAGTTCATGGCCGGCACCGAGCATTCGCCGACCTGGCCCTCGGGCACCTTGGAGACGTCGAGCTTGCTGAAATCAAGCTTCTGGAACAGCTTGCCGCAATAGACGTAAGGCGGCAGGTCGGCGGTGTCGACGACGTCCCAGGTGACGTTGCCGGATTCGACCTGCGCCTGCAGCTTGGCGATCTCTGTCGGCCCGTCATTGAGCAGCGTGGCGCCGGACTTTCCGACGAACTCCTTGAGCGCGGCGGCCTGGCCGTCCTGGTAGATGCCGCCATAAGAGACGAGCGTCAGCGTCTTGCCCTTGAGCGAGCCTTCCTTGACCTCACCCGCGACAGGCTTTTCCTGCGCGAACGCTGCGGTTGCCAGAACGCCGAGCGCCAGCACGGCGCCAAGGCCAAGATGTCTTGTTTTCAGCATGATTATTGTTCTCCCATTTGACCCGCATGGATTGAACCTACCTGGCTGCGAGCGGTTTCCAGGCCCTGTATTGATCGAGTTCGGCGCGCACCGAAGTCGGTGGCGCAATGATCCACATCACCTCGGCTCGGCCACTGCCGATGTTCTCTGAGCGATGTGCTGTCGATGTCGCGTATTCGATGCTGTCGCCCTCTTCCAGCACATGCCTGACATCGCCGAGCGAAACCTCGACGATGCCGCGCAGCACGACGAGCATCTCGTGCGCGTCGCCATGGGTGTAGAGCGCTGGGCCGGTCGAGCCGCCGATTTCGAACTCGCCGACATAGACTTCCATGTCGCTTAAAGGGGGACGCGAGAGCAGCATCTTGCGGCAGCCGTCGCTGGGCGGCAGGCTCGGCCGCTCGCTGCGCAGCAAGACCCCGCGCTGCCCGGCGGCACTATCCTCGAACAGCATCGCCACGCTTACACCCAGCGCCGAGGCCATCTGGTTGAGCGAGGCGGTGCTGGCGCCGGTCAGGCCGCGNAGCATCGCCACGCTTACACCCAGCGCCGAGGCCATCTGGTTGAGCGAGGCGGTGCTGGCGCCGGTCAGGCCGCGCTCGAGCTGGCTGATGAAGCTGGCGCTGGTCCCGGTCAGCTCGGCGAGTTCGCGCAGCGAAAGCCGCCGGCCGAGACGCAGGCTCTTCAGCCGCTGGCCCAGCATCTGATGGGCATGCGTCGCCGTCGAGGCGACGCCATTCTTGACCGGAGCCTGGTCGGTGCTCATCCCGTCTTTTTCTCCCACTGAACAATTTGTACAGTGACACTGTACACGTGGCAAGCGCCGAGTAGGGACATTTAAGATGCCGGCCGAGGCCTAGTCTTCGCCCGGTCGCGCCGCGCCTTGTCGAGTTCCTCCGCGTAGCGCCGCATCAGATGGCCCTCGGTCAAAAGCCCGACAACGGCCCGGTTGTCGAAATTCTCGACCACCGCCAGTTCCTCGGCGACGGCGCGCTGGATGGTTTCGGCGGTGGACCGGACGTTCATGGTCGGCACCAGCACCGCATGCCGGAATTTGGCCGGCGCCAGCACCGGCGTCTCACCATCGGACGGATCGCTGTGCAGTTCGGCGACGATCAGCACGCCGACATAATGCCGGCTGCTTGCGGCGCCATTCTGGCGCTGAGGCGCAGTCAGGCTTGCCGCCCCGCTTCAATTCCCCGCGAGCGTGTCGAGGTATATGAGCGATCGCTTACGCAATCGACGCAGCTGTGTTATTTTTGGCCGTCTCTATTTCCCTCAAGGAGGAGAAGATGAGTGCGCGGGGATTTTTTTCATTAGCTGTTGGCATGATTTTTTTGAGCTCGTCTGCGGTGAGCAATTCAAGCATGGATATGCCGGTTAGGTCTGTTGTGTCACACCCGATGTCTCTTTTTTTGGCGGGAGGCAATCCGGAAAACCAAAGCCGGCCGGCAAAGGAATTTATCCAGACTGCACAACAAGATGTTTGCTGTCCCGGCGGCTACCCTTGGTATCGCAATTCGACGAACACCTGCTACGGCAGCTATGAAGACTGCCACGATACCGATGGCGGCGGATGGTCCTGCAGACAGGTCAACGCCTGCTAGATTTTCTTGGGCCCACGCCTTCTTGACTGTGCCCGGTCCTCAGATCGGCTTCGGCTCGCCGGCCTCATAGAGCATGAGGTTGCGCTCGCCTATGCCGAGCGATGCCCAGCTCGCCCGCCAATCGGCGATGTGAGGCGAGCGGAAATGCGCGTCGAGCGCGGCCCTGTCGCTCCACACCTCGGTTACATGGATGAGCCCGACGTCGAGCACGTCCTGCGCGTAGGAGTATTCGATGCAGCCGGGCTCCGCACGGCTGCCCAGTATCATGCGCCGCATGGCCGGCCTTGCCTCGTCGAGCAGTTGCGCAGGCAGGCGAATGGTGCCGATGATCACCAGCATGATCTCTCTCCTCAAGGCCTCTGTCGTCCTGGCAAGTAACCAGTCCTCCCACCCTCGCGCAAGCTTGACCGGTTAGGCTCGAAGGGCTGTCGCGTGCTCGGCAGGCTTGTGATTGGGGACGATATGGCCGTCAGCGAAAGCTTAGCGACAGGAACAGTGGCCAAGAACGGCCGCGATGTCTTCTTCGCCATCGGCATCGTCATCATCCTGGCCGTGCTGTTCCTCCCGATCCCGGCCTTCCTCATCGACATCGGCCTCGCCTTCTCGATCGCACTGTCGGTGCTGATCCTGATGGTGGCGCTGTGGATCCAGCGGCCGCTCGATTTCTCGTCCTTCCCGACCGTGCTGCTGATCGCCACCATGCTACGGCTATCGCTCAACATCGCCACCACGCGCATGATCCTGTCGCACGGCAATGAGGGCACGCACGCCGCCGGCTATGTCATCGCCGGCTTCTCCAAACTTGTGATGGCCAGCGATTTCGTCATCGGCCTGATCGTCTTCATGATCCTGATTGTGGTCAACTTCATCGTCATCACCAAAGGCGCCACCCGTATTGCCGAAGTCGGCGCCCGCTTCACCCTCGACGCGATCCCCGGCAAGCAGATGTCGATCGACGCCGACCTGTCCGCCGGCATGATCGACGACAAGACAGCGCAACTGCGCCGCCGCGAGCTGGAAGAGGAATCCTCCTTCTTCGGCTCGATGGACGGCGCCTCGAAATTCGTCCGCGGCGACGCCATTGCCGGCCTCATCATCACCGCCATCAACATCGTCGGCGGCATCGCCATCGGTTACATCAGGCACGGCATGGGCATGGGCGAAGCCGCCGATGTCTTCATCAAGCTGTCGGTCGGCGACGGCCTGGTCACCCAGATCCCGGCGCTTATCGTTTCGCTCGCCGCCGGCCTGCTGGTGTCCAAGGGCGGCACGCGCGGCTCGACCAACCAGGCGGTGTTCGGCCAGCTCGGCGCGCATCCGCGCGCGCTCTATGTCGCGGCCTCGCTGCTCGTCCTGCTCGGCCTGATGCCCGGCCTGCCGTTCTTCCCGTTCTTCACGCTGGCTGCAGGCATGGCCGGTCTTGGCTACGTCATCCCGATGCGCGCCAACCGCGAGGCTGCCGCCGCCGAAGCGATCAAGGATCTGGAGAAGGCGAACAAAGTCGAGGAAGAGAAGAACTCGGTCAAGGCTTCGCTGACCACCGCCGAGATCGAGCTTCTGATCGGCAAGCAGCTGTCGACGCGGCTGCTGGTGTCGCATCAGGAACTGGTGTTCCGCATGGCCAAGATGCGCAAGAAATTTGCCACGCAATACGGCTTCGTCGTGCCGGAAGTGCGCGTCGCCGACGATTTCGGCATCCCGCCGAAAAGCTATCAGATCAAGGTCCACGGCACCGTCGTCGCCGAATATCAGATGCGCGTCGGCGAGATCATGGTGCTGCTGGGGAACCGGGATTTGCCCGACGTTCCCGGCGAGGAAATCCGCGAGCCGGCCTTCGGCATGCGCGCCTTCTCGGTGCTGGAAACCTTCGCCGAGGATCTGAAGCGCGAGAACTATACCTTTGCCGACAACATGTCGGTGCTGCTCACCCATTTGTCCGAGGTGATCCGCAACAACCTGCCGCAGCTTCTGTCCTACAAGGACATGAAGGCGCTGCTCGAGCGCCAGGATCCGGAATACCGCAAGCTGGCCGACGAGATATGCACCTCGCACATCTCCTACCCCGGCCTGCAGGCGGTGCTGAAACTGCTGCTGGCCGAACGCGTATCGATCCGCAACCTGCATTTGATCATCGAGGCTATCGCCGAGATCGCGCCGCATGTGCGCCGCACCGAGCAGATCGTCGAGCATGTCCGCATCCGCATGGCCCAGCAGATCTGCGGCGATCTCTCCGAAGGCGGCATGCTCAAGGTGCTGCGGCTCGGCAACCGCTGGGACCTCGCCTTCCACCAGAGCCTCAAGCGCGACGCCAAGGGCGAGGTGCGCGAGTTCGACATCGACCCGCGCCAGCTGGAGGAATTCGGCCAGGACGCGACCAAGGCGATCCGCAAGCATCTCGAGGCCGGCGAGCGTTTTGTCCTCGTCACCGCGCCCGATGCGCGGCCTTATGTGCGCATGATCATCGAGCGCCTGTTCACGACGCTTCCCGTTCTCTCCCATGTCGAAATCGCCAAGGGCGTCGAGATCAAGGTGCTCGGGACGATCTCGTGAACATCCTGTCGCAAGGCGTCGTCATCGCCGCCTTCCTCGCCTTCTGTCGCATCGGCGCCTGCTTCATGCTGGTGCCGGGTCTGTCCAGCGCCCGCGTGCCGGTCCAGGTCCGGCTGTTCGTGTCGATCGCCGCCACCGGTGGCCTGCTCGCCTTCCTGTGGGACAAGATCTTTCCCTTCGTCGATGCGCGTCCGCAGGTGCTGGCGCCGATGATCATCTCCGAACTTTTGGTCGGCGGGCTGATCGGCGCGGTGACGAGGCTCTACATGGAGGCGCTGCGCTTCATGGGTTCGGCCATCGCCATGCTGATCGGCTATGGCGGCACCGGCGGCCCCGCCATCGAGGAGCCGGAGCCGCAGGCGGCCCTCGCCGCCATCATCTCGTTTTCAGCGTTGCTGCTGCTCTTCGTCTTCGATTTCGACCACGAGATCATCCGCGCTCTGGTCGCCTCCTACACGGTGGCGCCGGTCAACGTCTTCTTCAACCCGCAGGCCGCACTGGTCGATCTCACCGACACGGTGTCGGACGCCTTCTTCCTGGTCATCCGGCTCGGCAGCCCGTTCATCGCCTATGCCATCCTCGTCAATTTGACCATCGGCTTCGTCAACAAGTTGACGCCGCAGATTCCGGTCTACTTCATCTCGCTGCCTTTCGTCATCGCCGGCGGCATGATCATCTTCTACTTCGCCATCGGCACCATGCTGTCGCTGTTCGTCGACGGCTTTGTCGATCTGACGCTGGCGAGGTGAGATGAGCACGCGCAAGGAACGGCTGAAGAAACTGGTCAAGGTGCAGGAGCAGCTGAAGGCCCTGCACGAGACGCGCCATGCGGCCTTCCTGGCGGCAGCCGCAACCGCCGAAACCGAGGCCAAGGAACTTGTCCAGCATTTCGACGCCGACCAGTCGATGGCGGTGCTGTTCCCTGACCTCTACCATCGCCGCATCGCCAATGCGCTGGTCCGGCAGGAAGCGAGCCTGGAAAGCGCCAGGCAGGAGGTCACGCTCATCGCCACTGCGACGGCGCGCACCAACATGGTCGAACGTGCCTACAAGGACGTGCGAAGCCGCGACGAACGCGAACGCTCCGACCGCGACCGGCTCGATCTGATCGCGCAGAGGCGAGGCGGCGAGTAGCTGCAGTTCCAGTAAATGCAAGCATTTCCGGCGGCCTGTCGACAGGCTGGCTTGCGCGCATTGGACGTTCCGCGGTTTACCGCGATCTTAAACGCGTCAGCTTCGAGCGAGATGACCTCTGCATCTGCGCAGCCCGATATCCTACGAATAGGCTTTGGTTAGTGGCCGCTTTTTGAAGAACCGCCGAAGATTGGACAACGTCCTTACAGCTGGTCTCTCCTCAAGCAGCAGATCAATAATCCCGTTGGCTGCGGCATCCGATCGAAAACGCTCTGCCCATTCTTCTGTCAGGCCATCGCGCTGGATCTGAATCGAAGAAGCCGGTCTCTCGGCGGGAGCTCCAACACCCATATGCTCAGCGACCGCTTCCAAAAAAGGTGTCGGATCCTCAAACATCTCCTCATAGACGACATGCTTGTGGGGCAGCCCAAGCATGTCGAGATATTTCGACCAGAACGAGTACCCATCTTCAAGAGAAATGCAGGCTCGGGAGATCTCCGCGAAATCGTAGGCGGCTTTCGCTCCCGTTCCCCTTGCTCTGTTGGTCCATTGCCTGGAAACACTGGCGCGATAGTACGAAATGGCCTGTCGGAGCCGGTCTCGCCGTTCAAGGAAAATCAACCCGATTTCGTGCTTCTTCAGCGTTTCAAACAGAAAGTCTTTCTCAAACGTTTCTCGCGTTTCACGCAGATGGCCAGGGAACAGCTTGATGGCGAAACGCCCGTTTTCTGACAATCCGGCCTTGAGGACGGCGCTTTCCAGCTCGTCATAAGAGCGGGCCACGAATTTGAGATGGTCTGGATCCAGCCATTCCCCGAAACACCCCATGGAACCTGTGGCATTCGCAAGGCTTCCAAGCCATTCGGAGCCGCTTCTCGGTACGGTTAAAAGCGCAACGCCCTTCAAAGAGTATCTCCTCCAACAGCAATGGGTTTATAACGGCGTTCCTCGCAGAACAAATCTCAATTTGCCGCTAGGCAAAGCCGAACGCCCGAAAAACAGTCGCCGGCCGGCGAGCAAGCGAACCGGCGCGCTCCTGTTCACCGGAAAGTTGCCGCAAGAAGGCGCCCGCGCCAAACTGCGGCTTGACCCGAACCTGCAAATCGCAACTGCTGATGTCGGGTGGGGGCATACGGATGAAAGACATTTCAGTGATCATCCCTGCACACAATGCAGGGCGTTCGATCGCTTCGACGATCCGGTCGCTGGCTTCGGAAGCCGACCTCATCGAGGAAATCCTGATCGTCGACGACGGATCGGCGGACGGCACCGCTGAAATCGCCGAACAGACCGGCCGGCAAAGCGGGCTTCCGGTGTTGGTCAAACGGGTGGACCGATTTCAGGCGGGCGCCGCCCGCAATGTCGGCATAAAGACGGCCGTCTCGCCATGGCTCTACTTCATCGACGCCGACGACATCCATCTGAAGGACGGGCTGCGCAACTTGCTGCGCAAGGGCACCGAGCATGGGAGCACCGGAATAGTGGTCGGCTCGTATATCAGGCGCACAGATGGCGTTGACCGGCTCATAGACGCGCCAGCCGGATATGGTCCATCAAAGCTCGAAAACGCAGGCAATTATCTCATTGACAAATGCGAGACGATCAACGTCGGCGCTGCCCTGATCAGAAGCCTGGCGATCGGCACAGTCCGCTTTCCCGAAGGCGTCGCCTACGAGGAGGACACACTGTTCTGGGCAAGGCTGTTGACCCAGGCCGGCGTCGACAAGGTGCCCAACCCGGTGCTGACCTACCAAATATCGACTGCACGGGCCGACAATCGGCTTTTGGTCCAGCCCGCTACGCAGTTTTTCATTTGGCGCAAGGCATTGCGCGAGCTTGGCACTGTTCGGATCGACGAGGATACATTGCGCAGGCGGGAAGCTCTTCTGGCCATCAAGATTGCCCGCGTCCATTACCTCCACGGCAGTTTCCGCACAGCTGAACGATTTCTCATGATCGCCAGGCCTTTGCCGAAGACCGCAAGGACGCAATGGCGGTTCTGGCGGTATCGGCTCAAGCTATGGCTCAATCGGTCGACGAGAACGCCTGAAGGGCCAGGTGGGTCGCACAAAGAGTCGCTGGATCTTCGAACGTAATCGGGCCGGCTTTCTTCAGGAGCGTGATGAACAGGTCGAAATTCTCAGCGGTTGTGGGCAGGCTATCGTGGGTGAGGATAACGCAATCCCGCTTCGCTCGAACTTCGCGAAGCGCGCTCCTGATCCACCCCTTCGGCTGGCGGTGAGGATCCCAATCGTTTGGATCCACATCCCACAGAAGGGTGCGATGCCCGAGTTCATCCGCAATCTCTGAAACGACCCGGCTCAAAGCCCCGAAAGGCGGACGAAAAATCTTCCCTCCCGGCGTGAATGCGGAAATCAGACTACCGGTGCTCTCGATCTCCTGGCGAACTTCCGCTGGTTTAAGCTCGGTCAGACGGCGATGCGAAAACGTATGGTTTCCGATCCGGTGTCCCGCATCGAAGACGCGCTGGACGATGGCCGGATGAGCGGCCACCTTTTCTCCAATCACGAAGAACGTAGCCTTGATCCGATGAAGGTCGAGCACCTTCAAAATCTGCTCGGTATGACCGGGCTCCGGACCATCGTCGAGCGTAAGCCAGACGCGCTTCGGCAATTTCCCGGCGTCACGCTTCCGGGCGTCAAACGGTGATGAGAAGCGTGGGATTTTCATCTTGCCGGCCATGCACCCCGAAATAGTCAGGCTTCTGTTCCAATGCCCAGCCCCCCTGAAAGCAACAGCCTCGGCTCGGCGCATGTGGCCGTGTCTACCAAAGCTCTCCGACAAACAGGCGCGCCGCTTCCTCGTGCCCATGGGATAAGAAAGGATCGCCGCCGAAAGCTTTGGCATGTGACGACCATGCTGCTTGCTGGCCCGGTGCTCGTGCTATGGCGATGGCTTCGACGAGCGCCCGAAAAGAGTACGCGCCGGCGATGACGACGCCGGCATCGGCCTTTTCGACCAAGGGAGCAAACCCGCACGTATCGGTGGTGATCACCGGAAGTGCATTGGCAAGGGCTTCGACGATGACCGTTCCCGTGGTTTCGATTCGGGCAGGATGAATGAGAAGATCCGCCGCAGCCATAACAGCCGGTATGTCGTCTCGGATTCCAATGATCTTTGTTCGGCCCCGGGCGTGTATTGTCACCTTCTGGATCAGGCGGCTGCCCATGCCGCTGACAGGCACGACGCCCACCACCACCCAGACCGAGTCGGGAAATGCCTCCAGCGCGGCCGCCACCCTGTCGAAGCCCTTTACCCAAGCCGAGGAGCCGATCGACAGCCATACCTTGCTGTTTGGCGCAATGCCCAATTCAGCCCGGATGCGTTCGCGCGTTCCGTCGGTGCGTAGATGCGGCATGCGCCTCGTCGGATCGAGATTGGGCGAAATGCGTCGAAACCGACTCTCCGGCGTTTTCCAGACGCTCTGATACTCATTTTGCTGGCGCTCGGTCAGCATGATGAGGCTGGTGCGCGAACTTGGCGAAAAGCAAAGCTGCTCCAGCCGCATCTGGGTTCGGTGGCGTGGTGAAAAAGGGCGCCACGCGCCTGTCTTGATCTTCGCGTAAGAGCGATCGCCGGAATAATAGATGTCGAGCATCGGAAGCTTGTTGAAACCGATGATCCGGTCAAACCCCTGGCGATGCGCCTTCAGCGCGGCGCCAAGCGCGATATCCCTTCCGGGATTGGTGCGATTGTTGGCTTCTACAATCTGGATCGAACAGCCGGGGTCTGCGATCGACCCGCGTATTTCCGTGGTCAGGATCGTAACCTCATGCCCCGCCGCCACGATATTCCTGGCGATAGAGAGGCAATCCCGTTGCAGCCCGCCGAAAGTCGACAGGTTGCTGATCGCTATCCCGAAGCGCATTCACCAGCCCTCGGAACGGAAGTAATCCCGGCAAAACACTATATTTGGCCCCCACAGTCGAACGCTTTGAAAACAAAGGAATGCGACAAAAACAAGAATGTAGCGTTCACGCTTTGGTGAAAAAACCTCGGAGTTTTCGAGGCTTGTGAGGGGCTCCGGTATGCAATGGTGGATCGCGACCAACTGCGTGAAACACGTTGGCTTATAGGTACGCTATCGGCGTGTTCACTGTTGCATCGGCGTCCAGTTCGGATTTCGATGTCTGCGCAGTGTCCGGATCGACCATCGACCTTGCCAACGCTGCCAGATTGGAACGCACCTGTTCCGCGCCGTAAAGTTGGCGTGCCCGTTCCTCCGCTGCAGCGCCGATGCTGGCCGACCTTTCATCGCTGCTCATCAACTCGACCATCGCTTCGGCAAAGGCCCCTTCCTCATTGGCAAGGACCACTTCCTTGCCATCGATGAAACCGAGCCCTTCCGCTCCGATGGAAGTTGAAACGACCGGTCGGCCGTACAGCGCAGCCTCAATGATCTTGATCCGTGTGCCGCCGCCACGCTTGACCGGACAGACAACAACCCTTGCCCTCGCATAGGCAGATGAAAGATCCGTAACGAATCCTAGCGTCTCTACCCCTGCGCCGGCGTCATCTATTCCAAGTTCGCGGCCGCCATCACCGGCGATGAGGAGCCGCGCTCGCGGCAGCCGTGCCCGGACCAGCGGAAAAACCTTTCCAACAAGCCAGAGGATAGCCTCGGCATTCGGTGGATATCGGGTGTAGCCGACAAAAAGAGCCGTTGGCTCGGAAGGCATCGGGGAACGGCCGGTCATCACGGCAGCATTGGGTGCGACTTCGATGCGGGCGCCCGGCGAAAGCTCTTCGACGATTTTGCGATCATGCTCGGAACACACGAGGCCCACCGTCGCAAACCCCGCGACGAGTCTTTCTGTTCGGCGTGCGACCGCGGACACCAGGCTCAGTTTAAGGCGTTTCGCGGGAGAGCGCTCCATCTGGCGAGACCTGCCAAGGGCGACATGTTCGAGGTCATCGAAGTCGACGAGCACCGGAGGCAAATCCATCACCGTGCGGATCAGAGCCGCTGTCGACGCCAATCGATGCGCCAGGATGAGGTCGGGCTTCAACTCGCTGATCGCCTGCTCAAGCCGGGAAACTTCCGCCATACGGCTGGAACGCATCGTGACCCGGCCCTCCGTGAAACTGACTGCGCCGCGCGTCGCGGCGATCACGTCGCGGATGCCAAGATCGCGCGGCCAGCGCCGGAACCAAGACGGCAGAGCGGGCGGTGAAATCAGTATGATCCGCCCGGCAACAGACCATGACCGCCGAAAATCCTCGACGGATTGACGTTGCCGGTCTTCGTTTTCGGACCAGTGCAACGGCCACATGAAAACGAAATCGACGGAACCGACACTACCCAGCGCATCGGCGTGACGCCGGAGCCTCTGGAAGACGCCATGGACCATCTGGTCCGGCAGGTGGGGAAAATACTCCGACACGATCAGGGTTTTGATTGATTGCGTCACTTCGAATTTGCCCGGTTGCGGAACTGAGGTTTACGGGCTCTTTGCCGAGTAAAGGCGACGCTTGTCCCTGCCGTCCAGCCACCCTGTGAAGCGCCACCATGAAAGGCGATTGTCTCGTAAAGATGGCGCTGGGAGCGGTCCCCCGTTTCCGACGCCGTTGCAACGTGGTTTCGCAGCAGGCGGAGAAAGCGCTGCGGTCCGTAGGCAGGCGCTGCGGCTTGCAAAGCTGCGCGAGGAGTGACAAGCCTGCCGGTGAACCTGCTGTCCAGGGCCTGCAAGGCGCAACAGCGCGTCGTGGCACCGGCTTTCAACGCAAGAGCCCTTATGTCAGAGCGAGCCTGCACGGTCATCATTCCAACCTACAATCGCCTGCCTTATCTGCTGAAGGCGGTCGCCTCGGTTACGGCTCAGACGTTCGGGGACTGGGAGCTGCTCATTGTCGACGACGGAAGCACGGACGACACCTTGGCCGCTATCACTGCGCTCTCTCTGGCCGAGCCACGTCTGCGCATTTTGCGAAACCCCGGCACGAGCGGACCGGCCGGCGCGCGCAACGCCGCGATTCGCGAGGCGCGCGGACTGTATATCGCGTTTCTGGACAGCGATGATCGGTGGGACGACGACAAGCTGGCGCAATTCATTGCGGCGGCCAACACCCGGCCCGACGCGATCCTGATTGGCAGCGACTATCGCATGGTCGACGAGCTTGCCGACACGTCCATGACCGCCTGCGACATGATCTTCGGTACCATGATGCCGTGGTGGGAAACCTATGATCGGACCGCATCTCTTCTGCCATGCCGGGAACTCAAGGCGGACCGTTCCCTGCTGGCCCGCTCTGATGTCGTGCTGACCACGACCATCGCCGGATACCTTTGGATTCACACCTCCTCGACGATGGTTCGGCGCGACGCGATACTGGCGGCGGGAGGGTTCGATGAAAGCCTCGCCCGCACCGAGGACATCGACCTTTGGCTGCGGCTCAACACGCGCGGACCCTTCGTCTATATCGACCGGCAATTGGCGACCTATGACGTCACTGGGCGCGATACGGCAGAAGGCGAACGCTACCAGACGCATTCAGAATCACGACATCATGACGAATACACGGAGTGGAAGCACCATCTCGCGCTCATGCTGCGCATTCGAAAACAATACCGGCTTTCTCCAGCGCTTAACGCTCTGATGGAAGACCGGCTCGACTATTTTGACAAAAATTGTGCCAGGGCCGCCTGGCGGACAGGCCGGAAAACCCTCTGGCTCAAGCACTGGATTTCGAGCCTGCGGCGGGCGATCGGGCTTGTGCGTTCCGATAGGTGAGAACGCGCGGAAATGGCTGCGGCAGGCCTGAGCCATCGAGCGGGATGTCAAGTGCCCTAAGGACCGCGGGCAAGCGTGCGCTGCGTGAGAAGCTGGTCGCCACGATCTGCGCGGCAGCCTGACCAAGACGGCTCACCGTCGCTGCTTCGGCGTCCAGAAATTCCTTCAGCTTTTCGCCCAACAAGCTCGCCGTCGATATGTCGGACACAAAGCCGTTACTGCCGTCTTTGATCAGCTCCAGCGCGCTCGCCATGGGATGGGCGACACAGGGTAGGCCTGTCGCCATCGCCTCCAGCAGGCTGAGGGAAAAACCCTCGACTGAGCTGGCCAGTACGAAGAGGTCAAGCGCATGGTAGATCGCACGCGGATCGTTTTGCCAGCCGAGCAATTTGATCCGGTCAGCAGCTCCGGACGAGCGCACTTTGTTTTCCACTTCGGAGCGAAACCAGCCATCCCCGGCGATGATCAGAGCGACGTTGGCGGCGGGCCGACTCGCGCGAAGAGCCGAGAAAGCATCAATCAGGACATCGATATTTTTTTCCGGCCCGAACCGGCCGACATAGCCGATCGTTCGCACATCGTCTGACAGTCCAAGCCGTTCGCGCGCTTGGCGCCTTTCATTGACAGTCGGTGGTGCGAAGATGGGGTCTACCCAATTAGCACAGACGCGGACCTTGTCGGGAGCCATGCCAAACTCTTTCGTCGCGATCTCTGACAATTCGCTCGACACGCCGATGGTGCGTTGGACGCAGGCATTCATGACCGCGCCATATCTGCACTTCGAAAACATGGATCGCCACGCGGCCTCGCGCGGCCTGTGTTCGATGGTGTAAATTCGCCGGCCCGCGGCCTTGGCCATGAGCAACTCGACGACAGGCGTTTCCGCGAAAGCACCACGGCAGAAAATGATATCGTGGCCGGGATGCCTGACCAGCACAGACCACCAAAGGATGTATCTTGAGATCGGGAACCGTCTCGGTTTGACGATGAGCCTTTGATAAGAAAGGCCCTCGACAAGCTCTACATCGATTGTCTCAGGGGAAAGGAGCTCGGAAAAATAGTCGGTGTTGACGGAAATGATCTTGACGGGAAACCCAAGCGAAGCGGCGGTGTGGGCCACGTCGGCGGTATGGATATGAAGACCGCCAGGATCCCCGCTCCCGCCGACAAACAAGAGGCGTCTTCTTTTCACTTTGGGATCTCACTGAATCCGCCACTCTGGCGGTGATAAACCGCACAACGGGTGCGGTAAAGGATTGGGCCGGGATTACAAGTGGGATAGCCGCCTCGTCGAACAGGCTTCGGTAAGCAGGCCTTCACCGTCCGGGGTCATTGAAGACCACCCGTGTGGACGGCCGCTATTGGCGCGTAGTAGACGAGCTGACAGCATTCCGCCTCCCCTCTCCCTCGCAAGCCTGCCACAAGCTTGTTGCGGCATGGTCGCTCAGGAAACCCGGCAAAGAGGCGGACTTTCTTGGCGATTTCTCCACCCAGTGACATCGTTCTCGATGTTGCCCGAGCCGTCGACCCGGCGGATATCGAGGCTGCCCGTGCCGCGCTGGCCAAGCGGGCCAACGGCGTTGGCGGTAATTTTTCTGTCGACATGGCTGCTTCGGTCGATGCCGGCTCGATTCTGTCGCGCGCCACCGCCGACAAGGCCGCCGCAAATGCCGATCCCGCCAGCAAGTTCAAGAAGTTCGAGGCGATGGTCTTGCAGACCTTCATCCAGAACATGCTGCCCAAGGACACAGAGGGCGTCTACGGCAAGGGGCTGGCCGGCGACATGTGGAAATCGCAGCTTGCCGAGCGTGTCGCCGACGTCATGGCCGAGCGCGGAGGGATCGGCATCGCCAAATCGCTGCTCGCCGACCACTACAAGGACGGCAAGCGCACCGTGCCGATCGGCCCGGTGTCAACCGGGCCGCACAAGACCGAGATCGACCAGCAGACCCGGCTGTCCACCTCGCTGGTCGAGGAATTGCAGCGCAAGGCCGCACGGTCGATGACCGGCGACGAGACGACCATCAAAACCGAAATCAAGATCTAGACCAGGATTTTCAATGGCCGATTTTTCAAAATACTCTTCCAACCTGCCGGCGCGTACGTCCGAAGCGCCGATCCCGTTTGCACGGCCGGGCAACCTTGCCGCCATCATCGGCCGCATCGAGGAAGCGGTCGAGGAAGAGACGGCCGGTTTGAAGAACGACACCAGCTATGACCTCAAGGCCTCCAACGCCCGCAAGAGCCGCTACCTCTATGAGCTGACCCGCGCCATGAAGGGCGCCAACGAGATCGAATTCCTGGAACAGCATCGCGACAGTCTGGCGCGGCTGCGCCAGAAGCTCGCGAAAAACGAGGCTGCAATCCTCGCCCACCTCAACGCGGTCAACGAAGTCGCCACGCTGTTGAAGAACGCCATTCAGCGCGCCGAAGCCGACGGCACCTATTCGGCCGGCGAATTCGGTTGGGCGAGCTGATGATCTCGGCAACAGGCGGGAACAACCGGTGATCAAATTCATCGCTGCCGCGATCTGGATCTGCGCCGCCACGCTTGGCGCGGTGTTCTATTCGTTCCAGGCGGCCGGTGAGCGCGGCGTCGGCGAGACGCCGAAACCGATGCTGGGTGGCCTCGACTACGTCAAGACCGACATCATCTCGGTGCCGCTGATCCGCGATTCCAAGATCGACGGCTATTTCCTCACCAAGCTCGTCTACACGGTCGAGCCGGCCGAGATAAAGAAGATGTCGATCCCGGCCGAAGCGCTGATGACCGATCAGGTCTATTCCTATCTCTACTCCAATCCTCAGATCGACTTCACCAAGAAGGAAACCATCGATCTCGATGCCTTCCGCAAGGCCATACGCGACACCGTCAACGCCCGCGTCGGCGCCGACCTGGTGCATGAAGTGCTGATCGACCAGGTCAACTTCCTGACCAAGGATGAAATCCGCGACAACGCCATGCGCCGCCGCAAGGATCCGGCCACGCGGACCGAACCGGCCCCGGCGGAATCGGCCCAGGCCGAGGCGGCGAAGCCCGCTGCTGAACACTAACCTTCATCGCAGGGTGAATGTTCTCTGCCGCATTCCTTCCGACTGAAACGAGATGACGCATCGCGCGTTGACGTTTACGTCAACTCGAAGCTATATGCGCCAAGCGACCAGGATCGCGGCACGCGCGAGACAGCGACTTCGGCGGAGGCCGGTCACTGAAGCGCGGCAAAACGCAACGAGACCAGGAGAACAGTCATGAGCGTTCAGGACATTGCCGAGAAGATGAGGTCGCGCGTGGCGAGCGCCGGGTTCGAACATTCCGTGAAGTTCGATACCGGCAGTGACGGCGTCATCGTCATCGACGGCGCAACCGTCTCGACCACCGACGCGCCGACCGACTGCACCATAAAGCTGTCGCTCGACGATCTGGATTCGCTGATCGCCGGCGACCTCAACCCGACCATGGCGTTCATGTCCGGCAAGATAAAGGTCGAAGGCGATATGTCGGTCGCCATGGCGCTCAGCCAACTGATCGGCTGAGCCCTTCGCAAAAACAAAACGCCGCCCTCGCTGAAATGCAAAGGACCGGCGGCGTTTGTTTTTGGACAATCAGGCGGCCAGCGACAGCCTCTGTGCCTTGAGCTTGCGACCTGCAGCCCTCAGCGTGCGACGCGCGCCGTCGAGCGCACCATCGATCAGTTCCAGCGCCAGCAGGCGGTGCCGCTCGTACGGACCAGGCATGGCGAGCGCGCCGGTCTTCTCCGCCGAGAAGCCGAAGCGGCCATAGTAAGGCGCATCGCCGACCAGCAGCACCGCGGCATGGCCGAGACGCGCGGCCTCGGCCAAAGCATGGCGCATCAGCGCCGAGCCGATGCCGGCGTTCTTCAGCGCCGGATCGACGGCGAGCGGCCCTAGCAGGAGCGCCGCCGGGCCGCCCTCGCCCAGCCTTACATCCCAAAGCCGCACAGTGCCGATCACCGCGCCCGCCGCATCACGCGCCACGAAGGCGAGGCCTTCGGAAGGCCGGCGGCCACGCCGCAGCTTCTCCGACGATTTCTTGCGCCGCATCGGCCCCATGGCGCGATCGAGCAACGCTTCACGCGATGCAATGTCTGCCGCAGTTTCGGCGACGACAACAATGGCGCGGGCACTCTCCCCCCTCGAGGGGGAGATGTCGCCGAAGGCGACAGAGGAGGTCGGCACGACCTGACGCGACACCGCGTCGTGGACCAGGGATGCCGGCGCTTCACGCGAGACGACCCCCTCTGGCCTGCCTGCCATCTCCCCCTCAAGGGGGGAGATTCCCACGGCACCATCAATGTAATTTACAATGTCCATTTCCGCGATCCTTCACGAGCGGAGCTTGTTCCACAGGCGAACCCGAGCGGACGCAAACGTCCGCCTGAGGTGATCTGAAGGCCGAAGCCGTCAGATCACGTAGGATCGGAGAGGCTCGAAGCCGTTGAAGGCGACCGCCGAGTAGGTGGTCGTGTAGGCGCCGGTGCCTTCGATCAGCACATCGTCGCCGATGGTCAGCGACAGAGGCAGCGGATACGGCGTCTTCTCGTACATCACGTCGGCCGAATCGCAGGTCGGGCCGGCGAGCACGCAAGGTGCGGTCTCCGAACCGTCATGGCGGGTGACGATCGGATAGCGGATCGCCTCGTCCATCGTCTCGGCCAGACCGCCGAACTTGCCGATGTCGAGGAACACCCAGCGCACATTGTCGTTTTCAGCCTTCTTCGAGATCAGCACGACTTCCGACTTGATGACGCCGGCATTGCCGACCATGCCGCGACCCGGCTCGATGATGGTCTCAGGGATCGCATTGCCGAAATGCTTGCGCAGCGCCGAGAAGATGGCCTGGCCATAGGCCTGGGCCGCCGGCACGTCACGCAGATAGCGCGTCGGGAAACCGCCGCCCATATTGACCATCTTGAGGACGATGCCTTCGTCGGCGAGCGTGGCGAACACCTTCTTGGCGTCGGCCAGCGCACGGTCCCACGCCGTCAGGTCGGTCTGCTGCGAGCCGACATGGAACGACACGCCATAGGCGTCGAGGCCGAGCGTCCTGGCATGGCGCAGCACGTCGACGGCCATCGCCGGCACGCAGCCGAACTTGCGCGACAGCGGCCACTCGGCGCCTTCGCCGTCGGTCAGCACGCGGCAGAACACGCGGGCGCCGGGAGCGACGCGGGCGATCTTGTCGACTTCCTCGACGCAGTCGACGGCGAACAACCGGATGCCGAGCTGGTAGGCGCGTGCAATATCACGCTCCTTCTTGATGGTGTTGCCGAAGGAGATGCGGTCCGCCGGCGCACCGGCATCCATCGCCATCTCGACCTCGGCAACGGAAGCGGTGTCGAAGGACGAGCCCATCGCAGCAAGCAGGCGCAGGATCTCCGGCGCAGGGTTTGCTTTCACCGCATAGTAGATTCTGGAATCGGGCAGCGCCTTCTCGAAGGCACGGAAATTGTCGCGCACGACATCGAGGTCGACGACGAGGCAGGGGCCGGACGGACGTCGGGTGGCGAGGAAGTCGAGGATGCGCTGGGTGGCCATCGGGGTCTCTCCATTAACGCCTTGCGGCGCGCAATAAGGCTGCGGGACGCGGGCTTTCGGCCTCGCGAACACGCGGTCAAACAAAGGCGGGACGGAAATCCATGGAACCAGCCGGTGGAGACCCCGGAACCATGAAACGCCGTCTCGCGGCGGTGAACCTTGGCCTTGCCCGGCCTCGGTTCGCTTTGTCTGCCTTGGCTTGGATGGGAGACCCGTCCGCACTGCCGGCAATGAAGGTGTGCCTCTTCAGTAACCCCGGTCTTTGGACGACCGGCAGAACACCAGAAAGGCCCGCACCGTCGTTGCTTCAAGGTGTCCTCGGGCTGGCGGTTGGCCGCTAGACCGACTGGAGGGGTTAGCTCCAGTTACCTTACCGATTTCCCTCACCATTCGAGGATCGGCGGACACCCACAGGCACGTGCGACTTTGGGCAAGCGCGATATAAGATCGAAAGATTTCACAATCAATAAAAATCGTACTCCAGGTTGTAAAAATTCCGGCATCGAACAATGCTGGGCCTACTGTATACGGATATCGAACGATGCCAGGCACGCACGGCCCGCTCAACGCCTTTCTCGACCTGCGTCGAATGCCGGTGGCCAATGCGGAACTGGGGCCACTGGCCGGGCTGCGCCTGGCTGTGAAGGACATTTACGACGTCGCCGGCTACCGCACCGGTTGCGGCAATCCGGTGAAGTTCGCCGAGTCCCACGCCGCGTCCAGCACGGCACCGGCCGTGCAGATGATTCTCGACGCCGGCGCGCGTTTCATCGGCAAGACGCAGACCGACGAGTTCGCTTTCTCGCTGATGGGCCAGAACGCGCATTTTCCGTTTCCGGTGAACCCGGCCGCTCCCGATCGCGTCACCGGCGGCTCGTCCTCCGGATCGGCGGCGGCGGTGGCCGGCAAGCTTGCCGATATCGCTACCGGCTCGGACACCGGCGGCTCGATCCGCGCCCCGGCGAGCTTTTGCGGGTTGATCGGGCTGCGCACCACGCATGGCCGCATCTCGCTCGAAGGCACGATGAAGCTGGCGCCGAGCTTCGATACGTTCGGATGGTTCGCCGACGACATCGAAACCTATGAGACGATCGGCAAATTGCTGCTCGGCCGCGACCCGCATCCGTATCCGCTCACCCGGCCGCTTTCGATCCGCTGGCTGGACGCTTTCGTGGCCGGCCCCGCCGAGGCAGCCGAATATGCCAGGATGAGAGCGCTGGCCGCCAGTCTTGTCGGTGAGCCGGCGCCGGTAGAGTACAGCTTCGCCTCCTTCCCCGACGAGCTCTACTGGTGCTTTCGCCGCCTCCAGGCCGCCGAGGCCTGGCAGCAGCATGGCGCCTGGATCATTTCTGGCGAGCGCGATCTCGGGCCGGGCGTCGAGGAGCGCTTTGGTTTTGGCCGCACGATCGACGAAAAGACCGCGCGGGCCGAGGCGGTGCGCCGCCTGACGTTCCGCTCCGAGCTAGCCGCGCTGCTCGGCCAGGACGGGTTTCTTGTCCTGCCCACCGTTCCAGGCCCCGCACCTCTGGTCAAAAGCGAGCCGCAGCAGCTCCAGGCCTACCGCGAAAGGGCCTTGCATCTTTTGTGCCTTTCGGGTCTGTCAGGCTTTCCGCAAATCACCCTGCCGCTGGGCTCGGTTGACGGTGCCCCTTTCGGCCTCTCGCTGCTCGGCCCTCCCGGCAGCGACATTGCCCTGATACGGCTCGGCCGGCGAATTCTCGATGCGGCACGAAAGGCCTGATGATGGATACACTGACCCGCATGCGCGCCTTCATCGACGTCGTCGAGGCCGAAGGCTTTTCGGCGGCCGCGCGCAAGATCGGTCGCTCCAAGGCGCTGCTGTCGAAATATGTGCGCGAACTCGAGGACGAACTCGGCGCGCTGCTGCTCAACCGCACCACGCGGCAGTTCTCGTTGACTGAGGCCGGCCATACCTATTACAGCCGCGCTTCGGAAATCGTGCGCGAGGTCGACAGCCTAGCCGACGCCGTGCGCGAATCCTCCGGCGACGTGCGCGGCAGGATCAAGCTCTCCGCGGCGCGCACCTTCGCCGACGCGCCGATAGGCCAGTCGCTCATCGACTTCGCCAAACAGCATCCCGACATCGTGCTCGACATCCATCTCGACGACCGCTTTGTCGATCTGGTCGAGGAAGGTTTCGATCTTGCCGTGCGCATCTCGCGGCTGGAGAACTCATCGCTGATCGCCCGCCGCCTGGGGCCGTTTTCGATCAAGCTTTGCGCCTCGCCGGAGCTGATCGCCAAGCACGGCAAGCCGACGCGCCCGCAGGATCTCGCCAACTTGCCCTGCATCGTCGACACCAATGGCCGCTCGCTCGCCAACTGGCGCTTCAGGGGCGATGGCGAGGAGTCTGTCAGTGTCAACGTATCGGGTCCGATCGAGGTCAACAGCCCGATGGCCGCGCGAGCCGCCGCCGTGTCCGGTCTGGGCTTCACCATCCTGCCGGATTTCATCGCCGCACCCGACCTCGCATCCGGGCTGCTGGTGTCCTTGCTCGACGACCGCATCCAGTCGGGCAGCGGCATTTTCGCCGTCTACCCGCACCGCCGCTATCTGCCGGCCAAGGTCCGTGTCTTCGTCGATTTCCTGGTGCAATGGTTCAAGAACCGCGAGAGCGCTTGAGCCGGTCCTGCCGTGCCGCGGTCCCAATTTCGCCCCGTTTCTGGTAACCTCTCGAAATCTCTCCGAGGCCGATGGAACAGCGACCGAGAATGCATCTGAAACGGCACGCAATCATGCTGGCTTCGGCCCTGGCGACGACTTTTGCCTCCGTCGGAGCGGCTGGCGCGCATCCTCATGTCTTCGCCGAGGCCCGCCTCGACGTGATCCTCTCGCCGGATCACCAAAGTGTGAAAGCGCTGCGTCACCTCTGGCGTTTCGATGATCTGTTTTCGAGTACGGTGATGATGGAGTTCGACAAGAACTCCGACCTGAAGCTTGACGACAAGGAGCTGAAGGATGTCGCCGACACCGTTCATGCCTCGCTGGCCGAATTCAACTATTTCCAGCTCGTCACCGTCGACGGCAAGGACGTGCCTATGACGCCGCCACCGCATCTGATGGCCAATTTCGACAACGACCAGTTGATCATCCTGTTCGAATCCGAACCCAAGGTGCCGATCAAGCTCGCCGGCAAGATCGATTTCGGCGTCTACGATCCAACCTTCTACACAGCGATCGACTTCACCGAGGATAGCAACATCACGGTGGAAGGCCTGCCCTCGAACTGCACCAAGAGCGTCATCCGGCCCGACCCGGACGAGGCGATCAAGGAAAACCAGAAGACCCTGACGGACGCGTTCTTCAACGACCCGACAGGCACCGACATGAGCAAGATCTTCGCCACCAAGCTCGAACTGAATTGCCCGCCAGAAGGATAGATCCGGTGATGAAAACGTCCCTGCGTTTGGCATTCGGCCTCGTGGCCGCTGCCCTGCTGATGACGCACTTTCTCGGGCAGGCCCATGCCCAGAGTTCACTCGGCATCGGTGTCAATGACGGCATGGCGCCCACCACCGGCCCGTTCGCCCACATCCTGATGTGGATCAATCTGCGCCAGCAGGAATTCTACCGCGCATTGGCCACGGCGATGAAAGCAATGCGCGAGGACGGCAGCAAGATGTGGCTGCTGATCGGCCTGTCCTTCGCCTACGGCATTTTCCACGCCGCCGGCCCCGGCCACGGCAAGGCGGTGATCTCGTCCTACATGGTGGCCAATGAAGTGGCGCTCAGGCGCGGTATCCTGCTGTCCTTCGTCTCAGCGCTGCTGCAGGGCCTGACCGCGATCCTGGTGATGCTGCTTGCCTATTTCGTCCTGCGCGGCACCGCCATCTCGATGACCGACGCAGCCTGGTTCATGGAGATCATGAGCTATGTATTCGTCACTTTGTTCGGCGCCTGGCTGCTGTGGCGCAAGCTCGGGCCTACGGTCCTGCGCTGGTTCGGCAAGGCGCCCGCCTACAGCCTGTCGGCAGCCCACGCCGGTCATTCCCATGGCGGCCATTCGCATGCCGCTCACAGCCACGCGGCGCATGCGCATTCGCATGCCTTGCATGTGCATCACGACCATTCGCATGATCATCACGATCACGCTGCGCACGACCACGACACACACGATCATTCCCATCACGACCACGCTCATCACAATCACGCCGCTCACGATCAACCGGCCGGCGAGGTCTGCGACACGTGCGGCCATTCGCATGCGCCTGATCCGGCGCTGCTGTCGGGCGATCGCTTCGACTGGCGCACGGCCTGGTCGGCTGTAGCCGCCGTCGGCATCCGCCCCTGCTCCGGCGCGCTGATTGTGCTCAGCTTCGCGCTGCTCAACGGCCTGTGGCTCGGCGGCCTGCTGTCGGTGCTGGCGATGTCTATCGGCACCGCCATCACAGTCTCGGCGTTGGCGACGATCGCGGTGACAGCCAAGAACTGGGCGGTCTATTTCGCCGGCGATGGCCGCATGGGCAACCGTATCCACACAGTCGTCGAAATCGGCGGCGCCGCGTTCGTCTTCCTGTTCGGGCTGTTGCTGTTGTCGGCGTGCCTGTCCGGAACTGTATGACCTCGGCGGGTCAGGCCTGACCCGCGATCATTCCGCCCAGTTCATCCTCGATATGAGCGCGGATGATTTCATCGAAACTGTTTTCGGCGCTGAAGCCGAAGTCCCTTGCACGGCGCGACTCGAAGCGCGTCGGCCAACCCTTGACGATCGCCCAGATGGTCTCATCCGGCTGTTCGCGGATCAGCTTCACGACCTTGGTGCCCGCAATGCGTTCCAGCGCCTCGATCTGCTCGCCGACGGTGACGGCAACGCCCGGCATGGTGAGGTTGCGGCGTGGCCCGACGGCGGCACTGTCGATCCCGGCGGCATGGATCAGGAAGTTCACCGCCGAGCGCGGGCTGGCATGGGTGTGCAGCACCGAGCGCGGCACTGGCAGGATCGCCTCATGGCCGCTCAGCGGCTCGCGGATGATGCCGGAGAAGAACCCTGACGCCGCCTTGTTCGGCTTGCCGGGCCGCACGCAAATGGTCGGCAGCCTTATGCCGATGCCGTCGAAGAAGCCGCGCCTGGAATAGTCGGCCAGCAGCGCTTCGCTCATCTGCTTCTGCGTGCCGTAGGAGGTTAGCGGCGTAGGATGAAAATCGTCCGGGATCACATCCGGGAACGGCGCGCCGAACACGGCGATAGACGAGGTGAAGACGAGGCGCGGCGCAAAGCCCGCCAGCCGCACGGCGTCGAACAGCGCCCGTGTGCCGTCGAGATTGACGCGGTAGCCGAGATCGAAATTGGCTTCCGCCTCACCCGACACGATGCCGGCGAGATGGAACATGACGTCGGGGCGTGAGGCGACCAGGCTCTCGGCAGCACCGGCGTCGGCAAGGTCGCCGGTATGCGTGGCGATGCTGATGCCATCCATCGCCGGCGCCTGCGGCGGCACGATGTCGTGCAGGTCGAGCCCGGTGATCTTGCGGCCGTTGAGCGTGCCGTCCTTGGCCAGCCGGTCGACAAGTTTGCGGCCGACCATGCCGGCGGCGCCAGTAATCAGGATGCGCATTTCAAAGCCTCTTATTTGCCCTTGTTCTGGCTGCGACCCCGCAACCAGAACACCAGAAAGAATGCCAGCACGAAGGCGATGCCGACGATGCCGGCAAGTACGGTCGAGATATTGCCGACAGCCAGCATCACCGTCGGCAGATAGAACGCCGCGATGCCGAACAGCAGCATGATCCAGGCTGCGGCAATCAGCGCGTTTCTGTTGTCGCGATCCATCATGCCGTCCCGTTACAGCGGGAACTCGTCAACTCGGATGCCAATACCATGAAATTCCCTGTCAGTGGTAATGGCCGTGATGCGGTGGCGCACCATGGTCGTGGTCATGATCGTGCTCGTCATAGCTGTCAGCGCACTGGCCGAATTCCGGCTCGACGGTGGCGTGGCTGATGCCGTGTTCGGCGGCGAGCCGCTTCTTGATGGCGCTGACCGCCTGGTGCGCATCGACGCCATCATTGAGGCAGGCGTGCAGCGTCGCCATGTTGCTGGACCCGTCCAGCGACCAGACATGCATGTGATGCACTTCGCGCACGCCTTTGACGGTGCCGGCAATGTCCTTGGCGATGAGGTCGCGGTCGAGGCTTGCCGGCACGCCTTCGAGAAGCACATGAGCGGCTTCGCGCATCAGCGACCACGCGGTGGACAAGATCAGCACGGAGACCAGCACCGACAGAATCGGGTCGATCGGCGTCCAGCCGGTCGCCAGAATGACCAGCGCCGCCACGATCGCCGCCGCCGAGCCGAGCAGGTCGCCCAGCACATGCAGGATGGCGCCGCGCATGTTGAGACTGTCGCGGTCGCCGCCATGCAGCACGAAGAACGAGGCGATGTTGACCAGGAGCCCTATGATCGCCACCACCAGCATCGGCCCGCCCAGCACCGGCGCCGGCGTCATCAGCCGGCCCCAGGCTTCGTAGACGATCCACAGCGCAATGGCGAAGATGGCGATGCCGTTGGTGTAGGCGACCAGCGTCTTGACCCGGCCGAAGCCATAGGTGAGGCGCACGGTCGCCGGCCGTCCGCCAAGATGGAAGGCATACCAGGCAAGGCCGAGCGCGATCGAATCGGCGAGCATGTGGCCGGCATCCGCCAGCAGCGCCAGCGATCCCGTCAAAAGGCCGCCAAGCACTTCGGCGACCATGAAGCCGGCGGTCAGGCAGGCTGCGATCAGCACACGTTTCTTGTCGGTCGAGCCATGCACGTGACCGGCGCCGTGGCTGTGGCCGGCATGCGAACCATGATCATGGCTGTGCGCCATCGCCGAAACTCCTGCTACGCGCCGAACTCGGCGCGGAAATCCTCGAGCCGCCGCTTCTGCCGGCCTTCGCCATCGAAATTGGCAGGATCGAGCCATGCCTCATAGGCTTTGCGCAGCGCCGGCCATTCCTTGTCGATGATCGAGTACCATGCGGTATCGCGGTTTTCACCCTTGACCACAAGATGCTGGCGGAAAATGCCCTCGAACTTGAAGCCGAACCGTTCCGCCGCGCGCTTTGACGGCTCGTTGCGGTTGTTGCATTTCCACTCGTAGCGGCGATAGCCGAGCCCGTCGAAAATATACTTCATGAACAGGAACTGCGCCTCGGTCGCTGCCGGCTTGCGCGAGATCAGCGGCCCCCAATAGATGTTGCCGATCTCGATGACGCCATAGGTGGGATCGATGCGCATCAGCGTCTGTCGCCCGGCGGCCTTGCCGCTGGCCTTGTCGATGACGGTGAAGAACAGCGGATCCTCGCTCGCCTCGACCTTGTCCAGCCATGGCTGGAAATCGGCGCGGGTTTGCGGTGGGTAGTCGGGCAGCCAAGCAAAGCGGCCGTCAATGTCAGGCACCGACGACGCCTCGTAAAGGCCGTCGCCATGCTTTTCGGCGCTCAGCGGTTCGAGCCGGACATAGCGGCCGTCAATGGGCTTGCGCTCGGGCCGCGGACGCGCTTGCCAATCTTTGAGATTTTCCGACACGCAAAACTCCAATCCGTTTGACTTTTGTGAGCAGACGCTCACAAAAACGCGACCTAACAGCAAGAACCACACGGACGGGAAAAATGCTCCACACGATTTCGGCCTTCGACCGCCTCGGCGAGGAAAACGCCTTTGCCGTGCTGGCGCGGGCGACCGCACTGGCTCAACAGGGCCGCGATATCGTCAATCTCGGCATCGGCCAGCCCGACTTCAAAACGCCGCAGCACATTGTCGACGCAGCGATCAAGGCGCTGCGCGACGGTCACCATGGCTACACCCCGGCCAACGGCCTGCTGGCGACGCGCGAAGCGGTGGTGCGGCGCACGCTGGCCACCACCGGCGTCGAGGTCTCGCCGGAAAATGTGATGATCCTGCCCGGCGGCAAGCCGACCATGTTCGCGGCGATCCTGATGTTCGGCGAACCCGGCGCCGAGATCCTCTATCCCGACCCTGGCTTTCCCATCTATCGCTCGATGATCGAGTTCACCGGCGCCGCGCCCATTCCGGTGCCGATCCGCGAAGAGAACGGCTTTGCCTTCTCGGCCGAGGAGACGCTGGGGCTGATCACCTCGAAGACGAGGCTGCTAATCCTCAACTCACCGGCCAACCCGACCGGCGGCGTCACGCCGCGCGCCGAGATCGAGAAGCTGGTAGAGGGGCTGCAAGCGCATCCGCAGGTCGCTATCCTCTCCGACGAAATCTACGACGTCATGACCTATGACGGCGAGACGCATTTTTCGCTGCTCAATTTTCCGGAAATTCGCGACCGGCTGATCGTGCTCAACGGCTGGTCGAAGACATGGGCGATGACCGGCTGGCGCATGGGCTGGTCGATCTGGCCGAATGGCGACAAGGGCGCGCATCTCTACGACAAGGTGCGCAAGCTGGCGGTCAATTGCTGGTCCTGCGTCAACGCGCCGAGCCAGTTCGCCGGCATCGCCGCCATCGACGGCCCGCAGGACGATGTCGACAAGATGATGCGCGCCTTCGACAACCGCAGGAAGATCGTGGTCGAGGGGCTGAACGCGCTGCCCGGCGTCTCCTGCATCACGCCCAAGGGCGCATTCTATGCCTTCCCGAATGTTTCGAAGACCGGCTGGAAGGCCAAGAAGCTCGCCTCGGCACTGCTCGAGGAGGCCGGCGTGGCGCTGATCGGCGGCCCCGATTTCGGCATTCTCGGCGAAGGCTACATCAGGCTCTCCTACGCCAATTCCGAAGAGAACATCTTGCGCGCGCTGGAGCGGATCGAGTCGTTTTTGAAGAGGTAGGCCTTCGGCTCTTCACCCACGCCCCACGAACGGCATCTTGGTCGCCATCACCGTCATGAACAGCACATTGGCATCGAGCGGCAGGCTGGCCATGTGGACGACGGCGTCGGCGACGCGCTGGACGTCCATCACCGCTTCGGCGGCGATGGTGCCATTGGCCTGCGGCACGCCGACCGTCATTGCGTGCGCCATATCGGTCAGCGCGTTGCCTATGTCGATCTGGCCGCAGGCGATGTCATAGGGCCGGCCGTCGAGCGCCAGCGTCTTGGTCAGCCCCGATATGGCGTGCTTGGTCGCGGTGTAGGGCACCGAGCCCGGCCGTGGCGCATAGGCCGACACAGAGCCATTGTTGATGATGCGGCCGCCCATTGGCTTTTGCTTGCGCATGACGCCGAAGGCGGCGCGGGCGCATAGGAACGATCCGGTGAGATTGACGCCGACAATATCGTTCCAGACCTCGACCGGGATCTCGTCGATCGGCGTCGACTTGTAGCTCATGCCGGCATTGTTGAAGAGCAGGTCGACGCGGCCGAAGGCTGCGGCCACCGTCTCGAACAGGTCATCGACTTCGCCGGCCTTGCTGATGTCGCAGGCAACTGCCAGCGCCTTGGCGTCCGCTTTCCCGGCTTCGGTAATGGCGGCGTCGAGCACCGCTTTGCGGCGGCCGCAAAACACCGTGTTCCAGCCCGCCTTGAGCAGCGCCGTGGCGACGCTCTTGCCGATGCCGGTGCCGGCGCCGGTGACGATGGCGGTTTTCTCTGTGAGGGCTGTCATGGATTTTGCTCCTGCGCGCCGCGCATCCCGGCACAGATCGGGGTGCATCCGAATGCACCGACCCATCGCAAATGAGGGCGATCATGGCAAGCCGGACACTAATGCATGTCGCTCAAAAGTGGCCCCGGTTCTGAGAGAACGACATGCATCCGGACAAAAACATGAAGCGCCACGCGCTTTATGTGATCGGTCCGACAAAAAGGGCGGTCATTGGCGACCGCCCCCTGATCTGAACCGGGCTTGGGAGGAGGAAAAGCCGATCCGACTAACTAAAATCATGCGCTTCCTCGGTAAACGAGACGTTAACGCTTTTCCCGCCGCGGCTGCGTTGTCTACCAGCGCGGGTTCGGCGCCGTGCCTGACGGAACCGGCACCTTGGCCGCCGACACCGTCGCCTCGACATGATCGACGAGCGCATCCGGCAGGCCGAGCCGGCCGGCGAGCAGGTCGAGATAGCCGCGTTCGGCGCGCGTATCGGGGTCGATCGTCAGTCGGGACGCCGTGTAGAGCTCGAGCCTCTGCTCATCGGTCTTGGCGCCTGCGACCAGCGTATCGAGGTCGAGCGGGCTGTCCAGCTCGGCCATCAGAAACTTTTCCGCTTCCGTGCCGATGCCGGCCAGACTGAGCTTGCCGGCGATCTTTTGGCGTTCCGCGTCATCGACATGGCCATCGGCCTTGGCCGCCGAGATCATCGCCCGCACCAGGGTCAGCGTGAACTCGTCCTCCCCCTGTGGCGCCTGTGAAGGATGAAAGCCGGTGTCGGCGGGCGGCGGCAGCAATTCCGGCTGGCCGGCCGCCGGCGCCTGCTCGGGTGCATTGCCGGCCTTGTAATTCTGGTAGGCCTTGTAGGCGAGACCGCCGATCGCAGCCAGTCCGCCGAGCTTCACGGCCGTGCCGGTGACCTGCCGTCCCGTGCCGGTTCCAAGCAGCACCGCGGCCAGCGCACCGGCGGCCAGCGGATTGTCCTTGGCCATCTGCACAGCCTGCCCGGCCTTGTCGCGAACGGTGCCGGTTGTGCCGGGAACTTGCGAGCCGAGCAGATCGTCGAGAAGCTTCTTGGGGTCGAACATGGTGCCTCCAGAAAAGGGCCCGCGCCAACGTGGACGGGCAGGTTTTGGACGTTGCAGACGTAGGTCCCGATTGTTGACATTACAATGACGGACCGGCGCTTTGCTATCGGCGCCGGCAATGCCGCAAATCAAATTCGATGTGTCGAAACCCGCCTCGGCTTCGGTTAGTGTCGCCGCAACGTCGGCGAGGGAGGAGTTTTGCCGTGACCGATCAGCCAGACCGCGACCAAGCACGAGATCCCCAGGATCTGGAGCGCCTGCTAATTGATCGGCAATGGGCGGGAGACATTGAGGGCATGGTAGCGCTGTTCGAACCCGATGCCGTCATCGACACCGGAGCAGCCGAATTGACGCGTGGCCATGAGGCGATCCGCGCTTTGTTCGAAGCCTTTGCCGCGAGCTGGCGAAAATTCCAGCGCGGCGAGCAGCGCCCGGCGGCCATTAACGGCGACCTCGCGTTGACGTCGACCAGGCTTGCCGACGGCTCGATAACCTCAGAGGTCGCGCGCCGGCAGGCCGACGGCACATGGCTGTGGGTGATCGACCGCTATTCTGTCGTGTGGTGATCCAGTCAGGGCGTCGGCGGCACTTAACTGCCGATATGTCCCCTGCCCTGCGCCTGCGCAAGTTCGACCTGGCGCTGGCGCTCGGCATAGCGGGTGCGATCCTCATCCGAGCGTGCCTCGTAGCAATGCGGGCATGACACGCCGGTGGAAAAATGCGGCGACAGCCGGTTCTCCGGCGTCAGCGGATGCCGGCAGGCGCGGCAGAGTTCGGCCTCGCCTTTGGTCAACCCATGCGACACCGAGACCCGCTCGTCGAAGACGAAACACTCGCCCTGCCACAGGCTGTCTTCGGCCGGCACCTCTTCAAGATATCTGAGGATGCCGCCCTTGAGATGGAACACATCCTCGAAGCCGAGCGACTTCACATAGGCCGTCGCCTTTTCGCAGCGGATGCCGCCGGTGCAGAACATCGCAACCTTGCGGCCGTCGAGTTGGTCGCGGTGTTTTTCCACCCAGGCCGGGAATTCGCGAAAGCTCGACGTGCGCGGGTCCACCGCGCCCTCGAACGTCCCGATCGACACTTCGTACGCGTTGCGTGTGTCGATGACGATGGTGCCGGGGTCCGAGATCAGCGCGTTCCAGTCGGCCGGCGCGACATAGGTCCCCGCACCCGTCGCCGGGTCGAGGTCTTCGACGCCCATGGTGACGATCTCGCGCTTCAGCCGCACCTTCATGCGATGGAACGGCATTTCGGCGGCAGTGCTGTATTTGACCTCGAGATCGGCAAGACCCTCGATGGCCTCGAGATAAGCGATCAGGTCGGCTATGTCGGCTTCGCTGCCGGCGACCGTGCCGTTAATGCCCTCCTGCGCCAGAAGCAGCGTGCCCTTGATGCCGCGCCCGCAGCAGAAGGCGGCAAGCGGCGTGCGCAAGACCCGCAGCGCGTCGAAGTCGCCCAGCCTCGCAAATTTGTAGAGCGCGGCGACGCGCACGGGTTCATGGTTGGTCATCGCCAAGCCACTAGACCGTGGTCAAAGCGGATTCAAGGCAGAGCTAAAGACACTTCGTCGGTATTCGCCCGCAGGCTCGTTGGCCGACATGTGACATCGCGGCAGGCCGGGTTTCGTGGACTCGGAATCGGCCTTCTGCTAATCGGTTGAAATCACCCAGGGAGAGAAAAGCCAATGCCCAGCAAGACCGAAAAGCTCCTGTCGCTGCTCAATGGCCAGCCGGTCATTCCGGTGCTGAAGATCGCCAATGTCGCGGACGCCGTCCCGCTCGCCCGGGCGCTGGCCGCCGGCGGCCTGCCGGCGATCGAGATCACGTTGAGAACCGCCGATGCGCTGGAAGCGATCCGCCGCGTGGCCGGTGAGGTCGAGGGCGCCATTGTCGGCGCCGGCACAATTCTCGATGCCAAGCAGTTCGACCAGGCAGCGGCGGCTGGCTCGAAGTTCATCGTCAGCCCCGGCATCACGCGCGAGTTGCTGGCGGCGGCCAAGGACAGCGACGTTCCCTTGCTGCCCGGCGCCATCACGCCCGGCGAGATCATGGCTGCCCGCGAGGCCGGCCTGCGGTTCCTGAAATTCTTCCCGGCCGAACAATCCGGCGGCATCGCCTCGCTGAAGGCCTTTGCCTCGCCGCTGGCCGACGTGAAATTCTGCCCGACCGGCGGCATCTCGGCCAAGAACGCCGCCGACTATCTCAGCCTGTCCAACGTTATCTGCGTCGGCGGCTCGTGGGTGGCGCCGGACGAGTTGGTCAAGGCCGGCAAGTGGGATGAGATCGAGGCGCTCGCACAGAGCGCGAGCAAGCTCGGAAAATAACCTCCGCTACTTTATCTTTGCGCAATCCCAAGGGAAGCGCTCCGCGCTTTCCCGGGAAAATCACAGTGTTCCCGGAATTGCACTCGGCACAAAAACCCGCCAGCTGCGCCGACCGGGTTTGCTACGCGTTGAGATTTTGGTTCCCGCTCAAGGGCTCGAACCTCGATTCACGCCTTCAAAGGGCGCTGTCCTACCATTAGACGAAGCGGGAATGCAGCTTGGTGGTTAGCATTCTGTGGCGATGGAAGCCAGTGCTCGAGATCTCGCTAAAAACAAAAGCCGCACGGGTTGCCCAGCGCGGCTTCGAGTCGATAACGCCCCGGTCACGCCCTTACTTCGTCTGGAAGCGGGCGACCGAAAGGAATTTTACGGCATTGCCGGTGAAGCGGTTGGCATCGGCCATCTGGTTGTCCGCCTGGAAGCCTGCGGTGTAGACCTCGCTCGGCGGCGTATGCACGATGTTGTAGGCATAGCGCGGCGCAGTCGTCGGGCTGGAAACGGTGGCGATGTTGTCGCCGCTGCTCAGCGCCCAGCGCGTCGCCTGCGGTTCGGCCGCCACCACCACTGCCTTCGGTCCTGGCTTCAGGTCGCGAGCCGAAGCCCTGGCTTCCTTGCGTGTCGTCTTGACGCCGGCGCCGATCACCGAGGCTGGATCGGTACCGGCGGGACGGGCAGCAATAGCACCGCGCGGCGATGCGGCATCGACACCTGACGGATCGTTGAACGCCGAGCGAGGCTCGAGCGACGCAACCTGATAGTCGTCGGTAGCACCGGCTGTATCGGCGGCGCTGGCCTGTTCGAGAACCGCCTTGACCTCGTCCGGACGCTGCGACGGCAGCACCGAGAACGCGTCGGTTGCGGTCTGCTTGTGGGCAGCCGTATCGGCCAGCGCCAGCAGAACGCCCTTGTCCTGCGGCGCAAGCTCAGCCGGCGGCGAAGAGCGGTCGGGACGCCAGGTCGGCAACGGGACGTTGACCGCGACCTGCGCCGGAGCGGCAGCTTGATCGGCCCCCTGGTCGGCATTGCTCGCATCGGCCGTGCCGAACGGCACATTGGCCGGCGCCTGCGCCGTCGCCACCGTCTGTTCGGTGGTGGCATCGGCCACGCCGAACGGCACGGTCTCAGGTTGTTGCGCGCCGACATCGGCCTTCGGCCGCGGTGCGAAAGCGGGCAGCGGCACTTCCTTGGCGGGCAGCGCGGCGATGATCGTCTCCGGCGTGTCCTGCGGCTCCGAATCGTCAGCGCTGTCGTCGGCAAGCTGCGGAATGTTGGCGCGCTTGGCGTTCTGCGGCGACACGATCGCGATGCCAGGCAGATTGCTGTTGTTGTTGCTCGTGGCAGCCAGCACCGGCTTCACGCTTCTCGGCGGCGGCGCGGCGGTAGCGACATCGGCGCTGTCGTCGGCTTCGTCTTCACCGCCACCGCCAAAGAACGCGGACAGGAAGCCACCGGATTTCTTGGTGCTGCCGCCTGCGCTGGCCATCATGATGGCAGGAGAACCGGCGCCCTTGCGCGCCTTGTAGGAGGCGAGCGCTTGGTCATAACCCGGCAACGGCCTGCCGTCGCTCGGCACATGCAGCGTCTTGCCATTGGGGAACAGGCTGACCAGTTCCTGGCGGCTGATGCCTGGCCAATGCCGCACATTGCCGACGTCCATGTGGACGAAGGGCGAACCCGACGACGGATAGTAGCCGACGCCGCCGCCCTGCATCTTCAGGCCGATGTTGCGCAGCTTTTTCAGCGGCACACCCGGAATGTAGAAGTCCATCGCCTTGCCCAGCATATGCTGGCTTTCCTTGGCGACACCGCGGCTGCGGCTGCGCAGCATCGAATTGGTCGACGGCGAGCGATAGCCGCAAACGACCTGGATGTAGTCGGTGGCGCCGGCCTGCCGGTAAGCTTCCCAGACCAGATCGAGCAGGCGCGGATCCATCTTGGTCGGTTCGTTGCGACGCCAGTCGCGCAGGATGATGTTGATCTTCCTGAGGCCTGCCGGATCGTAGCGGCCATTGCGCTTGTAGACGATCTCGGCCTTTTCGTGCGTGTGGAGGTGATAGAGCTTGAGCGAGCGCGTTTCAGCGCTGGCGCCGGCAGCAGTTGCGGCGAGGAAAGCGAACGCAACGATCAACGCTGCCAGCCATCTCGGCCAGACGCCCATGTGATCGCGCCGCCCGTTTCTGTGTCGTTCGACTTTGTTCAAATCAAAAGGCCTTGCAGGCTGCCGTTTGTCCCCGGATTTGTCCAAACGGATGCGTGGTTCTCACATCCGAATATCGATCCTAATGGTTAATCATCGCTTATTGAAGCCGAAATGCGGTAACACCGTGGCGATATCCCGTCAAAAATAATACACAGGATTTCTTGGTAAACTGCTGGTTTAGATCAAGATTCAGCCTTTTCCCGCTACACGATCTGTTACCGCTGGCCTTAATGCGTGAACAACGCTGTCCGCATCAGCCATATTCCCGCCCCAACCCTTGTGCAGCGCCGGATGTGGCATGGCAAGCTGGTCCCGGCCTTGCGTTGGCAAGCTGTGGAATTCGGCGTTCAGGAGGCAAGGCGGTCGAGGCGGCCGGTTTCCGGGTCGATGCCGTATTCCTTGAGCTTGCGGTAGAGCGTCGAGCGGCCGATGCCGAGACGCCGTGCGACCTCGCTCATCTGGCCGTTGTAATGGTCGATGGCGAGCTTGATCATTTCGAGTTCGACATCGGCCAGCGCACGCACATTGCCACGCTCGTCCAGCGCCCTCAATGTGCCGAAACGCTGAAGCAACCTGGCCGGAGGGGCGAGCTCGGCAGCTGCAGTACCGGCATCATCAGTCTGCGCGCCATCGCCTTGCGATCCGGTGCTCAAGGCCATGCCGGGGTCCGACAAGGACGCATCGGCGTCGAGATTGACGGTGCCGTCGACCTGCGCCCGGATCTGCGGAAATTCGTCAGTCGTGAGCACATCGCCTTCGGCAAGCACCGAGGCCCTGAACACGGCGTTTTCCAGCTGCCTGATGTTTCCCGGCCAATCATAGGCCTGCAGCATGGCCAGTGCGGCATCCGAGATGCCGTGCAGGCGATTGCCCGCCGGCGCCACCTTGTCCATGAAATGCTTGACCAGATAGGGGATGTCGTCGCGGCGGTCGCGCAGCGGCGGCACGACGATCGGGTAAACGTTGAGCCGGTAGAACAGGTCCTCGCGAAACTTGCCGTCCTTGACCTGCTGCAGAAGGTTGCGGTGCGTGGCCGAGATCAGCCTGATGTCGACCCTGACGGTGGAACGGCCGCCGACCGGATCGACCTCGCCATCCTGCACGGCGCGCAACAGCTTGACCTGCACGTCGAGCGGCAGGTCGCCGATCTCATCCAGGAACAGGGTGCCCGAATGCGCCTCGACGAACTTGCCGGTGTGCTTTTCGGTGGCGCCGGTGAACGAACCTTTTTCGTGACCGAACAGGATCGATTCGACCAGATTGTCGGGGATGGCGCCGCAATTGACGGTGACGAACGGCTTTGTGCGGCGTTCGCCGCTGCCCTGGATGGCGCGCGCCACCAATTCCTTGCCGACGCCCGATTCGCCCTCGATCAGGATCGGGATGTTGGAGGCCGCAGCCTTCTGGCCGAGGCGGATCACCCGGTCCATCGCCGGGCTGTGCGTGATCATGTCCTTGAAGGTCAGGTGGCCGCCGCGACGCCGCGACGTGCGCTTGACCTCGTCCTCGACCGCCTCGACCTTGAGCGCGTTGCCGACCGCGGTCTGCAGCCGGTCGGGAGACGCCGGCTTGACGACAAAATCGAAGGCGCCGTGGCGCATCGCCGAGACCACCGTTTCTATGCCGCCCTGCGCAGTCTGCACAATGACGGGAACAGTGATGCCGCGCTCGCGCATCGCCTTCAGCACGCCGATGCCGTCGAGGCCCGGCATGACAAGGTCGAGGATGACTGCCGAAATATCCCTCGCATTGGGTCCGTCAAGCGCGCTCAGACCGGCCTCGCCGCCATCGGCAACGATGGCGCTGTGGCCGAATTTCGTCACCGCCGCTTCGAGCAGCCGGCGCTGCACGGGATCGTCATCGACTATAAGAATGGAACCTGTCATGACTGATTTGAGTTGCCCGCCTGGGAAATTCCCATGGATCATCTTGGCACAGGGTTCTAAACAAGGTTTCAAAAAACCCGGTGAACGAATTCCTTAGGATTTGACCGGCTTGTCCTTTCCCCTTGATTCCAGAAGGTAATTGTTGATGAGCAGGATTCTCGGTCGGCAGCTTGCGGCGGTAGCGTCCGGTCAGGGCGCGGCGGAACTTGGCGACCTGCCGGAATGGAATCTCGCCGATCTTTATTCCGGCATGGAGGCGCCCGAACTGAAGCGTGACCTTGCCAAGGCGGCGGCCGACGCCGTCGCCTTCGAGAACCGCTGGAAGGGCACACTGGCTGCGGAGGCCGGGCGCGGAAGCGCCGGCAGGCTTGGCGAGGCGCTGACAGCCTATGAGGCGCTGGAGGAACTGATCGGCCGCATCGTCTCCTATGCCGGCCTGATCTATGCCGGCAACACCGCCGATCCGCAGCGCGCAAAGCTCTATGGCGACATCCAGGAAAAGATGACCGACGCCAGCGCGCATCTTCTGTTCTTCGCGCTGGAACTGAACCTGATCGATGACAAGGCGCTCGAATCCGCCCTCGCCGCCGACGCCGGCTTTGCCCATTACCGGCCCTGGGTGCTCGACCTCAGAATGGACAAGCCCTACCAGCTCGAGGATCGGGTCGAGCAGCTGTTCCATGAGAAGTCGATCACCGGGCGCGGTGCCTGGAACCGGCTGTTCGACGAGACGATGACCGATCTGCGTTTCGACATAGACGGCGAGGAACTGACGCTTGAGCCGGCGCTGAACCGCCTGCAGGACGCCGATGGGGAGGTCCGCCGCCGCGCTTCCGAAGCGCTGGCCACAACCTTCCGCAAGAGCCTGCGCACCTTCACGCTGATCACCAACACGCTGGCCAAGGACAAGGAGATTTCCGACCGCTGGCGCGGCTTCGAGGACATCGCCGACTCACGCCATCTCGCCAACCGTGTCGAGCGCAGCGTGGTCGACGCGCTGGCATCGGCCGTGCGCGAGGCCTATCCGCGCCTGTCTCATCGCTACTACGCGATGAAGGCGCGCTGGCTGGGCATGGAGGTGATGAACCACTGGGACCGCAACGCGCCCTTGCCCGAAACGCCGCAAGCGGTGATTCCTTGGGATGATGCCAGGAACACTGTGCTATCGGCCTATCAGCGCTTTTCCCCCGACATGGCGGAGATCGCCCGCACCTTCTTCGACCGCAACTGGATCGACGCGCCGGTCAGGCCCGGCAAGTCGCCCGGCGCCTTCGCCCATCCGACCGTGCCTTCGGCGCACCCTTACGTGCTGCTCAACTACATGGGCAAGCCGCGCGATGTGATGACGCTGGCGCATGAACTCGGCCACGGCGTGCATCAGGTGCTGGCCGGCGGCCAGGGCGCGCTGATGGCTTCGACGCCGCTGACTTTGGCCGAGACGGCCTCGGTGTTCGGCGAGATGCTGACCTTCCGTTCGCTGCTCGACCAGACCACCGACAAGCGCCAGCGCAAGGCGATGCTCGCCCAGAAGGTCGAGGACATGATCAACACGGTCGTGCGCCAGATCGCCTTCTACGAGTTCGAACGCAAGGTGCATGCAGAGCGCAAGAACGGCGAACTGACCTCCGACAAGCTCGGCCAGTTCTGGCTCGAGGTGCAGGCCGAAAGCCTGGGGCCGGCGATCAAGCTGCGCGAGGGCTATGAGGTCTTCTGGACCTACATCCCGCACTTCGTCCACTCCCCCTTCTACGTCTACGCCTATGCCTTTGGCGACTGCCTGGTGAACTCGCTCTACGCGGTCTACCAGAACGCTGAGCATGGCTTCCAGGATAAGTATTTCGAGATGTTGCGCGCCGGCGGCACCAAGCATCACTCGGAGCTTCTCGCGCCCTTCGGCCTCGACGCCACCGACCCCGCCTTCTGGCAGATCGGGCTTGGCGTGATCGGCGGCCTGATCGACGAGTTGGAAGCGCTCGACAGTTAATGCGCGCACCCATTGGACCGATGGCGCAGAGTGGCAGGTTCAGCAGCGGCCTCGACTTTGCAGAATCGCAGAACAGTTTAGCCGGAATGCATGTGACGGCAGCTCTGTTCTTGTTCTAAATATCTGTTCTTGAATAACTCTCCGGCGAAAATTCCGTTAGCTTTCCCGAAACCGTATGATAGCTTTCCGACTGAAGCTCAGCCGGGCGCGCGGCTTAAGGCCGGACAGTATCCCGGCCCATGGCAGCGGTCTGACGAATGCGACAGCGACGGTTGGCAATGGGCGGAAAGCCGAACGCCGACACTCGACGACAGACCGGCTGTTCCCTGAGCCGCCGAACCACATTGGATGATCCGATCTGCCAAGGTCATGACTTGGGACGGCGGCGGACGGATCCGACTGGAGAGAGACGATGACCTTCTTTTACATTGTCCTGGCGTTCCTTGTAGGTGTGTTGGTTGGCTGGTTTATCTGGGGCCGGCTGCGCGGCGAACTCGACAGCCTGCGCGGCGATCTCGACCGCACCCGCAGCGAGCGTGACAGACTGCGCGCCGACGCCGATCGCCTGACTGGCGAACTCGACGCCTGCGGCAAGACCCGCGCCGATCTCGAACGGCGGCTGCGTGAAACATCAGCTCCATCCGCCAAGCCTTCAAGTTCGGCGCCGGCCGCCCTGGTATCGACAGCGGCAACGGCCAAGTCCGCCCCGGCCGCGAAACCGACCCCCGCCAAACCCGCCGCGGCCAAACCAGCTGCGGCCAAATCCGCGGCCGCAAAACCAGCGGCCAGCAAACCTGCCGCCGCCAAGGCCGCGCCCAAAGCCGCGGCTTCAAAGCCCGCCGCCGTCCCGAAGAAGGCCGCCCCGGCAGCTGGAAAGGCCGACAATCTGCGTCGCCTGATCGGTATCGGCCCGGTCAACGACAAACTGCTCAAGGGCCTTGGCGTCACGACCTACGCGCAGATCGCCGGCTGGACCGCGGCCGACGTCAAGCGCATCGAGGACACGCTGAATTTCGACGGCCGCATCGCTCGCGAAAAGTGGGTCGAGCAGGCCAAGCTGCTTGCCGCCGGCGACGAAAAGGAGTTCGCACGCCAATTCCCGAGCGCCGGGACCGCCAACAACAGCTGATCTGTCATCGGCAACATAAGCAGAAGGCGGCGCTCTCGGGCGCCGTCTTTGTTTTTGCATTCGCCACTGTCTTTGCGCCCTGCGACGCCGCTCCCTCGATTGCACGCCGCCCGGCCCCCATATAGAGCGGTTCTGGCGTCATCGACCGCAGTACCCGAGCCCCATGCCCCTGCCCTCTGCCATTTTCCGCAACGATGAAAGCGGCCGTCAGTTGGTCTTCGACCACCCGGCCGACATCATCATTGCCTATGATGCCAAGGATTTTCTGCCGGCGCTGGCGGCTGCGCAGGCGGCGAGCGATGCCGGCAAATGGCTGGCCGGCTATTTCTCCTACGAAGCGGGCTATCTGCTCGAACCGAAACTCGTGCCGCTGCTGCCTGAAGGCCGGCGCGCGCCATTGGTTTGTCTGGGTGTCTTCAATGCTCCGGCCGAAGAGGCCGTGCCGCGCAACGATGCGCCGGCCACCAATGGCCCCATCTTCGACGCCAGGGCCAGTTGGTCCGCTCAGGACTACGCCAAACGCTTCGCGCGCCTTCACGACCACATCCGCAAGGGCGACTGCTACCAAGGCAACCTGACCTTTCCGGTCCGTGCCCAATGGTCGGGCGATCCGGTTGCTGCCTTCGACGCACTGACAGGACGCCAGCCGGTCAAGTATGGCGCACTGATTTCGCTCGGCGATCCCATCATCTTATCGCGTTCGCCCGAGCTGTTCTTCGAGATCAATGCCTTAGGCATGATCGAAACCCATCCGATGAAGGGCACCGCACCGCGCGGCGCGACCAAGGCCGAGGACGCGCGGTTGAAGTCCTTCTTGCGCAGCGACGAAAAGAACCAGGCCGAGAACCGGATGATCGTCGATCTCCTGCGCAACGACATCTCCCTGATCAGCGAGATCGGCACGCTGGAAGTGCCGGAACTGTTCCGCATCGAGAGCTACCCGACCGTCCATCAGATGGTGAGCCGTGTGCGGGCGAAGCTTCTGCCTGATCTCGGCATCCGCCAAATCTTTGGCGCGCTGTTTCCCTGTGGCTCGATTACCGGCGCACCGAAAATCCGCGCCATGGAAATCCTGCACGAGCTGGAAGAGACACCGCGCGACGTCTATTGCGGCGCCATCGGCTGGATCGCGCCTGGCGGCATGATGCGCTTTTCGGTGGCGATCCGCACCATATCGCTCTTTTCCAGTGGCGAGGCCGTTTACAATGTCGGCGGCGGCGTCGTCTTCGATTCGACGGCGCAAGAGGAGTATCAGGAGTGTCTGCTGAAGGCGCGCTTCGCGACGGGGACACCGCCGATTTCGAGCTGATCGAGACGATGCGCTGGGAGCCCGGCCAGGGCTTTCTGCGCTTCGAACGCCATCTCGCGCGCCTTTACGGCTCGGCGGAAGAACTCGGCTTTGCCTGCGATCCGCAGCCGATCGGCGAGGTGCTGGCGAATACTATCGGGGCGCAGCAGACGGCGCTGCGCACCCGGCTCGCCCTGCAGCGCAATGGCGAAGTGACCGCCTCGGTCCAGCCCTATGAGCCGTTCGCCGCCGACAAGGTCTGGCGGCTGCGACTGGCGCGGGTGCGGCTCTCTTCCTCGGACGCGCTGCTGCGCCACAAGACCAGCCGGCGACAGATCTACACCCACGCCCGCTCCGAATATCTGATCACCCAGGCCGACGAAGTGTTGCTCGCAAATGAGCGCAGCGAAATCTGCGAAGGCACCATCACCAACGTCTTCGCCGATTTCGGTGATGGCATGCTGATGACACCCAGGCTCGACTGCGGCCTGCTGCCTGGCGTATTGCGCGCCGAGCTGCTGGACGAAGGCCGCGCCCAAGAGGCGATCTACAGCTATGACGAGTTGAAATCCGCCAAAACACTGTTCGTCGGCAATTCTCTGCGCGGCTTGATCCCGGCAACATTGGCCTGATACGAAGCGGCTGCGAGAATAACCGCCGGCATTGGACACTTTCTAGCGAAGCATGAATTCTCGTCAGCCCACGCACACGCCCTATGATGGCTCCTCAAAGCTCTTCACCATCGGGCTGAAGCCGCTCGAACTCGACAAGTGGATCGAGGTCGACCGGTATCTCTTCGACCATCTCGCCGAAAAGCGCCGGCTGTATGCCGAAATTCCCGACAAGGTGTTTGTCGAGGAAGACGGCACGCGCGACGCCCAGCGCGAAGTGCGCGGCCTCCTCGAAGCACATCTGCTGTCGAGATTTCCCGGGATGTACCGGCGCACCAATGCCGGGGTTGAGGTCATTGGCGCCAAAGCCGACTCTGACGCCACCTTCCCCGATGCCCCGCTGGTCGCAGCGTCGCTGCTCGTCCAGGAAGACCTGATCCTGATGCGCCGTGACGACACCGGCTGGCGGCTCGCCGCCGGCTCGCTGTGTTTCCCGTCATCCTGGTCGCTGGTCGAGAAATTCGGCCGGCCGCTGCAGCAGATCCACGCACCGGTGCCGGGCTTCGGTCCGGGCACCAGGCCGGCCGAGCTCATCAACCGCATGTTCGACGGCCTGCAGGGTCAGGCTGTCGAACGCTTCAACTGGTCGATCCAGGCCGACGACGCGCTCTATCATCCGCTCTCCAATGTCGAGCGCATCGACCGTGCCACCAGGCGCCCCTCGCGATTTCCCGACGGCGACGTAAACGCCCACGCCTTCATCCGCGTCGAGCGCCAGACGCTGCGCAAACTGTCCGTCTCGCGCGACATCCTGTTCACCATCCGCATCCATCTCGACCCGTTGAAAGTGCTGGCGCGGCATCCCGACCGGGCAACGCTTGCCGCCTCTTTCGCGGCGCAATTGCAGGCGCTGGATGAGGCTCAACTCGACTACAAGGGGATGACATCAGACCGTGACCGGCTGGTGCAACGCCTGCAAACCATGGCTCAGGAGTGACGATGGTCCGACATGTTCTGAAGCTAGCCGTCCTGCTCGGTGCATTCCTGGCGTTGCCGGCAACAGCGCATGCGGAACCGGTGACCTATGCGGGGAAGCTCGGCAACATCGACATCGTCGTCGAGTTTACCGGTGATCCGGCGACGGCTGGAGAGGCACTGGCGGCGCGCTATTTCTACCGTTCCAAGGGCGTCGATATTCCTCTGCAGGCGAAGTCGAGCAAGGGCGCCACCTTTCAATTGGCCGAGGAAGAAGCCTGCGATGCCAAGAAGTGCGGCGACGGCCAGGCTCCACCCATCGGCGCCGTCTGGCGGTTGAGTTCCGCCGACAAGGGCAAGACGCTGGAAGGCACCTGGACGGCCAAAAAGACCCTGCCGCTGAAGCTGACAAGGATCGCCAGCCGTGCCCAGACGGAGACGCCGGCGACGACGCCACGCGATCTCTATGATTTCACCGACATGACATTCTCGGGCGACGATGCGCCGATCACCATGGCGGCATCGCCCTACGACTATCTCAAGCTGGATTTCGCGCCCAAGGCAGACGCCAAGGAAGGTTGGCCGGATGCAGCCTACAACTATGTCACCGATCCGCGCACCAAATTCGCCAGGCCGCGCATCGTCGATCTCGCCGGCAGTGCGCCGATCGAAGCCGCCAATGCCTTGCTGCAGAACCGCCATTGGCATGACAGCCTCAGCGCCTTGACGTGCGCGGCGCTGCAATATGCCGGTTTCCACGACGGGCCGCCGATGGAGGGCATGGACGACGATTCGCTTGGCGGCTATGAAGACACGACGTCCAAAGTTACGTCATTGACGCCGAAGCTGATGAGCTGGTCGGAATCCGGCAGCCTCTATTGCGGCGGTGCGCATCCGAACAACTATTCCGACGCCTATGTCATGGACGTGCGCCGTGGCGCCTTGCTTACCCTTCAGGACATGTTTTCCGATACGGGCGACGGCAAGCCAGGCCCCTCGCTGGCCGCCTTCGTCAGGGAAAACCGCAAGAAGCCAAGCGACCAGACCGAGGTGGATTACGAGGCCGAATGCGGCATCGACGATTTGATCAGCGACTATCTCGGCGCCAGCCTGAAGCGCGATGGCGACAGGCAGGTTCTGGTCTTCGGGCTGCAAGGTTTGCCCAACGTCATCCAGGCTTGCGGCGACGATCTCGTTGAAATGCCGGTCTCCGAAGCACAAGCGCTGTTCACACCGGAATTCGCGAAACTGCTCGAACCGTAGGCGCATCTGCGCCGTCGGGAACTAACCTTATCCCTGCTTTTCGCTTTATTGTGACAATGATCTATGGTTTGTCGCGCGGCGGTCGAACGGCCGTTTTGGCGCGTTGCTTGAAGGAGTGCTCGATAAAATGGCGAATGAAAACTGGCCCGTTTACGGTGAAATCACCGGCCCTGTCGTGATGATCGGCTTTGGTTCGATCGGACGGGGAACGCTGCCTCTGATCGAGCGCCATTTCAAATTCGACAAGTCTCGCATGACGGTCATCGACCCGCTCGACACCGACCGCAAGCTGCTCGACGAGCGCGGCATCGCCTTCGTGCAGGAGCACGTGACCGAGAAGAACTACAAGAAACTGCTGACGCCGCTTTTGACCAATGGTGGCGGCCAGGGCTTTTGCATCAATCTGTCGGTCGATACCGGCTCGGTCGACCTGATGCGGCTCTGCCGCAAGCTCGGCGTGCTCTACATCGACACCGTCGTCGAGCCGTGGCTCGGCTTCTATTTCGACGCCAAGGCCGGCAATGCCAGCCGCACCAACTACGCGCTGCGCGAAGCCTTGATCAAGGAGAAGCACGACAAGCCCGGCGGCGCTACCGCGGTTTCGACCTGTGGCGCCAATCCGGGCATGGTCTCGTGGTTCGTCAAGCAGGCGCTGCTGAACCTTGCCGGCGACCTCGGCCTCGAGTTTTCCGAACCCGCGCAGGACGACCGTGACGGCTGGGCGAAGCTGATGAAGAAGGCCGGCGTCAAGGGCATCCACATCGCCGAGCGCGACACCCAGCGCACCAAGAAGCCGAAGCCGATGAACGTGTTCTGGAACACCTGGTCGGTCGAAGGTTTCATCTCGGAAGGGCTGCAGCCGGCCGAGCTCGGCTGGGGCACGCATGAGAGATGGATGCCGAAGAACGGCAAGGAGCACAAGCATGGCTCCAAGGCTGCGATCTATCTCGAACAGCCCGGCGCCAACACCCGCGTGCGCTCCTGGTGCCCGACGCCGGGCGCGCAATACGGTTTCCTGGTGACGCACAATGAGGCGATCTCGATCGCCGACTTCTTCACCGTGCGCGGTAAGAAGGGCAAGGTCCAATACCGCCCGACCTGCCACTATGCCTATCACCCCTGCAACGACGCCGTGTTGTCACTCCACGAAATGTTCGGCGCTGCCGGCAAGCCGCAGCCGGTCCACCATGTGCTCGACGAAAACGAGCTGGTCGACGGCGTCGACGAGCTTGGCGTGCTGCTCTACGGCCATGCCAAGAACGCCTACTGGTACGGTTCGCAGCTGTCGCTGGCCGAAGCCCGCAAGCTGGCGCCCTACCAGAACGCTACCGGCATGCAGGTCACCTCGGCCGTGCTCGCCGGCATGGTCTGGGCGCTGGAAAACCCGGAAGCCGGCATCGTCGAGGCCGACGAGATGGACTACAAGCGCTGCCTAGAAGTGCAGTCCCAGTATCTCGGACCGGTCAAGGGCTACTACACCGACTGGACGCCGCTCGATAACCGTCCGGGCCTGTTTCCCGAAGACCTCGACAAAAGCGACCCGTGGCAATTCCGCAACATCCTCGTTCGATAGCGGTTCCATACCCCTGCATCACTGCCTTGCAATCGCCCGGAAATCGGGCGATTGAAGGGATGCGGACGAGCGCAGTGTGCATCCATTTGGACGCACGAGGGACGGCTCTGGAAACTTGAGGCCACGCACATCGTGTTCCCCAAAACGTCGTTTGACGATTGGGCCGATGCGTCAGGAGAGGATTTGATATGACGATTGCGCGCAAAATTCTTTCTGCGGGCGCGGCGGGCGTTCTTGCGACGATGCTTGCCGCCTGCACCACCGGCGGCTCCGACGGGCCACCGATCTCATCGCAGGCGCGAGGCGTCGAAGGCTCATGGCTGAACGCCGAAGGCAAGGCGGTCTCGACATTGAACGGCGGCGTCTTCACCACCGTTTCGGCGGAGACCGGTGAGAAATTCGCTGACGGCAGCTACACCAAGACCGGCGCCACCTCGGTCGAGATCAACGGAACCTCGCTGATCCGACAGCAGCCAATCGCTTTCAACTGCCTGCTGGTGTCCATAAACCAGCTGAATTGCACCAGCTCCGCCGGGCAGAACTTCGTGCTGACCAGGCGCGGCTGAACCTTTCCCATGCGGCTTTGCGGATGGTGGCGGCGCGATGCCGCCGCCTTTTTTATGCCGGCAAACCGATGCCGGTTATCCGCCCTGATTCTTCTTGCATCGCCACAACCGCGATGTGAACATACCCGAAATGCTGGCTGTTATCCTGCAGTCGGGCAAGAGCGTTAAACGCCTTTGATCATATCCGGGAGACGAAGATGAAGAAGCTCGCCGCCATTGCCGCCCTCTCTGCCTCGACACTCGGCCTGTCGGCCGCACCATCCTTTGCCGATTACACGTTGAACATCCTGCATTTCAACGATTGGCACAGCCGCATCGAAGGCAACAACAAATACGAGTCGACCTGCTCGGCCGAGGAAGAGACCAAGGGTGAGTGCATCGGCGGCGCCGGCCGGCTGGTCACCGCGATCGCACAGGAGCGCAAGAAGCTCGAAGGCCAGAACGTGCTGCTGCTCAATGCCGGCGACAGCTTTCAGGGATCGCTGTTCTACATCACCTACAAGGGCACGGCGGAGGAGGAATTCCTCAATCAGATCAAGCCCGACGCGGTGACGCTCGGCAACCACGAATTCGACGATGGCGAGAGCGCGCTGGTGCCTTATCTCGACAAGGCGAAGTTCCCGATCGTCAGCGCCAATGTCGTGCCCAACGACAAGTCCGGCGCCGCAGGCAAGATCAAGCCGTCGATTGTGCTTGAGGTCGGCGGCCAGAAGATCGGCATTGTCGGCGCCGTGACCAACGACACGCCGGAACTCGCCTCTCCCGGCCCCAACATTACCATCGAGGACGACGTCAAGTCGATCACCGCCGAGGTCGAGAAGCTGAAGGCGCAAGGCGTCAACAAGATCATTGCCGTCACCCATATCGGCTACAGGCGCGAGCGCGATGTCATCGCCAAGATCCCGGGCATCGATGTGGTGGTCGGCGGCCACAGCCATTCGCTTCTGTCCAACACCGACCCGAAGGCTGAAGGCCCCTACCCGACGATGGTCGACAACCCCGACGGCTCCAAGGTGCCTGTCGTGCAGGCCGCGTCCTATTCGAAATATCTCGGCGAATTCAAGGTCGTGTTCGACGACAATGGCAACGTCAAGGAAGCCAGCGGCGACCCGATCTTCCTCGACAAGTCGATCACTCCCGATCCGGCCGTTCTTGCCCGCATCAAGGAGCTTGGCGCGCCGATCGAGGCGCTGAAGAACAAGGAAGTGGCCGAGACCACCGAGGCCATCGACGGCAGCCGCGAAAGCTGCCGCACCAAGGAATGCGCGATGGGCAACCTCGTCTCCGACGCCATCCTCGACCGCGTCAAGGGACAGGGCGTCGAGATCGTCGTCTCGAATGGCGGCGGCCTGCGTGCTTCGATCGACAAGGGCACCGTCACCATGGGCGAGGTGCTGACCGTGCTGCCGTTCCAGAACACGCTGGCGACCTTCCAGATTTCCGGCAAGGATCTGGTCGCCGGGCTGGAAAACGGCGTCAGCCAAGTCGAGGACGGCGGCGGCCGCTTCCCGCAGGTGGCAGGTCTGAAATACTCCTTCGACAAGTCGGTCGCGCCCAATGCCGGCCGCGTCAAGTCGGTCGAGGTGATGGAAGGCGGCGCCTGGGCGCCGATCAACCCGGACAAGGACTATCTGGTCGCCACCAACAATTATGTCCGCCAGGGCGGCGACGGCTACAAGGTCTTCGCCGAGAAGGCCAAGAACGCCTATGATTACGGCCCGGGCCTCGAACAGGTGGTCGCCGACTATCTCGCCGCGCACCGGCCCTACACGCCCAAGCTCGACGGCCGCATCACCGAGGTTGCCGCAACCGTAGCGGCTGCCCCGGCCGCCGAGCCGGCAAAACCAGCCGAACCGGCACCTGCTCCAGCGGAACCGGCAAAACCGGCCGAGGCTGCACCGGCGGAGCCGGCGATGCCCGCATTGCCGGCAGGCTCCGGCGACATCACCACCACGCCGCCGACTGTCCCGGCGGAAACCGCCCCGGCAACGCCGGCTCCGGCCGAACCGGCAAAACCGGCCGAAGCCGCACCTGCTCCGGCAAAGCCGGCTGACGCCGCCCCGGCCGAAGCCAGCCATGTCATCGTCGCCGGCGATACCTATTGGGATCTCGCCAAGAAGGCCTACGGCGACGGCGCCAAGTGGAAGGTGATCTCCGAGGCCAACAAAGGCTACGAACCACGCCGGCTTCCTGTCGGCGCGACCTTGACCATTCCGGCGAAGTAACCTCGCTTCGCACTCACGACCAGCAAAACCCGTCCGGGTAACCGGACGGGTTTTTGGCTTTCAAGGTAAGGTGCGGCCAGACGCAGCATTGAAAACTTGCTCCGCATCGCTAGGTTCGCCCGACATCGTCGGTTTTCGCGGTGTCGGGAGACCTTCATGACGCTTTCCACGCCTGTCGACCCCAAAGCCGCGAAAGCGCTCGACCCGCTACCGGCCGGACATCCGCCGGTAAAGGCAGGCAAGATCGGCCTCATGTTGGTCAATCTCGGCACGCCGGACGGCACCGATTTCAAGCCGATGTGGCGCTATCTCCGCGAATTCCTGTCCGATCCGCGGGTCATCGAGCTCAACAAGGCGATCTGGTATCCGATCCTCTACGGCTTGGTGCTGACCACGAGACCGAACAAGTCCGGCGCCAATTACGCCAGGATATGGAACCGCGAGAGGAACGAGTCGCCGCTGCGCACCTACACCCGGGCGCAGGGCGAAAAGCTGGCCGCAGCGCTCATCGACCTACCCGATGTCGTGGTCGACTGGGCGATGCGCTACGGCAACCCCTCGACCGCGAGCGTCGCTCAAAGGCTGGTCGAGCAAGGCTGCGACCGCATCCTGTCGTTCCCACTCTACCCGCAATACTCCGCGACCACCACCGCGACCGCCAACGACCAGCTGTTTCGCGCCTTGATGAAGATGCGCCGCGCGCCTGCCGTGCGCAGTGTTCCGCCCTACTATGACGAGCCGGTCTACATCGAGGCGCTCGCCCATTCGATCGAACGGCATCTGGCAACGCTAGACTTCGAGCCCGAGGTGGTCATCACCTCCTATCACGGCATCCCGAAGCCCTATTTCGAGAAGGGCGATCCCTATCACTGCCATTGCCAGAAGACGACACGGCTGTTGCGTGAACGACTGGGGTGGGATGAAAAGAAGCTGATCATCACCTTCCAGTCGCGCTTCGGCGCCCAGGAATGGCTGCAGCCCTACACCGACAAGACGGTCGAGAAACTGGCGAAGGACGGCGTGAAATCGATCGCCATCGTCAACCCAGGCTTTTCCGTCGACTGCATCGAGACGCTGGACGAAATCGGCCGCGAGGCGGCCGAGACCTTCCATCACGCCGGCGGCGAGAAATTCGCCCACATCCCGTGCCTCAACGACAGTGCAGAAGGCATGGCGGTGATCGAGGCGATGGTGCGGCGCGAGCTGTCGGGCTGGGTCTGAGGCCGCCACGTTGCGCGATCGATCGCCGCAGTTGCGCTATTCCATGCACTAATAATCAACGATCACCTGATTGTAACATTATTGAAACACACCTAAGTGTTTGGTGAAGTCGGTTGCATGGAATCAACGCCATGGCCGGCATCTGAGGGAGATTCAAATGGACTTCAGTGGTTTCGGTATTGCGATTGGTGCGCTTGCCTTTCTGGTATTGGTGCTTCTTATCAAAGGCATCCGGACAATCCCGCAAGGCTATAATTATACGGTGGAGCGCTTTGGTCGTTACACCAAAACACTAAGCCCCGGCCTCAACCTGATCGTGCCGTTCGTCGACCGAATCGGCGCCAAGATGAACATGATGGAGCAGGTGCTCGACGTTCCGAGCCAGGAAATCATCACGCGCGACAACGCCATTGTGGGCGTCGACGGCATCGCCTTCTACCAGATCCTCAATGCGGCCCAGGCCGCCTACCAGGTCGCCGGCCTGGAGAACGCCATCCTCAATTTGACGATGACCAACATCCGTACCGTCATGGGTTCGATGGACCTCGACGAACTGCTGTCGAACCGCGACGCCATCAACGAACGGCTGCTGCGCGTCGTCGACGAAGCGGCGCATCCGTGGGGCATCAAGATCACCCGCGTCGAGATCAAGGACATCAATCCGCCGGCCAACCTCATCGAATCGATGGGCCGTCAGATGACCGCCGAACGCAACAAGCGTGCGCAGATCCTCGCCGCCGAAGGCCTCAAGCAGTCGCAGATCCTCGAGGCCGAGGGCCGCAAGGAAGCCGCCTTCCGCGACGCCGAGGCGCGCGAACGCTCGGCCGAAGCCGAAGCGCGAGCCACCCAGGTTGTATCGGAAGCCATCTCCAAGGGCGACGTGCAGGCACTCAACTACTTCGTGGCGCTGAAATACACTGAAGCGATGGGCAAGATCGGCACCGCCAACAACAGCAAGGTCGTGCTGATGCCGATGGAAGCCTCGGCGCTGATCGGCACGCTCGGTGGCATAAGCGAGATCGCCAGGGAGGTGTTCCGCAGCGAAGGCACCGCCGGCGCCGCCAGGCAGGCCGCCCGCCCTCCGGTGGTTCGCCCAAGCGAGAATTGAGGCTAGCTGAGAACTGAGATCATAGGAGCGCACTCCCATGTTCGACCGCATCATTTCCGAACTTGGTCCGTGGAACTGGATGGTTCTGGGCTTCGTCCTCCTGGTGATGGAGGTCATCGCGCCAGGAATATTCATGCTGTGGATCGGCATCGCCGCATTGGTGATCGGTGTGATTTCCCTGCTCGTCTGGGACGCAAGCTTCTGGGCCTGGGAAGTCCAGGTCCTCGCCTTCCTGGCCCTGTCGCTGGTCTCGGCCTTTGCCGGAAAGAAGCTGGTTGGTGGGCGTAATACCCCTAGCGACCAGCCGCTGCTCAACCGGCGCGGCGCGCAGTTGGTCGGCAGGATGGCAACGCTGGCCGAGCCGATCAAGGACGGTCGCGGCCGCATCAAACTCGGCGACACACTGTGGCGCGTCTCCGGTCCCGACCTGCCGGCCGGCACGCAGGTGCGCGTCGTCAGTTCGGCCGACACCGATCTGGAACTGACCGTCGAGGCAGTTTGACATTTCGAAAGCGCATGGCGCTTTCGATCCGGAAAATCAGGCCGCGTCGCCTAGGGCTTCCCGAACGCGACGCGTCCTTTGATTTTTTCAGGCGGCGCCGATGCGCAGCAGGTCGTGCAGATGAACCAGTCCCACGAGCCGCCTGCCTTCGACCACCATCAGGCTCGTAATGGCCGAATTGTTGATAATCTGCAGCGCCGTCGCCACCAGCGTGTCCGGTGTGGCCGTCTTCGGCTTTTTCGTCATCACCTGATCGACGCTCATTTCCATGAGATTGCTGCCGATGTGACGCCTGATGTCGCCATCGGTGATGATGCCCACCAACGCGCCATCCGCCGTCGCGATCGCCACGCAGCCGAAGCCCTTGTTCGACAATTCGAGGATCGCCTCGCGCATGCCCGTGCCGGAAGCCACCAGCGGCAGCCTTTCGCCGACATGCATGATCTCGTGGATCTGCGTGAGATTGGCGCCGAGCTGGCCGCCGGGGTGGAATGTGCGGAAATGGTCGGGCGTGAAGCCGCGCGCTTCGAGCAGCGCGATAGCCAGCGCATCGCCGACCACCAGTTGCAGCAGGGTCGATGTCGTCGGCGCCAGGCCGTGCGGGCAGGCTTCCGGCACGGACGGCAGGAGCAGCACCACGTCGGCCGCGCGCGCCAGCGCCGAGGCCGCGCCCGCGGTAATCGCAATCAGCGGGATCGAGAAGCGCCTGGAATAGGCGACGATGCCCATCAATTCTCTGCTCTCGCCGGACCATGACATGGCGATGATGGCATCGTCTCTGGCGATCATGCCAAGGTCGCCATGATTGGCCTCCGCCGGATGGACGAAGAAGGCAGGCGTGCCGGTCGAAGCCAGACTGGCCGCGATCTTAGTGCCGATATGGCCGCTTTTGCCGACGCCGGTGACTATGACGCGGCCATTGATGCGCGACACCATGTCGACGGCGCGGGCGAAAGGTTCGGCCAGTTCGTTCTCCAGCGCGGCGGCCAATGCCGCCACGCCGGCCTGTTCCGTGGCTACCGTTCTCAGCGCCGAGGCGATCGAAGCCTCCAAAGGCTTCTTTTCTTGGGATCCCGCATGCATGGCTGATGCGATTAGCGCTTTGCCGTTCGCCTGTCCAACAGAATTGCCGTCCAGCCATGTCCGACAGGCACCCCTTCAACCCTCCGTTAACCATCCCCGTTTACGGTTCGGTAAGTATGGCGCGCTTGAGCCGCGCAAGCAGTGGTGACGATGTCGCGGGCCCAACCTCAAGAGAAAAAAGGTCGAACGGGCAGAGCGTTTTGCGCTCTGCTTCTGGCGACGAGCGTGCTCGCTTTGCTGCGGCCAACTGCGCTTCATGCCCAGGAGACCGAGCTGCGCGGCGAAGTTTCGGAATCGGCGATCCTGTCCGACCAGCAGCGCCGGGCCAGGCAATTGAGCAAGGCCAACACGCAGGTCAAGCCCGCCCCTGCCGACACCGCCCCCACGGGAAACACGCCAACCGCTTATGTGCCGGCCAGCGATGGCGCCTTGCCTGATGACACCGACCCGTCACAGGCCGGCGCAAACAGCATTTTCGACCCGCCGGCGACCATCGACGATTCGTTCGCCGACAAGCCGCCAACCGTCCTGCCACGCCGCCCGTCGACGGCAAAGCAACGCGCCGACGCGGATGCAGACAAGGCCAAGGACAAAACCAAGGCTGCCGACAAGAAGAAGCCTGGCAAAGCCACGGACCAGACCACCACCGGAACGACTCCGGACGGCACTGCGGCAGGCGACGCCGATCAGGACATAGCCAACCGCCGTGTCCTCACCGTCGACGGCGTCGACCGACGAAAGCTCGACCCCGGCGCCGAGCGCACCGACGCCATCGAGGGCCTGAAGAAGAAGCTCGAGGACGACCCGTACGCGGCAACCGGCATCAAGGTCGGCTCGTTCCTGCTGCGGCCGGCGCTCGAGCAGGGCGTTGCCGTCACGTCGAACGCCGATTCCAGCGCTGGCGGCAAGTCGGCGGTGCTGTCCGAAACGGCGCTGCGTTTCTCCGCCGCCTCCGATTGGCGCGAGAATTCGGCGGTCATCGACGGCTACGGTAATTTCCGCAACACCATTTCGGGCCAGAAGATCAATGAGGCACGCGGCCGTATCCAAGGCACGTACAATGTCGACCTCGACAATGAACTGCGCGCCATCGCCAAGCTCGGCTACGAGATTGCACCGGAATCGGCCTCCGCGCCCGACGCCATTGCCGGCGTCAAATCGCAGCCGATCCGCCAGACGGTCGACGGCAGCCTCGGCGTCGAGAAGGACGTCGGCAAGATGCGCTTTGCGCTGACCGGCGCCGTCTCCCACGACATCTATGGCGATGCCGAACTTACCGATGGCACCTCGCTGTCGCAGAAGGACCAGGACAACACGCTCTACACCGCAACGTTGCGGACTGGCTATGAAATTTCCCCGGCTCTGACGCCCTTTGCTGAGATTGAGCTCGGCCGCCGGGTATATGACCAACGGGTCGACAACAAGGGCTTCGAGCGCTCCTCGACCCGGCTTGGCGCACGCGCCGGTATCGAAGTCGACATGGGCGAGAAGCTCAAGGGTGAGTTCTCGGCCGGCTGGCTGAGGGAGGCGATCGACGACAAGAACCTGGAGGCGATTTCGGGAGCCACCATCAATGCCGACCTCAAATGGTCGCCCGAGCGCGGTACCATCATCGGCCTCACCGGGCGAACCACGGTCGAAGGCACAACGAATGCCGGTGAGAGCGGCGACATCCTCTATTCCGGCCGCCTCACCGGCGAGCGGCAGATCCGCGCCGACCTGACCGGCAACGCAGCCCTTGGGCTCGACTGGCGCAATTACACCGGCTCCGACGGCCATGACATGACGCTGAGTGCAGAGGCCGGGCTGACCTGGTGGCTGAACCGCTATGTCGGCCTCACCAGCCGCGCCCGCACCGAAAAGCTGACCAGCAATCTGCCCGGGCGCAACTACACCGCCAACAGCATCTATTTGGGGCTGAAGCTGCAGCGGTAGCTAAAAAGCAGCGCCGCGACGCTCGGACGGCTTCATCTCATCGAGCAGCGTGCGGATGACGCCGGCCATGTTCTCGTTCATGTCGCTGCGCCACAGCGCGAAGGCGACATTGGCCTCGACGAAGCCTTCCGGCGAGCCGCAATCGAAGGTGCGGCCCTGAAAGTGGTAGCCAAAGAAGGGCTGCTGCTTTTCCAGCTTCAGCATCGCGTCGGTGAGCTGGATCTCGTTGCCGGCGCCCTTTTCCTGGCTTTCGAGGATCTTGAAAATCTCGGGCTGCAGGATGTAGCGGCCGTTGATGTAGAGATTGGACGGTGCGGTGCCGGTCTTCGGCTTTTCGACCATCTCGGTGATGCGGAAGCCGTGATGCGTGTCCTCGCCGCGGCCGACAATGCCATATTTGTGGGTCTCGGCCGGATCGCATTCCTGCACGGCGATGATGTTGTTGCCCGTCTCCTCGTAGAGCTCGACCATGGCCTTCGTGCAGCTCTTCTCCGACTGCATGATCATGTCGGGCAGCAACAGCGCGAAGGGTTCGTCGCCGACCAGTTCGCGGGCGCACCAGACGGCGTGGCCGAGCCCCATCGGCACCTGCTGGCGGGTGAACGAGGTCTGCCCCGGCGCCGGCTGCAGCCGCTGCAAGCGGGCCAGCTGATCGTCCTTGCCGCGCTGTGCCAGCGTATCATAGAGCTCGAACTGGATATCGAAATGGTCTTCTATGACCGCCTTGTTGCGGCCGGTGACGAAGATGAAATGTTCGATGCCGGCCTCGCGCGCCTCATCGACGACATACTGGATGACCGGCCGGTCGACGACGGTCAGCATCTCCTTGGGAATGGCCTTGGTGGCCGGGAGAAACCGTGTGCCGAGACCGGCGACCGGGAAAACTGCCTTGCGAACTCGCTTCATGCGTCAATTATCCGTTTGAGGGCGTGCCCGGCAATCCCGCCTCGCGACATTTTCGCGCCGGAATTGTGGATTATCGGGCCATTGAGGGAAACATCAACCGGTAAAGCATCCAGGTGTCTTTTCGTTCCAGGCGCCGCCTATGGTAAACCAATTGCTAACCCGGTTCGGCGATGAATGGTCTTTCCTGAGATAGAGAAAGGGGAAAATATGTCCGTTCGCAGTGCCGCAAAACTCTTTACCAGCGTGCTGACGGCGGCCAGCCTCTCGCTCACCTTGCTGATGCCGGCCGGACCGGCCTTCGCCGATGCCGGGTTTCGGCAATGGGTCGCCGGCTTCCGCGCCACGGCCGTGGCGGGCGGCGTTTCCGGCGCGGTCTACGACCGGGCGTTCCGGGGCATCAATGAACCCGACCCGGTGGTGCTGGAAAAGGCACGCACCCAGCCCGAATTCACCGCACCTGCCTGGGACTATTTCGACAACCGCGTCCACGACCAGTCCGTTGCCGTCGGCCAGCAGATGGCCAAAAAATGGAAGGCGTGGCTGGAACGGATCGAGGCGAGGTTCGGCGTCGACCGCTACATCCTGCTCGCCATCTGGTCGATGGAATCGAATTACGGCGAGATCCTCAAGCGCGACGACATCATGCGCAATGTCATCCGCTCGCTGGCAACCCTCGCCTATGGCGACCCGAAGCGTTCGAAATTCGCCCGCACCCAATTGGTCGCCGCGCTGAAAATCCTGCAGACCGGCGACATCGACGAAAGCCACCTGATGGGCTCCTGGGCCGGCGCCATGGGCCAGACCCAGTTCATCCCGACCAGCTACCAGCATTATGCCGTCGACATGGACGGCAACGGCAAGCGCGACATCTGGAATTCGATCCCCGATGCGTTGGCGACATCAGCCAATCTGCTGAAGAAGAATGGCTGGCAGGGCGGCAAGACCTGGGGCTACGAGGTCACCATTCCGGCGGGCAAACTGCCGGCCGGCTCGAAGACATTGGCGCAGTGGCAGGCGCTCGGCGTCGCCAGGGCCAATGGCAAGCCGTTCAAGAACGCAACCGACAAGGCGACGCTGAAAGTGCCGGACGGCCGCGGCGGACCGGCATTCCTGATGATCAAGAACTTCTCCGTCATCAAGGCCTACAACAACGCCGACAAATATGCCCTGGCCGTCGGCCTTCTTGCCGACGAAATCGCCGGCTCTAATGGTCTGGTGCAGGACTGGAAGCGGCCCTTCACCAAACTGTCCTTCGAGGAAAGGCAGGAGTTGCAGAAGCGGCTTTCGCAGCACGGACTTTACGACGGCAAGTTCGACGGCAAGATCGGTGACGGCACGAAAACCGCCATCATGACCTATCAGGCAACGGTCGGCTTGACCCAGGACGGGTATCCGAGCATGGAAGTGCTCAAATGGCTCAGAAAGAAATAGAGCCGGCGACGGCAGCTTGCATTTGCGACGCAAGGGATGCCGTAGCATCGGTCTGTGCATGATCCCCTGCAAGGGCCATGCACCAAGGGATGGAGAGGGTGCTTGGTTTCGGCAGCGCGTATCCGTGTGATCGTTTTCCGCTTGCCGATCCTCATTCTGGCCATCGTTGTCCTGGCGACGGGACTCGCCGGCAGTTTCCACACACCGGCTTTGGCGCAGGAACAACCGCAGAACCGCGGCTGGTCGCTGCGCGACCTTCTGTTCCCGCGCCGCAGCGAACGCATCGAGCCGCCGCTCGACGTCCGCAAGGCAAAGCCGAAGGTCAAGAAGAAGCCCCGTGCACCCATTGAACCTTCCGCTCCGATTGTCGAGAAGACACCGGATGCCCGCGTCGTTCTGGTGATCGGCGATTTCATGGCCAACGGCCTGGCCGAGGGCCTCGAAACAGCCTTTGCCGACAATGCCAACGTCAGGATCGTCGAGCGCGCCAACGGTTCTTCGGGTTTCGTGCGCGATGATGTCTACAATTGGCCCGAACAGGTCAAATCGCTGGTCGAGACCGAAAAACCCTCCGTGGTCGTCGTCATGCTCGGCTCCAACGACCGCCAGCAGATGCGCGTCAACGATGTGCGCGAGCAGCCGCGCTCCGAGAACTGGACCAAGGAATACGAACGCCGGACCGAAGCCTTGGGAAAGGCACTGGCGGCGACCAAGGTGCCTTATCTGTGGGTCGGCATGCCAGCCTTCAAGACGCCGAAGATGACCTCCGACATGCTGGCATTCAACGACATCTACCACTCGGCAGCCGAGAAGAACGGCGGCGAATTCGTCGATGTCTGGGATGGGTTCGTCGACGAGAACGGCGCCTTTGTCTCGACCGGCCCCGACATTAACGGCCAGGCCGTGCGGCTGCGCTCCGACGACGGCATCAACGTCTCGAAAGCCGGCAAGCGAAAGCTCGCCTTCTACACCGAAAAGCCGCTGGCCAAGATCCTCGGCCTGGCAGCGCCGGGAAGCGTGGTGACGGCTGCCGCGCCGGCCGGCGCCCCGGTCGAGGCGCCGTCGCT
>NZ_AYVK01000033.1:0-71648 GCF_000503155.1 Mesorhizobium sp. LSJC285A00
AAAGGCCGCGGTCGCGGCAACCGGCTGCGCAGCGGCATCGAGCGCTGGCGTGGCCGGCGCCGCTTCGGCCGCCTGGACGGGTGTTATGCCCGAGGATTGCGGCAGCACCGAAACCGTATCGGGCAGCGGCACGGTAAAGCCGGCATCGCTGCCGGCAGCGGTCGCGGTTTCGGTCAGCGCAGGCGTGGCCTTCATCTGCGAGGTCGATTGGCAGCCGCTGAGGGCAGCTGCGCCGACGATCACAGAGATCGCGAAAAGGTTGAATTTTGCTGGCAAGCCGCGCGGGTCCGATTTGTCGGTTGTTAAGAAGTCCTTACACCAGCGATTCCTGGTGGGCAATCGGGACCATCTGGTGGTTTTCGGGTGGCGAGAGCCGGGATCAGATGCCATATTGTTCTGCATATGTACCGGTTGGCATCCCGGTTTTCGCCGCTTTGCGGAAAGGAGCGCATCATGGAAACGGCATCTTCGATCACAGCCGGCCACGCAGTGTTAGAAACAGTGATCGGCTTCATGGGCATCGCCTGGAGCGAAAAGGGCCTGATCCGGCTCTGCCTGCCCGAAAGGAGCCGCGAAGCGGTGGAACGCCGGCTGATGCGGCATGCCGGTGTTGCCGCCAATACGACTGCGAACATTGGGCAGCCGCAATGGGTGGTCGAGCTGATCGCCTCGATCAAGGCGTATGCGTCAGGCGAGGACGTCGATTTCTCCGGTGTGCCGGTCGATCTCGACGGCGTCGACGACTTCCGTCTCGCCATCTACGACGCGGCGCGGAAACTGCATTACGGCGAAACCACCACCTATGGCGAACTGGCCAAGCGCGCCGGCCAAGCCGGCCTGCCGCGCGAAACCGGGGCAGCGCTGGGCGCCAACCCGGTGCCGCTGGTCATCCCCTGCCATCGGATACTAGCCGCGGGCGGCAAGATCGGCGGCTTCTCGGCGCCCGGCGGCTCGGCCACCAAGGAAAAGATGCTGGCCATGGAAGGCGTGCGCGTCGGCCCGCCGCCGGCGGCGCAGGTCTCGTTCGGGTTCTAAGAGCTTGAATGGTATGCCGGCTGGGTATGTTGAGATTCAGGTCAGGCCGCACCGAGAACTATGGTCTTCGAGAACCGGAGCGGAGCGTACTTAATGTACGTGGGCGCCGGAAGCGCAGAAGACCGGCCTCACTTGAATATCAATATGCCTAATGACGGCGCAGGAAGCGGCGGTGAAAATGGTCGTTCTCGATCCGCTTGCAGAGATAGACCGGGCAGGATTCGGTATCGGCGCTCGGCACATAGGCGCGCTTTCTGACCTCGCCGACATTGCAGAATTGCTGGCTCTGCACATAGCGGTCGAAGAGCGGCAGCCCCGGCACGCGCCTGGACTGATAGCGCAGGATGACCGCGCCCTGGCGGGCGATCGTGCCTTGCACCCTGTCGCAGCTCATACGAGTGGGGTCGTAGCGCGAGATCGCCTGCGCCTCGGCGGCCGCCAGCGTCAGGCAGGCGGCAAGCAGAATGGTTTTCACAACCGTTTTCATGACAGTCTCCCAAAACCGGACTAACGCCGTCGGGCGTCCCGATCTTCCCGATTGCTCGACGCTTTCATGCGATTGGGGCGGCCTTTGGGCGGCGCCACCGCAACGCCATTTTTCGAGCCATCTTGTTTTTGGTGCGAAACCCGCCTATATCAGCTCCATTGATATTTCGGCCGATCGATCCGGGCCTCGCGATCTTCGCGTTTGCTGACGTCTATCTCCAAAATCTCGATACAAACCGGCTGAACCTCGGTTCGGTCAAACCAAAGCAAATGCGAGGACTATTCATATGGCAACTGGTACGGTCAAGTGGTTCAATGCCACCAAGGGCTTCGGCTTCATTCAGCCTGATTCGGGCGGTGCGGACGTTTTCGTTCACATCTCCGCTGTCGAGCGCGCTGGACTGTCGACCCTGGTCGAAGGCCAGAAAATCAACTTCGAGATCGAGCAGGACCGCCGCACAGGCAAGTCGTCCGCTGGTTCTCTGAGCAAGGCAGCCTGATTTTGCGATAGCGCGCGCCGGACGAGAGTTCGGGGCGCGCGGCAAGTCACGGATGTACTGACGGTCGCGCGAGAAGCGCGCTGGAGCAGAAAGACCCGACAAGCTGGATCAGCAGATAGCTGCCGGCCCGGACTTAAAGCTCCGATCAGGCTACCGAAAATGGGAAGGCGGGATTTATCCCGCCTTTTTGTTTGTCTGGAATTGGACGATGGCCATGCTAGTTTCGCCCCATGACCAAGCTCGAACAGATTGAAAGATCCATCGCAGCCCTGAACACCAAAGAACTAAAGGCCTTTACCAAATGGTTCGCAGCGTATCAGGCAGAGGTGTGGGATATGCAGATCGAGGCGGACGCCAAGGCTGGCCGGCTGGATAAGTTTGCCGAGCAGGCTTTGGCTGAACTTCACGCGGGCCGAGTTCGCCCTCTTTGAATGCGCGCTACGGCCGAAGGCCGCAAGCCCAACCGGGCATCGCGCCCGTTGGCGTCCCGTCCGGAACGAGCCGCGAAGCGGCGGCAAGCGTGAGGACAAAATCAGCGCCGCAGATGCAGCGGCACCACCTTGTTGTCGGCGCCAAGCAGCGCCTCGATCGACAGCGGCTCCCGGTTGAAGATCGTGCCGGCCAGCGCCGGGCGGCCGAGATGGAACCCCTGTAGCAGGTCGACGCCGCCATCCAGCGCGACGCGCAGATGCACGGATTGCTCGATGCCTTCCACCAGCACCTTGGCGCCGCGATCGTGCAGCGACGAGACGAGCGGCCGGAAGAAGCGCTCGGCGGCAGCGTGGCGGCAGAATTCGGCGAACCAGCCGCCGTCGATCTTCACAATATCCGGTTGAAGCAGGCTCATCCGCTCCGCGGTCGAGTGGCCGGTGCCGAAATCGTCGATGGCGATGCGGATGCCGTGGCGCCGCATCTCGCGCACCAGCGGGGCCAGCACATTATCGTCGGCCGCCTGTTCGGTGATCTCGCAGACCAGCATGGCGGCATGCAGGTCGAGATCGCCGAGATGCCGCGTCATCAGCCGGATCTCGGCCAGCGCCCGCCCGAGATGATCGTTGATCATCGGGTTGTAATTGAAGAACAGGCCGAGCCCGTCGACGCCGATGTTGCGGAAGTTTTTCAGATGCAGCATCCGGCACATCGTCTCGACAAACAGGCGGTCGCCCGGCGCAACACTGTCGAAGAACATGGCGGGTGCAACCGGCATGGAAGCGCGCTGCGGTTCGATCAGCGCCTCGACTGCAACCGCGGCCAACGCGCCGCCGCGTGGCGCAAAGATCGGCTGGTAGGCGCTCTTCAGCCGGAACGTGCCGTAGACGCCGTATTCGATGCCGACCTCGTCGGCAAAGATCGCTTCGCCGATATCGCGACGCCTCTCGCGCTGCCCGGTCATGGCCCGGTCCTGCGCCCGAACACCCTGCCCGGCCGCGCCGGAGGCGCTGCAGTCGGGCCGGCAGGCGTCTTGCCAGGCTCGGCCGCCGCGACAGACGGCTGCCCATCCTTGCCGAAAGCGCGAAAGCTGGTCGGCGCCAGTTCCGGCTTCGCCAGCACGAAGCCCTGCACCATCGATGCGCCGGATTTCTCGGCCAATTCAAGCTGCCAGCCTTCCTCGATGCCTTCGAACACGGTGCGGATGCCCTGTAGTTCGAAGTTCGTCACCATGGCAGTCAGCAGGGCAAAGCCGGCGCCGGATTCCATGAGCTGCGTGATCCAGTGCGCATCGAATTTGACGATGTCGGGCTTGAGCTCCTTGATGCGGTTGATGTCGGATTCATCGGCGCCGTAATCGTCGACGGCAATGCGAAAGCCATTGGCCCGCAGCGCCTCGACAAAGCTGTAGAGCGTTTCCTGCGACGCCGACTTCTGCTCGGTCACCTCGCACACGATGCGGCGCGGATCGATCCCGGCTTCGTGCAGCACCAGCCGCATGTCGCGCAGCGCGTTATCGGCGATGGAGCGCTCGGTAAACACCGACGGATCGAAATTGACGAAGATCGAAGCTTCTTGCGGCAGGCAGGCGCCGGCGTTGAGCAAATGCAGCGTGCGCGTCAGCGCCTCGATGTGCAGGCGGTCGCCGGCCGGACAGGTGCGGAAGAAGTTCATTGGCGATTGCGGCTCGCCGTCACGAAACGGCCGGATCAGCCCCTCGAACGCTGCGATCGAGAGCTTGCTCTCCTTGAAGGCGAAGATCGGCTGAAAGGCGCTCTGCAGCGTGTAGGGACCCCAGACACCTGAAACGGTGCCGTCATCGTGACGGATGATGTGGGCAAGCCCGGTGCTGCGCGACAAGGGTCCCTCGCTCCGCGAGACAGGCGAAATGGCTGGCGATCCTGCCGTCAAAGGTTTTAGCGGCCGTTGATGAATTTAGTCTTGCTGGGGATAGGCGTCGATTGCAGAGCCCGCAACGCAGAGTGAAACCGTCATGCACGCGCTCCAAAAAGGCATCTTCACAGGTCCTTGAGCCCTGGCTCATCCGACAATGCTTGCACTTGCCGGGTCGATGCGACATGAGAAGCGCCGCAGCTGTTTGCGGTTGCGCCGACCCCTCTGGAGATATCTGGTCATGGCCTTTCTTGCCGACGCCCTTGCCCGCGTAAAGCCTTCCGCCACCATCGCGGTGACGCAGAAAGCCCGCGAGCTGAAAAATGCCGGCCGCGACATTATCGGCCTCGGCGCTGGCGAACCGGATTTCGACACGCCCGACAACATCAAGAATGCGGCGATCGAGGCGATCCGCCGCGGCGAGACCAAATACCCGCCGGTTTCGGGCATCGCGCCGCTGCGCGAGGCGATCGCGAAAAAATTCAAGCGCGAGAACAATCTCGACTACAAGCCCGAGCAGACCATTGTCGGCACCGGCGGCAAGCAGATCCTGTTCAACGCCTTCATGGCGACGCTGAACCCAGGCGATGAGGTCATCATCCCCCGCCCCTATTGGGTGAGCTATCCCGAAATGGTGGCGATCTGCGGCGGCACCTCGGTGTTCGCCGACACCTCGATCGACAATGGTTTCAAGCTCACTCCCGCCGCGCTGGAAAAGGCGATCACGCCGAAGACAAAATGGCTGCTGATGAACTCGCCGTCGAACCCGTCCGGCGCCGCATACACGGAAGCCGAGCTGCGCGCGCTGGCCGACGTGCTCTTGAAGCATCCGCATGTCTGGACACTGACCGACGACATGTACGAACACCTGACCTATGGCGACTTCGTCTTCAGGACGATCGCCGAGGTCGAGCCGAAACTCTACGAGCGCACGCTGACCATGAACGGCGTCTCGAAAGCCTACGCCATGACCGGCTGGCGCATCGGCTATGCCGCGGGTCCCGTCCAGCTGATCAAGGCGATGGACATGATCCAGGGCCAGCAGACCTCGGGCGCCTGCACCATCGCGCAATGGGCCTCGGTCGAGGCGCTCAACGGCCCGCAGGATTTCGTCGCCAGGAACAAGGCGATCTTTCAGGGCCGTCGCGACCTCGTCGTGTCGATGCTCAACCAGGCGCGCGGCATAACCTGCCCGTCGCCGGAAGGCGCCTTCTATGTCTACCCGTCCTGCGCCCAGCTGATTGGCAAGAAGACCAAAGCCGGCAAGATAATCGACACCGACGAGACTTTCTGCTCCGAATTGCTCGAAGGCGAGGGTGTCGCAGTGGTGTTCGGCTCGGCCTTCGGCCTCGGCCCCAACTTCCGCATCTCCTACGCCACGTCGGAGACGCTGCTGGAGGAAGCCTGCGCCCGCATCCAGCGGTTCACGGCATCGCTGACCTGAACTGGCGGCACCGAGACGTGAAACCCGGCTTCGAGCCGGGTTTTTTGTCAGGAGCAGACCTCAGCCGCCACACTGCTCGCTGGTGACCGCTTCCATCCAATCGGCATGGACGCCGTCCAGCGCTTCCTGCATGGCGACGTGGGTCATTGTCGTCTTTGGACCCGCGCCGTGCCAGTGCTTCTCGCCGGGCTCGAACGAGATCACGTCGCCCGCCTTGATCTCCTGGATCGGCCCGCCCCATGTCTGCGCAAGGCCGGCGCCCGACGTGACATAGAGCGTTTGGCCGAGCGGATGCGTGTGCCAGTGGGTACGCGCGCCAGGCTCGAAGCTGACCAGCGTGGCCCGCAGCCGCGCCGGCGCTTCCTTCTCGATGATGGGCGTCTGCAGCACGCGGCCGGTGAAATACTTCTCCGGTGCGATGATGGTCGGCACGCTGCCGCAGGCAATGATCTTCATCTCTGGTGACCCCTGAGTTCAGTAGAACCTACCCTGCCCCGGTGCTCGCTACCACCCCAGCCGAGGCCAGAACAGGCCGGCACGTACGCGATAGTCCGCGTAGGCTCCGGCCAGCGGCGTGCGCGAAAATTTCTTCTCTTCGTCCAGCGCCGCAAACACATAGAGGATAGCGATCACGGCGACCGGCACCAACGCCCAGACCGACCAGGTCGCGATCCCCCAGCCGATCCAGAAGACGATGTAGGACGTATAGAAGGGGTGGCGGACATGGCCGTAGGGGCCGTCGGTCAGCAGGCTGTGTGGATCGTCGGGTGCGAAGGCGAAGCGCAATCGCGCCTTGCGCGACGTGACAATCGCCCACCAGAACAGGGCAGAGCTCGCCAGTTCGACGGCAAGTCCGGTGAGCTTTGCCGAACCCGGCTGCGATTGGATCCAAAGGATGGCGAGAAGGAACAGCGCCGTGGCGATGACCGCCGCCGAAATCACCATGGCGCCTGGAGACATCGCCTGCGATTGGAAATGCGCCCGCATCGACCAGACATATTGGCCAAGCGTCGCGATGCTGCAGATCGAGACAAGAAGATCAAGGACTGGTTCCATTGTCGGGATTCCGCGCGTGATTGCCATGGAGCCAGCGATCGTGCCGGCTATCTCTTTAGAAATCCTTTCTTAACCACATGTTTAAAGAACATATAGAGCCAGCGATGCGATGTTGGCGGTCAGGCAAATCTCAAGGTCTAATCCAGCATGAGCATCACTCACCGCACCATCCGCACGCCGCAGGCCGACTTGCGCCTCAGCCAGTCGTCTGGGTCCGGCATGCCCATCGTCATGATCCATGGGTCGGGCAGTTCGCGCGCCGTGTTTGCCCGTCAGTTCGACAGCCCGCTTGCCGACGGCCATCGGCTGATCGCCTTCGACCTTCCCGGCCACGGCGAGTCCTCCGATGCCCGCGACCCGGCGACCGCCTATACGATTACCGGCCTTGCCCAGACCACAGCCCGGCTTCTCGACGCTTTGGGCATCGGCCACGCCATCATCTTCGGCTGGTCGCTCGGCGGCCATGTGGCGGTCGAACTGGCCAGCTTTCACCATGCGGTCAGCGGCCTGGTGCTGACCGGAGCGCCGCCGGTGTCGCGGGGGCCGCTTGGCATGCTGCGCGGCTTTCACGCCAACTGGGACATGCTGCTGGCCTCCAAGAAGGTCTACTCCGAACGCGACATCGAGCGCTTCGAGGCGCTTTGCTTCGGCGATACCGCCAGTCCGTCTTTCCGCGAAGCCATAAGGCGCACCGACGGCAGGCTTCGCGCCGGCGTGGCGCGCAGCATGTTTGCCGGCAAGGGCGCCGACCAGAAACAGGTGGTCGAGCACGCCCCGTTCCCGGTTGCGGTGATCAATGGAGAGCATGATCCGCTGGTGCGGCTGAGTTACTTCGAGACGGTGGCCTATGGCTTGCTGTGGGAACAATGCCATGTCATATCAGGCGCCGGCCATGCACCGTTCTGGGAACGCCCAGACCTGTTCAACCCGTTGCTGTCGCGCTACGCCGAGATGGTGGTGAAGCAGAGTGCAGCCGCCACGCCCACGCGCCGCACCCAGGCAAGCTGAAATCGCCGGACGGTTCTGATCCCGGGGTCTTGCCTCGGCCGCCTGACGGCGCACCGGATTCCTATTTTCCTTGCCCTGCCGGCTAACCCGTGGGACGATGGGCTTGGGCAGGTGGCTAAGAGAAACAACCCCGCCCCGCGACGGTCGAACAGGCCGGCCGCCGCTCACGACAGGGTGCGATCGGCGCAAAACCGTTTCCACTTTTGCTGATCGCACTCCAAGGGCCAAGCCTGAGTGGAGGTCAGCCATGGGTACTCGCGCCGGAGGACGACGCACGGGACCGAAATGCATTGCCATAGTCGGTCCCTTTGCAAGCGGTAAGACGACACTTCTCGAAGCCATCCTCGCCCGTACGGGCGCCATCCCCCGCCAAAATCCCGTTTCATCGGGAAGCACCGTTTCCGATCATTCGCCCGAGGCGCGGGCGCACGCCATGAGCGTCGAGGCGACCTTTGCCACCACCGAATTCATGGGCGAGCAGATCACCTTCGTCGACTGTCCCGGATCGATCGAATTCTCCTTCGAGGCCGAGCCGGTGCTGGCAGCCTGCGATCTCGCGGTGGTCGTCGCCGAGGCCGACGAGAAGAAGATCCCAGCCTTGCAGCTCATCATGCGCAAGCTCGACGATCTCGGCGTGCCGCGCATCCTGTTCCTCAACAAGGTCGACAAGGCAATCGCCGGCGTACGCGATACGCTGAAGATGCTGCAGCCGACGAGCGCGGCGCCGCTGTTGCTGCGCCAGATTCCGCTGCGCAAGGACAATGTGGTGATCGGTTCCATCGACCTGGCGCTAGAGCGCGCCTACATCTACCGCGAATATGCCGAAAGCCAGGTTGCCGAAATTCCAACTGACGACAAGGCGCGCGAACTGGAGGCTCGCTTCTCCATGCTGGAGACGCTTGCCGACCATGACGACCAGTTGATGGAGCAGTTGCTGGAGGAGATCGAGCCGCCGAAAGACGCGGTCTTCGACGATCTGTCCGCCGACCTGCGCGCCGGCGCCATAACGCCGGTGCTTATCGGCACCGCCGAAAAAGGCAACGGCGTGCTGCGCCTTTTGAAGGCGATCCGCCATGACGCACCGGATGTCGAGGCGACGCGCAAACGGCTCGGCGTCCCCGACGGCAATCACACCGTGGTCCAGGTGATGAAGACCATCCACACCGCGCATGGCGGCAAGCTGTCCGTGTCGCGCGTACTCTCCGGCCAGATCGCCGATGCAGCCGAACTCTATTTGTCGAATGGCGAGACGGCGAAGGTCTCCGGCATCTACAAGATGCTCGGCAAGGACCAGTCCAAGCTCACCGCTGCCAAGGCCGGCGACACGGTGGCGTTGGGCAAGCTGGACGAGGTCAAGACCGGCCAGACGTTGAGTTCCACGAAGGGCGGTATCAAGCCGCTGGTCACGCTTACGCCGCCGCAGCCGGTCTTTGCCTTTGCGCTACGGCCGAAGGAGCGCAAGGACGAGGTCAAAATGTCGGCGGCCATCCAGCGCCTGGCCGAGGAAGATCCCTCGCTCACCTTGCGCCACAACCAGGACTCGGCCGAGACCGTGCTGTCCGGCCATGGCGAGATGCATCTGCGGGTCGTGCGCGAGCGGCTGGAAGGCAAGAATCAGATTCCGGTCGAAGGCCATGCGCCTGCCGTCCCCTATCGCGAGACGATCCGAAAGACGGTGCAGCAGCGCGGCCGCCACAAGAAGCAGTCCGGCGGCCATGGCCAGTTCGGCGATGTGGTGATCGAGATCAAGCCGCTGCCGCGCGGCTCCGGCTTTCAGTTCTCGGACACCATCACCGGCGGCGTCGTGCCCAAGACCTACATCCAGTCGGTCGAAACCGGCGTGCGCGATTATCTGAAATCCGGCCCGCTCGGCTTCCCTGTCGTCGATGTCGCCGTCAACCTCTCCGACGGCTCCTACCACGCCGTCGATTCCTCCGACATGGCTTTCCAGATGGCGGCCAAGCTGGCCATGAAGGAAGGCATGGCGGCCTGCTCGCCGGTGCTGCTCGAGCCGGTCATGAAGGTCGAGATCGTCACGCCGTCCGAAGCCACTTCGAAGATCATCGCGCTGATCCCGCAACGGCGCGGCCAGATCCTTGGCTACGACGCGCGGCCTGACTGGCCGGGATGGGATGTCGTGGAGGCGACCATGCCGCAGGCCGAGATCGGCGACCTGATCATCGAACTGCGCTCGGCGACCTCCGGCGTCGCCAGCTATCGTTGCGCCTTCGATCACATGGCCGAGCTGACCGGTCGGTTGGCCGACGAGGCGATGAACGCCAACGGCAAGGCTGCCTGACAGGCCGAAGGATGATCCGCACAAAAAACGGCGCCCGGATGACCCGGACGCCGCTCTTATTGCGGACCGTCTTCTTGGGAGGAAAACGGCAGGTCCGCCGCACGTATCCGCCGCGCCATGCGGCACTGACAGACGAATAGGTTCGGACGCGGTAGCCGCCTGAGCCCGGATCTTCCGAGTGATGCCCCCATCTCCCGGTCGAACCACACCGCGTCCTATGATCTGCTTAAACGATGAATCGCGCCTGCGGCATGTTACCTGAGGTTACATGTCACTGTTACGCGGCGATTTTGCTCGATTTTTCGCTGGCTACGGCAGGCCCGGAAACAAAAAAGCCGGATCAATGAAGATCCGGCTGAGTTTGATTGGAAGTGCCTGTTAAGGCTAACCTCCAGAGGGGAACACTCGAGGGCGCTAATGGGAGGAGAACGCGCCCAGGAGATGATCTATATATGTGCTGTTCATGCCCAAGAAACAAGCATCTATTTTGCAACACACGCATGCAAAAAGGTACAGGCTGTGGTCTAACCCATGTCTAGGGGCCATAGGACCACGAAAAGTTGCCAAATGAATGGCGCGACCGTGCGGTTGCCTTCGCAGAACCGCAAGTCGGGCTGATTCTCGCGCTCGCGGGCAAAAAGCCGAATGACGTTGAATCGGGCAGCAGGCGTTTATTTTTGCGGCAGCGGGATGGGAAGGGTCGGCCGGAAGAAGGGAGACCTGACATGCGGACACCCCAGGCGATCGCCGGCAGCGCGGTCTTCTTCATCGCCGCACCTTGTGTCGTGGCCGGGCTGGTGCCCTGGCTGCTGACGGACCGCTACCGTCTGCCGCTGTCGACGGTGCCCGGCTTCGTGCCGGCTGGCTCCATCCTAATCGTCGCGGCCATCGCCCTGCTCGTCCATTCCTTTGCCCGCTTCGCGCTCGAAGGCATGGGCACGCCGGCGCCTGTAGCACCCACCGAGAGACTGGTGATCGGCGGCGTCTACCGCCATGTCCGCAACCCGATGTACGTCGCCGTGCTGTCGATCATCCTCGGCCAGGCGTTGCTGTTTTCAAGCTGGAGCGTCGCTGCCTATGCCGCCATCGGCGCGATCGTCATGGGCTCTTTCGTCAGGTTCTATGAGGAGCCGACTCTCGCCCGCCGCTACGGTGGCGAATACGAGACCTACCGCCGCAATGTTCCCGGCTGGCTGCCACGGCTGACGCCTTGGCGGGGGTGACCAGCACCTCCCAAGGGCATGTTTAAAATGACCAGCTGCGCGCTTTGGCGATGATGAAGTCGCGGAAGACGTGCAGCTTGGCCTGGTTCTTCATTGCATCGGGATAGGCGAAATAGGTGTCGAAGGACGGCACCTCGGTCTCCGGCAAAAGCTGCACCAAATCCGATTCCTTGGAGATCACGTAGTCGGGCAGCATGGCGATGCCGGCGCCGCCCTGCACGGCGCGCTTGATCGACAAGATGTCGTTGATCTGCAGCGTCGGCACCCTTTGCCCACCGTCGAAATCGCCGATCGTTTCCAGCCAGTTCAGCTCCGACAGATGCGACGGCACCGGCACACCGAAAGTGACGATGCGATGGTTCTTCAGATCGGCGACCGAGGTCGGCTTGCCGTGCTTGCCGACATAGGACGGCGAGGCATAGAGGTGGAAATGCACGGTGAACAGGCGGCGCTGGATAAGGTCGGGCTGCTGCGGCTGGCGCAGCCGTATCGCGCAGTCGGCCTGGCGCATGGTGAGGTCGAGTTCCTCATTGGCCAGGATCAGCTGCAGGCTGATTTCCGGATAGAGCTCGATGAATTCCTGCACCCGCTCGGTCAGCCAGCCGGCGCCGAGCCCGACCGTGGTCGTTACCCTCAGCACGCCTGAGGGACGGTCCTTGGCCTCGGTCAGCTTCGACTTGATGGTCTCCAGCTTCATCAGCACGTCATGCGCCGTGCGGAACAGCATTTCGCCCTGCTCGGTCAGCACCAGGCCGCGGGCATGGCGATTGAACAGCGGCACCCCGACATCATGTTCGAGCGCGCTGACCTGGCGTGAAATCGCCGATTGCGACAGGTGCAAAGTCTCGGCGGCATGGGTAAACGACCCAGCCTCCGCCGCTGCGTGAAACACGCGAAGCTTGTCCCAGTCCAACGCCATTGAGTTCCCCTCGTTCTGTTTTTGGCGTCTGAATGAAAAATCAGGCTTTTGAACGGCTTGCGACGCCGTCTTGATAGATTTTATTCCGCCGCTTCGCGGTGCACCTCGATGCCGGCCAGGTATTTTTCCGCCTCGAGCGCGGCCATGCAGCCGAGCCCGGCGGCGGTCACCGCCTGACGGTAGATATCGTCGGTCACGTCACCGGCGGCGAACACGCCGGGCACATCGGTGCGGGTCGAATTCGGCGCCGTCCACAGATAGCCGTTCGGCTTCTGCTTCAGCTTGCCGACAAACAATTCCACCGCCGGCGCATGGCCGATCGCCACGAACACGCCGTCCACCTGGAGATGGCTGACCTCGCCGGTCATCGCATTTCTGAGCTTCAGCCCTTCGACCGAAGGCGGCAGCGGCGTCTTGCCGGGCCGGCCGGTGATCTCGTCGACGATCGTGTCCCAGATGACTCGGACATTGTCCTTTTTCAACAGCCGCTCACGCAGGATGCGCTCGGCGCGGAAATCGTTGCGCCGGTGGATGACGGTCACGCTCTTCGCCAGATTGGAGAGATAGAGCGCCTCCTCCACCGCCGAATTGCCGCCGCCGATGACAGCGACATCCTTGCCGCGATAGAAAAAACCATCGCAGGTGGCGCAGGCCGACACGCCGAAGCCCATGAAGGTTTGTTCGGTGGGGATGCCCAGCCACTTCGCCTGCGCACCGGTGGCGATGATCAGCGCATCGGCCGTGTAGGTGGTGCCGGAATCGCCCGTGGCGCGGAACGGCCGCACATTGAGGTCGACCTCGGTGATGATGTCGTTGACGATGTCAGTGCCGACATGCTCGGCCTGCTTCAGCATCTGCTCCATCAGCCACGGGCCCTGGATCGGATCGGCGAAGCCCGGATAGTTTTCGACATCGGTGGTGATCATCAGCTGGCCGCCCTGCTGCAGGCCGGCGACGAGCATCGGCTTCAGCATGGCGCGCGCGGCGTAGACCGCCGCCGTATAGCCGGCCGGGCCGGAACCGATGATAAGGACAGGCGCGTGCTTGGTGGTCATCTAAAGCCTCTGCGGGGCAGACAATCGAGTGTGCCTTGGAAAAAGACGTGAAACGGTGCTGGTAATGTAAGGGTTGCCAACCACACCAGCAAGACGATCAGGCCGTCGTCCCCGGAAAGCTTCGGCCCACAGGCTTATTCGCGCAATGGCCGCTTCCGTTACGGTTGCGAAATCGCCCGACCAAAGGGCTGGCATCGACACAAAAGTCGTTTAAGGACGAGAGCGCGAAAGATTCTTGCGCTAAGCAGAGACCGCCATGCCCCTGAAAGCCGACCTCGACGCCATCGACTGGAAGATTCTGCGCGAGCTTCAGGCCGACGGGCGCATGACCAATGTCGAACTGTCGAGCCGCGTCGGCATTTCCGCGCCGCCCTGCCTGCGCCGTGTCCGGCGGCTGGAGGAAACCGGCATCATCAAAGGCTATCGCGCTTTGCTCAACGCGCCGGCGCTCGGCATGGATGTCGTCGCCTTCTGCCTGATCGGCCTGCATCACCAGGCCGACGCGGAACTCAAAACCTTCGCCGAGCGCACTCGCGGTTGGCCGATCGTGCGCGACGCCTGGATGGTCTCGGGCGAATCCGACTTCCTGCTGCATTGCGTGGCGAGTGATCTCGGCACCTTCCAGACCTTCGTCATCGAAGAACTGGCTTCGGCGCCGAATGTCGACACGGTGCGCACCGCGCTGACCATCCGCCGCGTCAAGGACGAAGGGCTGGTGGCGTTCAGCGCCTGATAAGCGAGATTAACTTCGAAAAAGCATGTGCGACGCCGACCAAGACATACCCCAACAGACACACTGCTACCTCTCCGACAACTGGCAAAAGAATGAAGCCGTCCCCAGGGCCGGGGCTCTCACCAGGGGACATCTCCGGCAAAGCTAAAAAGGCCAGCAAAATAGGTGAGCAAGCAAGCCAGACGAATGTGATGACATGCGGCAACCATTTGAGACGGAAAATGTTTTTTGACGTGAGAACGCCGCGCCGATCACAATCATGTTGACGACGAATATGAGCCAGAAAGCGAATTCTGGCGCCGAAATCGTAGGGTATTCCGGGTCAGATTGCGTGAACATGAGCGGCCAAGGTTGAATATGCCATCCGGTTTCAGCTACGGAATCGGGAGTACTTTGACCCACCCTGCCAAGGGCAGGATCTGCTACCTGCGCTCCACCGTGAGAACAACAGGCAATCCCCAGGGCACATCTAGCGGTGCTTGAAGCAGTGAGACGTCGCCATCCGCGACCTGGGCTTCCCACTTGGCATAGTGTTTCAACCGGTAGTTCCCGGAGCGGACGCTGAGGCAGGCAACAGGCCCGCCATCGAGGTTTAGCGCCGTCTTGAGATCGAGGTCGGTCTGCAACAGGAAGTTTGCTAGCCGGTCCAGCGAGAAGAAAGCGTCCTTGGTCGAACCGACGATGATCCAGCCCTGACGATCTTCCGCGATAAAGGTGCGGTTGGCCAACCAGTTGCTCTTGGCGCGTACATTGTTGCGGCCGTCCTCACCGACAAGCAATGGATAGGAAACCATAGCGTTTTCGGCATTCTCCGTGACTGCGCGCCAGTCACGTGAATTGAGATCGACCACATGCGTGCCGGAGGCATTCACGAACCAGGCGCCGGCCTTCGCATCGTATTCATCCGGCCCGAGCCTCGCACCCATGCTGACAAAGGGCGTGTCGGCTTCGCCCTTCAGTCCGAAATAACTGCCATTGACGATCAGAACGGTGCCGCCTGTGCCTTGTGGATTGAGTGCCGCTTCCCACTGGTCGATGTCCTTGGCACCACTGGGCTCGTTACGGGCAACGAAACGGAATTTGGCTGGATCGAAACGGTTGAGATAGAGCCGGTCAATTTCACGGTCGCCCGCCATGACGGGGATTTCTCTGACCTGGAATCCAGGCTCGGTTTCATTCCATGAGCTGGCTCCAGCGGTCACATCAGGAATTTCCGATTTCAACGCAAGCTGCATGGCAGGCGAGAGACGCGCATCGTCGGGTGCAACGGCGATCCAGTAGCTTCCGCCGCGGCGAAGAAGTGCATTGAGCCCATACACGCCGTGTTTTTGCCAGACATACCCCACGGCTGAAAGCACAGCCAATATCAACAAGACAACGGCAACAGAGATTGCTTTCTTCAATGAATTCCCCTCGTTCTTCGATGGAATGACATCTGCAAATTTCTTGCTTGAATGATGTCTGATCTCTGCAGTTTTTCCGCAAAAGAGCGTGGTGCTTTCCTGGGGAATAGCGTCAAAGCAAAGAAATGGATCGGCTCGCCGTTTCTGCGAAACGGTGAAACGCTCAAGCTAACCCATTGAGATTGCGTCGCAACAGATCCGGAAAGCTAAATCAGTCTCGATCCGAGCGACTCGACAGCTCTCAAAAGCCGTTCCAGATCATCGGGGTTGCGCAGCGGCAGAACCTCGAAGCCCGGCTCATTACTTCCCTCGCCATCCACCAGCCAGCCGCGCGGCAGGCCGGCACGTTGTCCGGCCTGCATATCCGCGGCCTTGTCGCCGACTATCAGCGAGCGCTTGAGATCGAGGCCGAGACGCTGCCGGGCCTGTAGCAGCATGCCCGGATTGGGCTTGCGCATTGGATGGTCGGCGACCGCCAGTGGCCCGCTGCCCGCCTCGTGGTAGGCGCAGGCCAGAACCATGTCGACGAAGGCATCGCCGGCGGCAAGCAGCTTGAGAACCCGGCCGTTGACCGCGGCAAATTCCTTCCAGCCGAAATAGCCGCGCGCGATGCCGGACTGGTTGGTGACGATGACCACCGGGATGTTGCCCCGGTTGGCCGCCGCGATGACCGGCACGATGCCGTCGCGCAGCGCCATTTTGGCTGGATCGTCGGGATAGCCGGTGTCGACATTGATGGTGCCGTCGCGGTCGAGGAACAGCGCCGGCGCGTTGGCTGGAAACACCCGCGAACCCACCCGCTCAACCCACAGGCCGGGCTCAGCCAGCGGGTATGGACCGTAGGCCCCGGTGTCAGCCATTCGACAGACGGTCTTCCACCACCTCGCAGAGATAGTGGTAGAGGCAGAGATGTCCCTGCTGGATGATCGGCGTCGAGGTCGAGGGCACGTTGAGCAGTATGTCGGTGAGCGGCTTGAGTTTGCCACCGCTGTCGCCGGTGAGGCTGACCACCGTCATGCCCATCATCCGAGCCTGTTCGGCGGCAGCCAGAATGCTCGGCGAATTGCCGCTGGTCGAGATGGCAAGCAGCACGCCGCCGGGCGCGCCATGCGCCTCGACCTGGCGCGAAAACACGGTGTCGAAGCCATAGTCATTGCCCCAGGCGGTCAGCATGCCCGCGTTGGCCGGCAGCGCAATCACATTGTAGGCCTTGCGCTCCTTAAGGAAGCGGCCGACCAGTTCGGTGGCAATGTGGATGGCGTCGCTGGCCGAGCCGCCATTGCCGCAGACCAGCAGCGCCTTGCCCGAGGAAAGCGCGGCGACGACCGCACTCACAGCACGTTCCATCTCGGCGGTCAGGTCACGCTCGACTGTCGCGGTGATCGCGGCCGCCGAGCGGACCAGATAGTCATTCAGTCCGGACATGAAATCCCTCAGTTAGTACCGCCGCCGGCGCGCAATTTGCCGATCGTGCCGGTGGTGCTCTTGCCGGCGACAAGGTCGACCAGGACGACGCGCCCGCCCGCCTTCTGCACCACATCGGCGCCGACAACGGTTTCGACCGTGTAGTCGGCGCCCTTGACCAGAATGTCGGGCAGAAGCGCCTCGATCAGCGCCAGCGGCGTATCCTCTTCGAACACCACGACCGCATCGACCGAGGCCAGGGCGGCGAGCACGCAGGCACGATCATGCTGATCGTTGACCGGGCGCCCTGCGCCTTTCAGCCGACGCACCGAGGCATCGCTGTTGAGGCCCAGCACCAGCCGGTCGCACTGGCTGCGCGCCGCGTGGAGAAGACTGACATGGCCGGCATGCAATATATCGAAGCAGCCATTGGTGAAGCCGACGCTCAGGCCCTCGTCCTTCCACGCCGCCACCATGCGCGCGGCCGATGCGGCATCGAGGATGGCGTCCTTATGGGCGGTGGGGCCGTGCGAGCGGAACAGCGCGCCGGTGAGTTCCTCCACGGTCAGCCGCGCGGTGCCGCGTTTGCCCACCACCACACCGCCGGCGGCATTGGCGATGGAGGCGGCCATGACGCGATCGGCGCCCGCGGCCAGAGCCAGCGCGAAGCTCGCGATTACCGTATCGCCGGCGCCCGAAACGTCGAACACTTCGCGCGCCTGGGTGGCGATGTGGCGCGCCTCATCCGCGCCGACGACGCTCATGCCCTTTTCGCTGCGGGTGGCGACGACGAAGTCGAAGCCATGTGCCGAAATCAGCTGGCGTGCCGCCGCGACGATCTCGTCGTCGGCGAAAACCGGGCGACCGACAGCTTCGCCAAGCTCCTTGCGGTTGGGCGTGATGGCGGTCGCGCCGGCATAGCGCGCATAGTCGCGGCCCTTGGGATCGACCAGCACCGGTTTTCCCGCCTCGCGGCAGATGGCGATCAGGTCGGCGGCGACGCCGTCGAGCAAGATGCCCTTGCCATAGTCGGACAGAATGACGATGTCGGCGCGCGTGAGTGCGGCGCGAAAATGCCGGACCAGGTCCGCCCGTTCCTTGTCGTCGAGCGGCTTGATCTCTTCCTCATCGAAGCGCAGCACCTGCTGATTGAGCGCGCTGAAGCGGCTCTTCGACGACGTCATGCGACCGCGCTCCTGCGCCATATCAGCCGTATCGGCGCCGAGTTCGCGCAGCATGCGCACCAGATTGTCGCCGGCCACATCGGTGCCGATCACCGATATGGGAATAGCGCTGGCACCCAGCGAGACGATGTTGGCGACAACGTTGCCTGCGCCGCCCATCGTCGAGGTCTCGCCGCGCCCGTGCAGCACCGGGATCGGCGCTTCCGGCGAGATGCGCTCGATGACGCCGTTGACGAAACGGTCGAGGATGAAGTCGCCGACCACCAGCACGGCAACGTCGCCAAAGCGGGCAATGGCGCGGTGCAAAGGTTCGGGCGAAGGCGGATTGTGCTTGATCATGTCACTGGCAATGCGAGGGAAAGGCCGACCTCAATCACGCTGAAAATTGTCAATTTACGGGCCGGATCGTTCATGGCGAAGCCGATATACCGCAAATCCGCGCAGCGCAACGTCAGGGCGGCCGTCAGCTCTTCTGCAACGCGACGTGGACGCCCAGTCCGACCAGCACCGCCCCGCCCGCCCTCTGCATGATGCGCTGCGCACGGCTGGAGCGCTTCAGCCGGGCGATCACCATGCCTGCCAGCAACACGCAGACAATATCTGCCGAAGAGAACATTAAATTGACGATGGTGCCCAGCACGACGAATTGCAGCCACACCGGGAAACCCGCCGAGGCATCGATGAACTGTGGCAGGAACGCCATGAAGAAGATCGCCGTCTTCGGATTGAGCACTTCGACGGTGATGCTCTCGAAAAATGCCCGGCGCGCCGATTTGCGCTCGATCGCCGGCAGCGCCGTGTCACCGTCCCCGCGCTTGCGGAACAAGGACACGCCAAGCCAGATCAGATAGAGCGCGCCGATGAGCTTGACCGCCATGTAGAGCGGCGGCACCGCATGGAAGAGCACCGACAGCCCGGCGGCAGCCGCAAAGACATGGAAATAACCGCCAAGATGGATGCCAAGTGCCGCCGTCAGCCCCGACCAGCGCCCGCGCGCCATGGTCTGCGCGGCGGCATAGAGCATCGCCGGTCCTGGAATATAGGCAAAGATCGCCGTGGTGGCGAAAAACGCAATGAGCAGTTCGGTCGACGGCATTTTTTGTCCCCTAGCTTGCGGGCCTCGAATAAAGCGGGCCGCTTCGCGGTCTCACTGTGGCGTCGTGGTGCTTCATCGACAGTACGCTTGGCCTCCCTTATAAGGACCGGAATCGCAAGCAACCAGAGGCATTCATGATCATCGTCACGGGCGGGGCCGGCATGATCGGCTCCAACATCGTCGCCGCACTCAATGCCGAAGGCCATGATGACATCCTCGTCGTCGACGACCTCACCGACGGCCACAAGATCGCCAACCTGGCCGATTTGCAGATAGCCGACTATCTCGACAAGGACGAATTCTTGGCCACCTTGGAAGCCGGCGACCTAGGCCGCGTCGAGGCCGTCTTCCACCAGGGCGCCTGCTCGACCACCACGGAATGGAACGGCAAGTTCATGATGGACGTGAACTACGCCTTCTCAAAGCGCTTGCTGCATGGCTGTCTTTCGCTGCGCATACCGTTCCTCTATGCCTCCTCGGCTTCCGTCTACGGCGGCGGTTCGGAGTTTCGCGAGGACCCCGCACTTGAGCGGCCGCTCAACGTCTACGCCTATTCGAAGAAACTATTCGACGACTATGTCAGGCGCACTGTGTTCGACACCGATCATTCGCAGGTCGCCGGCCTGCGCTACTTCAACGTCTATGGCCCGCGCGAGGCGCACAAGGGCGCCATGGCCTCGGTCGCCTTCCATCTGTTCAATCAGGTCGGGCGCGGCGAAAACCCAAAGCTGTTCGGCGCCCATGACGGCTTCGGCCCCGGCGAACAAAGCCGCGACTTCATTCATGTCGGCGATGTCGCCGACGTCAATCTGTGGCTGTGGAAGCGCGGCTCGAGCGGCATCTTCAACTGCGGCACCGGCCGCGCCCAGCCGTTCCGCGCCATTGCCGAGACCGTGATCGATACGCTGGGCAAGGGCGAGATCGAGTTCATTGAATTCCCCGATCACCTCAAGGGCAGCTACCAGAGTTTTACCCAGGCTGATATGTCCCGTTTGCGTGCAGCCGGCTATAATGGGCAATTCCGCACAGTGGAAACCGGCGTCAGAGACTATGTCGAATGGCTGAAAGCCCAACGATCCTCGTGATCGGCCCACGCTGGGTGGGCGATATGGTCATGGCGCAGTGCCTGTTTTCAGCGCTGAAGGACGTCCATCCCAACGCCGCCATCGACGTGCTGGCCCCGGCCTGGGCGGCCCCGCTGGTCAAGCGCATGCCCGAGATTCGCCAGCAGATCGATTTCCCGCTGCAACCGGGCGCGCTCGAATTCACCATTCGCCGCCGCTTCGGCCGCCTGCTGCGCGGCCGCTACGACATGGCCTACGTCCTGCCGGGCAGCTGGAAATCGGCGCTGATCCCGTTCTTTGCCCGCATCCCCCGCCGCTTCGGCAATCTCCGGGAAATGCGCTACGGCCTGCTGACCGACATCGTGCCGCTGCCCGATGCCGTCAAACGGCGCACCGCGCAGGCCTATTTTGGCCTCGCCCAAGGCGGACATTTCCGGCCGCCGCGGCTCACCGTCGACGCCGGCAATCAGAAAGAACTGCTCGCTCGCTTCACAGTGCAGCCGGGAAAATTCGTCGCCATGATGCCCGGCGCCGAATTCGGTCCGGCCAAACGCTGGCCTAGCGAAAGCTATGCCGGCCTCGCCGGAGAGATGATGGCGAAAGGATTCAAGGTCGCGTTGTTCGGCTCGAAGAACGATCGCGACGTCACCGCCGAGATCGCAGCACTCGCGCCCGGTGTCGTCGATCTGGCAGGAAAGACACGGCTGGAGGACGCCATCGACCTGATCGCCGCGGCCAGGCTGGCGGTGTCCAACGACAGCGGGCTGATGCATGTCGCGGCCGCCGTCGGCACGCCGGTCGTTGCCGTCTACGGTTCGACCTCGCCGGAAAACACGCCGCCGTTGGCTGAACAGCGCGAACTGATCTGGTTGCATCTGTCCTGTTCGCCCTGCCACCGGAAGGTCTGTCCGCTCGGCCACCTCAACTGCCTGAAGACGCTGGACGTTGCCCGAGTGGCAGCGGCGGCGGACAGGTTGCTGGAACTCCCGGCCGCCGCATGAAGGTGTTGATCGTCAAGACCTCCTCGATGGGCGACGTCATCCACACCTTCCCCGCCGTCGAAGATGCACGCCGCAAGCGCCCCGATATCGCCTTCGACTGGTGCGTCGAAGAGGCCTTTGCCGGCATCGTCGCGCTGCATCCGGCGATAGCAAAGATCCATACCGTCGCCATCCGGCGCTGGCGCAAGCATCTGTTCAACGCCGGCACATGGCGGGAGGCGACAAGCTTGCGCCGCGCTCTGCAAGCAGGCGAGTACGACCTCGTCATCGATGCGCAGGGGCTGCTGAAATCGGCCCTGGTTGCGAAACAGGCAGCGGCACCAATCGCAGGTTTCGACCGCGCAAGCGCGCGGGAGCCCTCGGCAACGTTGTTTTACCAGCGCAAATACGCCGTGCCGCGCAACCTGCACGCCATCGAACGCACGCGCCGGCTGTTCGGGCTGGCGCTCGGCTACGAGCCCGATCTTTCGGCGCTCGCATCCGGGATTGTGCCGCCTCCCGGCGGCCTGGCCGGCATCGACGGCAAGACGGCCTTCCTGCTGCACGGCACCAGCCGCGAGGACAAGAAATGGCCCGCCGAAGACTGGATCGAAACGGCTCGCCTGCTGGTTGGTAGCGGAATGACGCCGGTCACCACCTGGTCGAACGAGCGTGAGAAGGCGGTGGCCAAGGCGATCTCGAAAGCCGTGCCGTCAACGATCGTGGTGCCGAGATCGCCGCTGGCAGACATTGCCGCGATCCTTGGCCGCTCGACGCTGGTTATCGGCGCCGACACCGGTCTGACCCACCTCGCCAGCGCCTTCGGCCTGCCGACGGTCGCGGTGTTCCTGGCGACCGAGCCGGGTTTGACCGGCCCGCGCGGGCAATATGCCTCAACGTTGCTGGCCGCATCGGGGGAGCGCCTAACGCCGGCGAAGGTGGTGGCGGAAGCTAAGAAGCAACTGGCGCTCAAATCACGAGCACCAGCCTAGAGCCTTTCAGAAGTATCTGAGGTGCTAGATAAATTGCACCTGGACGATCTCATAACCCCTGGCGCCGCCAGGCGCGTTGACCTCGATGGCGTCGCCGACTTCCTTGCCGATCAGCGCGCGCGCGATCGGCGATGAGATCGAGATACGGCCCGATTTCACGTCCGCTTCCTGGTCGCCGACAATCTGGTAGGTCTTCTTTTCCTCGGTGTCCTCGTCGACCAGCACCACCGTGGCGCCGAACTTGACCTTGTCGCCGCTAAGCTTGGTGACGTCGATCACCTCGGCCCGAGCAATATAGTCTTCCAGTTCGTTGACACGGCCCTCATTGAGGCTCTGCGCCTCTTTGGCGGCATGATATTCGGCATTTTCGGACAGGTCGCCATGCGAGCGCGCTTCGGAGATCGCCTCGATGATGCGTGGCCGCTCCTCCTGCTGGCGCCAACGCAGCTCTTCCTTCAATGACGCGAACCCCTCGCCTGTCATCGGGACCTTGTTCATGATGCCTGACCTTTCCTGCCGCCACCCCCGCATTTCGGGGAAAGCCTTGTCGATGGGTATAAAAAGAAAACGGGTCCGGCAGCCTCGGGCTAACGGAACCGTTTCACCGCAATTTTCCCCAATATAGCGATCCTCGCGCGTTTTTCACGCTGAAAAAGCAGGCTCTTTGAAAAATCATGAGCCGACTTGCGCAATTGCCGTCACGGCATGTGCAGCGTGTTGCAGTTGCGACAACAAAAACCGGCTGCGATTGCTCGCAGCCGGCCCAGAGAAGCCGTTGGGGTGGGGTCAGCTTCTCATGAAATGGTAGATCTGTTCGGCCAGCATGCCGTATTCGCGGGAACCTTTGCCGGTCCGCTTCTCGATCTCGGCCAGCTGCTCCTGGGCGCCGGCCAGGTCGCCGATCTGCAGATGGGCCTCGCCGAGATATTCGCGCACCAGCGTGTAATCCGGGTTGATGCGCAGCGCTTCCTCGTAATAGCCGAGGCCGACGGTGACACGGCCGGAATGGCGATGCGAATAGCCGAGATAGTTGAGGATGCGCGGATCCTGCTTGTTGGCGGCAAGGCTGAGTACGGCGATTGCCTCATCATAACGCCCGGCCATGGCCAGGTCGTGACCAGCATCATAGATGTTGTCGTCGTCCAGCATGCCGTACTTCGGCGCGACGCATTTCTGCTTTTTCTTGTCCCAGACCTGCCCCTTCTTGCACTGGGTGGTGGTCTCGGTACCACCGCCACCGCCGCCGGCCGCAAACACCGGAACCGCAAAGAACTGCAGCGCGACAACCGCCGCAGCCGCCTGGATCAACACTCTTTTATGCATCGAAGCCTCCTTGAGGGATAATGACGATCTTGAGGGAAAATGACGATAATGAAAAGCTAACGCCGGGATGCAGACTTTTCATCCCGGAAACCCGCAGCCGCCGAAACTATTTGTGCGGCCGTGCCTAACCTGAATTCCGTCAAGGCGGGAGCCAGGGATCAGAACATGACGTGACGCGCGCTGCAAATCAGCTATCATTCGGGAAGATCAGCGGGGGTACCCCGAGAGTGCAACAGCGCCGTGAGCGGGAATGGGAGCTATCTATCGGCCCGGACACCGTGCGCCTGTTCATTCTCAAGGCAAAGGGACTGAGTGCTGCCGTCAACGAAGACTATGCCGACGGTGCCGAGCATGAGGTCGAGCTCGATGGTGAATCACATGCCAATCACCACCATGACGGTCTGGCGGAGGAAAGCGCGGAAGACCTCACCGAGGAAGAGCTGCGCGAGCTGATCAACGACCTCAACGTCGACGAAGCGGCCGAGTTGATCGCGCTGGCCTGGGTCGGCCGCGGCGACTATGACGCAGCGGAATGGTCCGATGCGGTTGCCGCCGCGCGCGACCGCGCCAACAAGCGCACGGCGAAATACCTGCTCGGCATGCCGCTTTTGGCCGACTGGCTGGAAGAAGGGCTGGAAGCGATTGGCGCGTAACGACGTCGTTACCGTTCGTGATGGGCCGCAGGCAACCTCCGGGCGTTCGCGCCGTTGAGGACGATGGGGTCTGTTGTACTTTCCCGAACATGCAGGGTTGCACTAGTCATGGTCGTCACGGCTCTGCTGCTGACGCAAGCCGACGCCAAACAGCGCAAGAAGCATTACACGCCGCTGTCACAGCGGTTGGAGCAGTTGTTTTCACCGCGGGTCGACTCGCATCCTAAGCCGCGCAGCAAACACCGCCAGAAGCCCAGGCCACAGCGGCACATCACGCCAAAGCAGGTGGAACAAAAGACCCCGGATAAAGAGCCCTCGCCCGCCGATGTTCCGGTGCAGCCCTCGCGCGTTGTCCCGCTGCCCGAGGCGCGTCCTTCAGAGGCGCCGAAGACCGGCGCGGCACCGATCGAAAAGCAAAAGGCCGAAGGTCCGAACCCCCTTGGCGCGCCCAACCGGTCCAATGACGATCGATTCAACGAAGAAAAGTCCCGTTTTAAAAAGCAGGCGCGGCCCGGACCGTCAGCCCCGAAGCCGTCGACCGATAAGCAAAGCGAGCCCGAGCCGCCGGCCGCGGTGCCGATTCCGACACAAAAGCCAGACACTTCGGAACCTGAAGCTCAGCCGCTGGCCGTTGCTCCGCAACCACCTGAAAAACCCGATGCCGGCGACAAGAAGATGCTGCCCGATGCGCGCTCGGCCGATGTGCCCGATGCAAAAATGCCGGCGGCGGAAGTCGCCTGTCGCGAGCGGCTGACGGCCCTTGGTGTCGAATTCGAGGAGCATAAGGCGGAAAGCAATCCCGACATCGGCTGCTCGATCCCCTATCCCCTGGTGCTGAAGTCGCTCGGAAAATCCATCGCCATCGGCCCCGCGACCGAACTCAACTGCCCGATGGCCGAGGCGGCAGCCCGCTTTGCCGCCGAAATCATCCAGCCTGCGGCGAAAGCCGAATTCGGCGCCGACCTGAAATCGATCAACCAGGCATCGGCCTTTGTCTGCCGGCCGCGCAACGGCACGCGCCATCTGTCGGAACATGCCTTCGGCAACGCGCTCGATATTGCCAGCTTCACGTTGTCGGATGGCAGAAAGGTCGAAGTCGGTCCAACGCCGCCCGAGAAGGACGGCAAATTCCTCAATGCGGTGCGCAAGGCCGCCTGCGGACCGTTCAAGACCGTGCTTGGACCGGGCGCGGACCCGGACCATTCCCTGCATTTCCATCTCGATCTCGAACCGCGCCGGAATGGTGGCACTTTCTGCCAGTGATGGCCCTCCAGTGATCGTCATGCCGGTGATGGTCTGGCTGCCGCATTTCGGCCGCAGGCATGAACGCGGACGCTGAGTTTTCCTTTACCCTTGATCGTTAAAATCCCACCGATCAAGGACAGGATTCCGCCCATGGCCGCAATATTTCGCGCCGCCGCGAAGGCAAAAAGCACAGCGATACTGGCCGCCGGTCTTGCGCTGGCCGCCGTTTCAGCTTGCAACACGGGCAGCGTGCTGTCGCTGCAGCCGGCCGTCGATGTTGGCTCGCAGACCGCGGCCGTGCCGCAATATGAAGGCATGCAGAAGCTCGTCCCGTCCAATCCCTATATGACTGCCGCCTATCCGCGCATCGACGAGCCGATGTCGGAGTCGGAGCCGCAGCAGATGCCGGCCAGCGAAACCGATTGCCGTGGCGAGCTGAAGCGCCTTCGCGTCGTCTACACCGATGTCCAGCCGATCCACGAGGGACAGTGCGGCATAGACTGGCCGGTCAAGGTCTCCGCCATCGGCGGCATCCAGATGAAGCCCGCCGCAACATTGACCTGCGACATGGCCGCAAGTTTCGCCGCCTGGACCAGCAACGAACTGGTTCCCTCCGCCCGCTGGCGCTATTTCTCGGGCGTCAAGACCATCCACCAGGGCTCGAGCTATTCCTGCCGCAACATCGCCGGCGAAGGTGTCCTGTCCGAGCACGGCAAGGGCAACGCCCTCGACGTCATGAGCATCGAGCTCAACAACGGCGACGACATCGACGTGCGCAAGCCCGGCCTGTTTGCCTTCCGCACCCGCGGCTTCCTCAACAATGTGCGTGCCGACGGCTGCCAGTATTTCACCACCGTGCTCGGTCCCGGCTACAATTACGATCACCGCAACCATTTCCATTTCGACATCAAGAACCGCAAAAGCGGCTACCGCGCCTGCCGCTAAAGCGTTTCACCGTTCAGAAATCAGTCGGGATTGGCGTTCCTGGTGGAAGCGATGATTTGCTGGGCCACCAGATCCTGGATGCGCCAAAGGTTCCTGTCGCGGATACCGCTCTCTTCCAACTTGCTGACGGTTCGGAACAGGTATTGAGCCGACGAGCCCCAATGCCCGGCAGCCCGCGCCAGCGTGTCGGCAACCTGCTCCAATGGCAGCCGGCCGGCATAGGCCCTGCCGTCTGGCGCGGCGACGAAAGCCAAGGCCCGCAACGGCCCATCCTTGGTCTTGACCTTGATCCAGCATGGCACGTTAGTCGGCGGGTTGGCATCGATCTCGCGGCGCATCAACTGGCCAAGTTGCCCGAAATGGTCTTCCGCGGGCAGCCGATAGACGATGCCGTTGCAGCTGCCGCCTCGATCGAGCGCCAGCATCAGCGCCGGCAAATCACGGGTTCCGCGCCAACGGGTCAGCGTCAGGCAGAACGAGCGGTGCCATCCTGGCGCCGTGGCCGGGCGCTGCTCGACATGGGCAAATTCGGGGTTCCAGATCAGCGACCCGTAGGCAAAGACCCATAGCGCTTCAGGCCGATGCTCCGACAGAAGTTGCTCGACAAGACTATCGAACTCCGCGTCTGTATGCTCGGTTGTTCCGGGCTCGGGACCCGCATCCGGTTCGACACGCTCGACCCTTGCGACAAGGTCCGCGGTCAATGCCATCGAGCTGCGACCCACCGGCTTCTTATCCATTCCTGCTCACCCCCCGCAAAAACGATGGCCGACGATAGAACGGCTGCTCGCCGCTGGCCATTGATTTCCGGGGTCCGTCAGGCACAGATACCGCACGGATCGAGCCGCTTTCATGAGCCGACGAAGCCTGCAACGACGCGCATTGACCTGGCTCGCCGCTCTTCTGGCGGTCTGGCTGGCCCTCGCCTATGTCGCTGCGCCGGAATTCTGGACGGTTCGCGACCGCGGCTTTCGCACGCAGACTTTCGAGATGGTGACACACACGCCGCAAGGCATTCCGGGCGACCCGATCAATATCGGCCTTGTCGGTACCGAAAAAGAGATGATCCATGCCTTCGCCATGGCCGGATGGGATACGGCCGATGGCGTGACGCTAAAGACCGCGATCGAAATCGGTGAGAGCGTGCTGTTCGATCATCCCTATCCTGACGCCCCGGTCAGCCGGCTGCTGTTCGAAGGCCGCGCCCAGGATCTCGCCTTCGAAAAGCCGGTCGGCGGCAGCGCCGACCGGCGCCATCATGTCCGCTTCTGGCGCAGCGATGCGACCGGCGACGACGGCCGAACGCTCTGGATGGGCTCGGCCAGCTTCGACCGCGGCGTTGGTCTCAGCCACGATACCGGCGCCATCACCCACCATATCGCCCCTGACATCGACGCCGAGCGCGATCTCGTGATCCACGACCTGTCGGCGGCCGGCATGGTGATNTGATCTCGGTGAGCGACATCCCGGGCATCGGCGCCACCAGGACCGGACGCAACGGCGGCGGCGATCCCTATTTCACCGACGGCAAGGCTGTTGTCGGGGTGCTCAGGCAATTCCCCTGAACCACTGTCATTTTCCAAAAATCATCGCGGACTATTTTCCTGCGGCCCGCCGCAATGCTATTGAGCCCTGATGCTATACGTCGAAATCGCCACCGTGGTCGTCCTCATCTGTGTGAACGGCCTTCTGTCGATGTCCGAGCTCGCCATCGTGTCGTCGCGCCCGGCGCGGCTCAAGGCGATGATCGACCGCGGCGTCAATGGCGCCGGGCGTGCGCTGACGCTCGGCTCCAATCCCGGCAAATTCCTGTCGTCGGTGCAGATCGGCATCACTCTGGTCGGCGTGCTGTCGGGCGCCTTCTCCGGCGCCACGCTGGGCGACAGGCTTTCGGTGTACCTGGCCACGACCGGCATGCGCGAAAACATCGCCGACCCGCTCGGCGTCGGGATCGTCGTCGCCATCATCACCTATTTCTCGCTGATCGTCGGCGAACTGGTGCCCAAGCAGATCGCGCTGCGCGATCCCGAGCGTGTTGCGGCCCGCGCAGCGCCTGCGATGACCATCCTCGCCACCGTCTCGGCGCCGCTGGTGTTCCTGCTCGACATTTCCGGCCGCGCCATATTGTGGTTGCTCGGCCAGCGCGGCGAGAGCGAGGAAAAAGTCACCGACGAAGAGATCAAGATGCTGGTCGCCGAGGCCGAGCACCACGGCACCATCGAATCTGACGAGCGGCGCATGATCGCCGGCGTCATGCGGCTCGGCGATCGCGCCGTGCGCGCCGTGATGACGCCGCGCACCGAGGTCGACTGGATCAATTTGCAGTCCGATGAGGGTGCCATCCGCAAGCTCTTGATGGAGACCCAGCATTCGCGCCTGCCGGCCGGCGACGGCGGCGTCGACGTCATGGTTGGCGTTGTTCAGACGCGCGACGTGCTGGCCGCCCTGCTCGCCGGCCGCGCACTCGATCCGAGCAAGCATGTGCGCGCCGCCCCCATCGTCTACGACCAGGCCGACGCGCTGGATGTGCTGCAGAAGCTGAAGGAATCCGACGTGCCGATGGCGCTGGTGCATGACGAATACGGCCATTTCGAAGGGATCGTCACACCTGCCGACATTCTCGAGGCCATCACCGGCGTCTTCCGCGCCGACCTTGATGCCGGCGACGAGGGAAACGCCGTCAAGCGCGAGGACGGCTCATGGCTGCTCGCGGGATACATGCAAGCCGACGAGATGGCTGACGTTCTCGGTATCGACCTGCCGGAAAACCGCGACTACGAGACCGTCGCCGGTTATGTGCTGTCGCACATGCACCATCTGCCGGCGACCGGCGAATGCGTCGACGCGCAAGGCTGGCGTTTCGAGGTCGTCGACCTCGATGGCCGCCGCATCGACAAGCTGATCGCCACCCGGCTGCCCAGCGGCCATCGCGAAGTGGTGCGTTGACGCTCTGCCGTCAAAGCGAATAGCGCCCTCAGACCGCGGCTTCGATCGGTTCGGCAAGCTTCGGATTGGAGCGCGAGGCGATCAGGCAACTGGCCACGATCAGGGCCGCTCCAGCCAGCGTGGTCCAGGTCGCCGCCTCGTCGAAGAACAGCCAGCCAAACACGATCGCCCAGATGAAGGCGGAATACTCCGTCGGGATTAGATATTGCGCTTCGGCCCGCGCGTAGGACCAGCTCATCAGGAACTGGCCGGAGAGCGACAGCCCCGTCACCCCGGCCAGTGGAAGCCAGAGATTGCCCGGCAGGGCAACCGCGAGCCAGGGAGCGGCGGGGAGAAGGACGGCGGCAACGCACAGGTTCTGGAACAGCATGATCTCGACTGGTTTGGCTACCAGCGCCTGCCGCCGCGAGAGGATCAGATTGTAGGCGTAGAACACCGTCGATGCGAGCACCGCCACCGTGCCAAGCAGGGCATCCCCGGTATAGTTCCCTTGCCCGAACTGTCCGGCCATGATGATGACGACGCCGGCGATGCCCGCCAGCGACGCCCAGATCGCCTGGCGCTGTATGCGTTCGCCCAAAAGCAGCGCCGCCAGCAGGAGAGCGAACAGCGGCGCGACGAAACTAAGCCCGATCCCATCCGCTAGCGGCAATCTGGCAAGGCCCCAGAAGAACGACAGCAGAACGATGCCCACGATCACGGCGCGCAGCGCGTGTAGCCGCAGCACGGAAGGCGTGGGAAGGGAACGCGGCCCCGCCGCCCAGGCCGTGCCCGCGACCACGCTCGCAAGCATGCTTCGCCACAGCACCGTGTTGTAGACACCGACGGCGATCACCAGGATTTTCATCGCCGCATCCATGGCGGACAGAAGGAAGATCGCAAGTGCACAGACCAGCACCGGGGTCATGGGGGAAACGACGCCTGACAGGCTGGGTGACTTCACGGGGCATGCTCATGTGATGGATCGCAGCCGGATATATCAGGGGAGGACGGCCAGGCCAGATGGCAGGGCCGTGCATATGGCGGTCCAACCGATCTTCGCAGCCCCTCGATTTGAATTCGGTGCGTCGGCAGCGCCTTTCGCTATCGGCCCCAGCCTGCCCTCACCCATGATTGATCCGCTGGAAGAATGGCAAAAGCAGCCAAAGCCTCTATATCGATTGTCATGGATGCATCGAACGAACACGCGCTAAACGACGAGCTTCTCCAAGATATCCAGCGCCTGTCCTTCGAGTATTTTCTCAACGAGGCCAACCCTGCCAACGGCCTGGTCGCCGACCGCAACACGCCAACGTCGCCTGCCAGCATAGCCGCTGTCGGGCTCGCTTTGTCGTCCTATCCCGTCGGTGTCGAGCGCGGTTTCATGACGCGCGATGCCGCAATCGAGCGGACGCTCGCCACGCTTCGCTTCTTCTGGAACGCCCCGCACGGGCCGGAGCCCGATGCCACCGGCTACAAGGGTTTCTACTATCATTTCCTCGACATGAAGACCGGCCGCCGCGTCTGGAATTGCGAACTGTCCACGATCGATACCGCACTTCTGCTTGCCGGTGTTCTGGCTGCCGGCGCTTATTTCGACCAGGACGATGAGCTCGAACTGGAAATCCGCCAGCTTGCCGATGCGCTCTACCGCCGTGCCGACTGGCGCTGGGCGCAGAACGGCGGCGCCACCGTCACCCATGGCTGGCGGCCTGGAAAAGGCTTTCTCCGCTACCGCTGGGAAGGATTTGACGAGGCGCTGATCCTGTACGTCCTGGGTCTCGGTTCGCCGACCCACTCGCTAACTCCCGAGAGCTACGCGGCCTGGCTGTCCACTTACAAATGGAAGACCATCTACGGCCGCGAGATGGTCTATGCCGGCCCGCTTTTCATCCACCAGTTCTCGCATATCTGGATCGATTTTCGCGCCATCCGCGATACCTTCATGCAGGGTCACGACATCGACTATTTCGAAAACAGCCGCCAGGCGACGTATCTGCAGCGCGATTACGCAATCCGCAATCCGAGGGGGTTCGCGGGCTATGGCGAGAATTGCTGGGGCGTCACCGCCAGCGACGGCCCAGGTCCGATCGCGCGGCGAGCCGATGGACGCCGCTTCTTCGGTTATCTCGCCCGCGGCGCACCGTTTGGCCCCGATGACGGCACGCTGTCGCCATGGGCGGCAATCGCCTCCTTGCCTTTTGCGCCGGAAATCGTGCTGCCGGCGCTGCGCCATTTCCACGAGATGGACCTGCGCGACGGCAACCCTTACGGCTTCACCGCGAGCTTCAACCCGACGATCGCTGCCGACGACGGCCGCGCCTGCGGTTGGGTATCGCCGGACCATGTCGGCATCAACCAGGGGCCGATCGCCCTGATGATCGAGAACTACCGGTCGGACTTCCTGTGGCGATTGATGCGCCGCGTGCCGGCCATCACCACAGGACTGCGCCGGGCCGGGTTTTCCGGCGGTTGGCTGTGACAGGCGGCGATCCTTTGCGCGGGATCGTCAAGGCATCAGCACGACCTTGCCGGTCCGACTGCACCATCCGGCCGGGGAAGGCCGAGAGCGCCTCTTCACGTAAATGAAAAAGGGCGGCGCAAACGCCGCCCTTTGGAAAAATCATCGGTCCTTGGGAGGATAAGGCTCAGGCCGCCTGGGCTTCGCCGGCAATCGCGTCGGCCTGACGCGCTGCCTTGAGCACGCGGGCCCACCAGGCAACGTCGTTCACCAGCGCCGTGGCAGCCTGGTTCAGATGCTCGATCTCCTCGAGCTTCTTCTCGCCCTGGCGCACCGCCAGGAAATCGCTCCAGGCAATGTGAACGGCGGATTTGACCGGCGCCATCTGCAATTCGACCGCGGCAAGACGCAAATGTTCGACAGCGCGCGAGCCGCCGACGCTGCCATAGCCGACGAAACCGGCCGGCTTCTTGTTCCATTCATTGGCGGCGTAATCGATGGCGTTCTTCAGCACGGCCGTCGGGCCATGGTTGTATTCGGCGGCGGTGAAGATGAAGCCGTCGAATTCGGCGACCTTCTTCTGCCAGCGCTGGGCAACTTCGTTCTGCGACGGCGCCCAGGCGGACGAGGCGACCTCGTCGAAGAAGGGCAGCGGCCAGTCGCGCAGGTCGACGGTCTCGACGTCGATGTCGGCATGGGATTTCGCGATCTTGGCGATCCACTGGGCGGGCACATCGGCGAAACGCGCGGCGCGTGTCGAACCGACGACGATGGCAATTTTGGGCTTGGACATGGGGCTCTCCATATATGCAGAAGCTGGTATCGTCTGGATACCGGCGCTATATGAGATACTGACAAATGGCAGCGCAAGGAGGCACCGTTATGTTACTGAGGCACCCGCACAACACCGAAGACTGCCGAGCCGTCTCGGAAATCCTGCAGCGCGTCGGCGACAAATGGACCGTTCTGGTTGTCGGCAAACTGGGCGCCGGACCGCTGCGTTTCAATGAGTTGCGCGCCGCTGTCGGCGGCATTTCCCAGAAGATGCTGACCACCACCTTGCGCGGTCTTGAGCGCGACGGCTTCGTCACCCGAACCGTGTTCCCGACCATCCCGCCACGCGTCGACTATGAGCTGACGGAGCTCGGCCATGAGCTGCTGGTCCCGGTCGGCGCGCTCGGCGAATGGGCACGCAGGAACACCGTTCGGGTCCAGGCGGCGCGCGAAAGATTCGATGGCGTGCACGCCTGAAAACCGTTGTCCAGCAACGGTTTACGGATTTTGCCGCCGACGACGCGTACCCGGGTTTAACTGGATCCGCCCTTGCATCGTTGGTCACGCCATCGCGACATAGCTGCAGCGTTTCGTTCGCCGGCGCATGATCATTTTGAGGCTGACGAGGTCTTCCGCTGACGGGCCCTCAGGCCTTTGACGCAGGGTTGCTGCAACACACTGCGCCGCACGTCTCTACCCTTGCAGACCGCTGGGCAGTCCGCTCGTTGCCAACCGTCCGGTCGTGCGTGCAGGCAACGCTTGGAAGCTCTTTCCTGATCTCGGTATAAGCGGTCGTGCCAAGCAGGCAGATCACCGCGACGAGGGCCGCCACGAGCCAGCCGTTCAGCATGTGTTGACGCATTGTCTTCCCTCCGCCGCCCGCAGAATCGGATGTGAAGGCAACCATTGGATGTCGCGCAGCGCATCGCCCGCGCGGGGGATGTTACATAAGCGCAAGCTTGGCAGAATCGACGATGTCAACTTTCGGTTGGAATCGGCTTCGGCTTGCCGTCGCTATCCAGCGCCACCATGACGAAATCGGCGTGGGTGACCTTCTCCATCAGGTCGGAGAGGTAGCGTTGCGCCCAGGCCTCGACCTTGAGCGTCATGGAGGTGCGGCCGACGCGCTCGACATGGGTGTAGATGCACAGCGTGTCGCCGATCTTCATCGCCTTGGCGAAGGACATTTCCTTGACCGCCGCCGTCACCACGCGGCCCTTGGCCCGCTCGGCCGCACGGATGCCGCAGGCAAGATCCATCTGCGCCATCACCCAGCCGCCAAAGATGTCGCCGGCCGCATTTGCATCGGCCGGCATGGCGAGCGTACGCAAGGTCAGATCGCCGATCGGCCGTCCGTCCGCGTAATGCACCATCCGAGATTCCCCTAAAGCGATAGCCCTTGATCCCGTAGCGTCACGGGCCCAAGAGGTCAACGCGACGGGCGAGGCTCCCGGCGCAATGTCGGTTCCATGGTGGCTTTTCCGACCAGGCGTCTCACGGTCGCTTTTTTCACAAGCCATGCCGGAAGCCGCAGGGGCGCGGCCAAGCCGTCGCGGATAGGCTGCGCTCAGTTTTGCGGAGCCGCCAACACCAATCATGCAGACTTATGACTTCATCATCGTCGGCTCCGGCTCGGCCGGCTCGGTTCTGGCCGACAGGCTGTCGATTTCGGGCCGCTTCTCCGTGCTGGTGCTGGAGGCCGGCGGCAGCGACCGCCGCTTTTATGTCCAGATGCCGCTCGGCTACGGCAAGACCTTCTTCGATCCGGCGGTCAACTGGAACTACAAGCCCGAGCCGGACCCCGGCCTTGCCGGCAATGTCGACCATTGGCCGCGCGGCAAGCTGCTTGGCGGCTCCAGCTCGATCAACGCCATGGTCTGGATCCGTGGCGCGCGCGAGGACTTTGACGACTGGCGCGATGCCGGAAATCCCGGTTGGGGCTATGACGATCTGTTGCCGGGCTTCAAGGCGCTTGAGGACAATGAGGCCGGCGCCGACAGATGGCGCGGCACCGGCGGGCCGCTGCATATCACCGACACGACGAACGCCGTCCATCCGCTGACCAGGCGCTACCTCGCAGCCGGCCAGCAGGCTGGGCTGCCGCTCAACCCTGACTTCAACGGCGCCGCCCAGGAAGGCGTCGGCGTCTACCAGATCTCGACCAGGAATGGCCGCCGCATGTCGGCCGCGCGCGCCTTCCTGCGCCCGGCGATGAAGCGCGCGAATGTGCGCGTCGAAGCCAATGCGCTGGCGACCAGAATCCTGTTCGAGGGCAAGCGAGCCGTCGGCATCGAATATCTGCAGAACGGCGAGACCAAGACGGCGCGGGCCGGCCGCGAGGTGATCCTGTCCGCCGGTTCGATCAACTCGCCGCAGCTGCTGCAACTGTCCGGCGTCGGCCCCTCGTCACTGCTCAAGGGGCTTGGCATCCCGGTCGTCCACGGCAACGAAAATGTCGGCGCGCATCTGCAGGACCATGTCGGCATCAACTATACCTTCAAGGGAAACGTGCCGACGCTCAACCAAATCCTGCGGCCCTGGTGGGGCAAGCTGCTGGTCGGCATGCGGTACATCCTCACCCGCTCCGGCCCGCTGTCGCTGTCGATGAACCATGGCGGCGGCTTCTTCCGAACCGACCTGGCGTTTTCGCGCCCCAACATGCAGCTTTATTTCCAGGCTTTCTCGACCGTCGTTCCGAAGAGCGGCGAGCGGCCGATCCTGACGCCGGATCCGTGGCCGGGCTTTTCCATCGGCCTCTCCAACTGCCGCCCGTCCAGCCGCGGCGAGATCATGATCCGCTCCAGCAATCCGCTGGACTATCCCAGGATCGTCGCCAACGCCTATTCCACCAACGCCGATGTCGACGAGATGCTGGCGGCGGTGAAATTCGTGCGCAAGATAGCCTCGATGCCCGCCATGGCCGAGATCATCACTGAGGAGGTTTTGCCGGGCCCATCGATCCAATCGGATGCCGATCTGATCCAGGATTTCAGGAAGCGCTCAGGCACCGTCTATCACCCGGTCTCGACGTGCCGCATGGGGCCGGGCGCCGGGGCCGCCGTCGTCGACCCGCGCCTGAAAGTGCACGGGCTCGCAGGTCTGCGTGTCATCGACGCCTCGATCTTTCCCGCCAACATCACCGGCAACACCAACGCCGCCTCGGTCATGACCGGATGGAAGGGCGCCGAACTGGTTCTGGAGGACCAAAAATGAAGATCACCGACGTCAAGACCTGGGTAGTCGGCAACCCGCCGCCCGGCATCGGCGGCAAGTATTTCATCTTCGTCAAGCTGACCACCGATGGCGGCGTCGTCGGTTACGGCGAGGCCTACAACGCCACCTTCTCGGCTCACATAACAGCGAAGCTGGTCGAGGACATGGCCGAGCGTTACCTGATCGGCCACGATCCGCATGACATCGAGACCTTCTTCCGCCGCGCCTATTCCTCAGGATTTACCCAGCGCCCCGACGTTACCGGCATGGGCTGTTTCTCGGCGCTGGAAATGGCCTGCTGGGACATTGTCGGCAAGGAAGCCGACAAGCCGGTCTACAAACTGCTCGGCGGCCAGGTGCACGAGACGCTGCGCTCCTACACCTATCTCTATCCGCACACCGGCAGCGTCCATTCGGAGGACGCGCCGGACGGCCGGAACGTCTACAATGACCCCGAATTGGCGGCCGCCTGCGCGCTCGAATATGTCGAGCAGGGGTTCAACGCCGTCAAGCTCGACCCGGCAGGCCCCTACACCGCCTTCGACGGCCACCAGCCGCGCCTGATCGACATCGATGTCTCCACCCGCATGGTCAAGGCGATCCGCGAAGCCGTCGGCACCCGCGCCGATATTCTGTTCGGCACGCATGGCCAGTTCACCGCATCGGGTGCGCTGCGCATGGCACGCGCCATCGAGCCCTACGATCCCTTGTGGTTCGAAGAGCCGGTGCCGCCCGACATGCCCGAAGTGATGGCTCAGGTGGCGCGAGGCACGTCGATCCCGATCGCCACCGGCGAGCGGTTGACGACCAAGTTCGAATTCGCCCGAATCATCGAGAACCGCGCCGCCACCATCCTGCAACCGGACCTTGGCCGTTCCGGCGGCATTCTCGAAACCAAGAAGATCGCCGCCATGGCCGAGGCATACCACATCCAGATCGCGCCGCACTGCTATTGTGGGCCGATCGTTGGGGCCGCCAACATCCAGCTGGCGGTGACGCTGCCCAATTTCCTCATCCTGGAATCGCTGAAGCAGTGGGACGGCTTCCACGCGACACTGCTCAAGAAGAAGATCGAATGGCAGGACGGCAATGTCATTCCATCGAAGGAGCCGGGCCTCGGCGTCGAGCTGGACGAAGCGGTCTGCGACGCGCATCCCTACACCGGCAAGGACCTGCATTTGCAGATGATGCAAACGCCGCTGATGCCGTGAGCGAACGCTACGCCTTCATCGGCCTTGGCCATCTCGGCGGCAACCTTGCCGCCAGCCTGTTGCGCAACGGTTTTGTCGTCATCGTCTTCGACCGCGACCCCGCCGCCGTCGAGCGCCTCGTGGCGCTCGGCGCCACGGCCGCAACCAGCCCGGCCGAAGCGGCGGCACAGGCCGGCAATGCCATTACTTGCCTGCCCTCGCCCAAGGTCAGCGAAGCGGTGCTGGCTAATGCCGGCGGCCTGCTCGAGGGTCTGCCCAGGGGCGGCTCCTGGATCGAGATGTCGACCAACGGCCGCGACGAGATCCTGCGCCTCGCCGCCCTCGCCGCGGCCAAAGGCATCGAGACGCTGGAGTGCCCGGTCACCGGCGGCGTGTATCTGGCCGCGGTCGGAAAGATCACCGCGCTTGTCGGCGGCGATGCTGCGCTTTACGAGCGCCATCGTCCGGCCATCGAAGCGATGTGCGCAAAGTCGTTCCTGATGGGTCCGGTCGGCTCCGCGGCGGTGATCAAGGTGATCACCAACATGCTGGCCTTCATCCATCTCGTCGCCGCCGGCGAGGCGCTGATGTTGGCCAAGCAAGGCGGCCTCGACCTCGCGCAATCCTACCACGCCATCGTCGCCTCCTCCGGCAACAGCTTCGTCCATGAGACCGAAAGCCAGCTCATCCTCAACGGCTCCTACGACATTGGCTTCACCATGGACCTGGCACTGAAGGACCTCGGCTTTGCGCTTGCGATGGGCAGAGAGTTCAGACTGCCACTCCAACTGGCGCCGCTTGTGAGTGAGATTTTCCTGATGGGCAAACAGGAATATGGCGGCGGCGCCTGGTCGACCCAGATCGTCAAACTGCTCGAGGATGCCGTCGACATGGATCTGCGCGCGCCCGGTTTCCCAGCCAAGCTGGAAAGCTAAGCCGGGTAAATATGTCCTGCGATTTCAGGCCTTTGGCCGGTTCGCCGGAATCGCCGCTCAAACCACCTGAATCAATCCCTCAACGCCTTGATTCAATATCTCAGCGTCAGCGCTCCGGGCAGGATCTCAAACGTCGCGGGTATACGCCCCGGCGACTCGCCATCTATGTCGACCAGCGCGCCGTTCTTCTCGACATCGCCGATAGGTTCGACCACCACTTTCCGGCCACGCAATATGGTGATGGCCGGATGGTTGCGGTGCCGGCCGCCATAGAGCAGCCGAATATCCCAGATCAGCTTCAGCTTGCCGGCCGCGCGCAGGATGACGATGTCGAACTGGCCGTCGGCGAGTTCGGCGTCCGGGGCGATCATCATGCCGCCGCCGAAGAACTTTCCGTTGGCGACCGCCACCAGCGCCATGCGCGCCTCGACCGGGGTGCCATCGTCGACGGTGATCCTGACGTCCTGGAAGCGGTAGCGGATGAACTCGACCACGGTGCGCCAGAAAAACAGCGCCTTGGCCGACATCCTGCCCTTGCGCTTGTCGGCATTGACCGCACGGTCCGTGGCGCCGGATAGGCCGAGGCTGGCGATATTGATGAAGTGCCGGCTGGCCAGCGCGCCATGGTCGTCGATGTAGCAGATGCGCCCTGCATCGACCTTGCGCGCCTTGGCTTCGGCGATCCGCTTCAGCACCGCATCCACCTCTTTCGGCAGCCCGAGCCCGCGCGCGAAATCGATGCCGGTGCCGCAAGGCAGCAAGGCAAGTTCGGTTGTCCGGCCGCTCTCATCGAAAGCCTGCAGCAATCCGTCGGCCACTTCGCTGGCGGTGCCGTCGCCGCCGGCCGCGATCACCAGCTCGAAGCCGCTTGCCGCGAGGTCGAGCGCCAGCCTTTCGGCGTCGCCCTCGGCCTGCGTCTCGCGCAGCTCGAATTCGCCGAAATGCTTTTTCAGCGAAGCAGCCACCTCCGGCCAATGCCGTTTCAGCCGGCCGCCGCCGGCAATCGGATTGAGCACCACCCCGACTTTCAATGCGCACCCTCCCCGAACCGAGCCGATAGGCTCGATGCTTTGCCTGCATTGAAGCCCGCGCCAGCCGGCGGAGCAAGGGGCACAGCCGATCAGGCGCCAAAAAGCGGGCGGGCTGTCTAATGCAGCTGGAGTCGAAATTCCGAGCTTTGTGGCAAACCGTCCCCGATAATCCCGTTATCCACAGGCTCACGCCCATTCCCCAAAACCCTTACCCGGCGTAAGTTTAACTCATCTCAGGCGGCTACCGATCGCCACGCCGAAAGGCAAAGCGAAAAGGCGGATTTCCTGAGGCCCGTACGGCCCGAAGCGAGAGCAGGCTTGCTTGTTCGAGGGACGGATGCCGAGACCTACGGGGCCGCGGAAAGCGTGCGAACGCCAACGGCGGACCGATGCTGCCATGAAGGACGGCGAAAACCTTCGATGGCGCGCCGAACGAAGCTCGCAAGGGTGGAGAACGGCGTGGTCTGGAACGGGCACTGCCCTCGGGCGGTGACTGGCAGGACCGTCAAAATCAAGGCCGGCATGGCGCGACGACTTTACGGAAGTTGCTGCCGCGACCGTGTCCTGATCTGACAGGGAGGCGCTGGGAGAAATCCCGGCGCCGACTGTCTTTTGGGCCAAGGGTCCGGTCGGCGAAGCGACGCGTAAGAAGCCGATACTTTGCTGGAACGCGATTTCGGCGCTGACGGCACCACTTCATCACCAGGCGCGGTCAGCAATTCACCGACATGATCCCGCGCCTGATCGACAGAGGCGTGTCCTTCGTCGAGATCGGTGGCAACGACGCGATCATCCTCACCGTGTTTCGGCGGCGGACTTCGCTCCGCCCAAAGGCTCCCGCACGCCGTTCAGCCAACCGGTTCCGATCGATCCGGCCACCCGTCGCACCGGCTGATCGTCGCCGTGCGCAAGCTGCACATCGTGCTGCCGGCGCTGTTCGAAGCAGGCGCCAGGCTGGAACACCTCTCCGACTGAAGACGCGCCCTGCACGCGGCCTGCCCGGCGGGCCGAGCTACTTCTTCGGGCCGATGCCCGGGATCAAATTGAGGCCAGCGTTTATATATTCCGGCCGTATGGCGCCGCTGATGAGCGTGAAGGTGGCGAGCATGATGCTGGCCAGCGCACCGTCATGCCATGGCCTGAGGGCCAGCGCGTTGACGGCATAGGCCCAGAATGGGAAGGCGAGCATCGACATGACGATGTTGGCTCCCGGAGCCTCCGCATTGTCGGCTGAATCGCTGACCGATTTCAGATACACCGGCGTCATCGCCAGCGCGACGATCAACATGATCCATGAAATGGTCCAGACGCTGATACCGGCCATTTCAATCTTATAGATGGCTGCCTGCACCTTACCCGGAATGTCCCCCGGATCGCCTTTGGTCTCTTCCGCCACCGCATCGGTCAACGCCTTGGCAACCGGCTGCTCAGTGGCATTGACCAGGATGGAGTTGACGAAGATGAAAAATGCCACGACTTCGGCAGGCACGTACTTCGCAACCCGGTCGAGATAGCCGTCGCCGCCTTTCGATCCTTGATCTTCTTGCTTGTCATCGTCGACGCCGAGCGGAGCATCGCCTGGAATGCCCTCGAGCGTTGAATCCCTTTTCGGCACAGGCTCGGCGGACCGGACAATTCTTCCCATGACAAACCCCTCCTATATTGTTGTATCGCCCCGTGAGTATCGTAGTAGAAAACCGGGCCAAGAAACAGTTGTCGCGGCCATAGCCGACAAGATTTATTCAGGCTTCTTCCTGCAAATGCATCACGCTCCCGCCCTATCTGCTACCGGGTGTCTCGAAATCCACCTATAGTGAGCCGTACCCGAAAAACGCATCCCCCGGCTCATCGCGTGATCGCGGCCAAAATCCCGCCTTGTTCGCGCGCGATGGAAGGACTGGCTGCCGGGGGGCAATCCGAAGGACAAGACCGTGATCAAGACCGCCCTTGTCGCCATGACCATTGTCGGCTGCGACTGCGACGCCAAGCTTTGCGAATATATCGGCGAGACGCCGGCGAAGTGGGCGACTATCGCCGACTGCGAAGCGGCGATGAAAAGCCAGATGCTGCACCAGAAGAACTTCGACTATCCGCTGGTCTCTGGCATCTGCCGCAGCAAGGGGTCGGCGTCTTCTTCGCAACTGGCGGCGGCCGCATCCCGCCCGGAACTGAAGCCGGCCAGCCGGAATGTCCAAACCCCGTTGCCGCCGGAACTGAGCCATCGGCCGAGCGTTCCCGTCGGCTCCCCGACGACGGCCATGGAGGCAGCAGCGGTACGGCCCGTCGCCTACGAGCAAGTGGTCGATGGCGGAACAGGCGTGCTCTACCGCACCAGGAACGGCTACGCCGTGGTCAAGACAGATCTCGGCCGCGTCGCGTCGGCAACGGTCGGCATTGCCAAGCGGTCCGCGAACTGGCTGGCGGGGCTGGTGCCGAGCGGGTTGTGAGCGGCCTGCCGTTCGGACCATACCACGCTGTCGCACTGCCGTTGAAAACTCCAGATAGATGCATGATGGTGTCAGGCATCGACACGCAGGAGCGCCATTTCATGAAGCATGCAGTTCGAACCGTGCTGTCCCTGGTGCTGGCCTTGGCGCCGATTCCGGCCGGTGCGCAGGATTCCGGCCAGGGCGGCGACAAGGTTGTAGGCGTCGCCAGGGACGATCCGGACATGGCGGCGGCCATTGCGCAGGCGCGCGCCAGCCTCGATGAATTCCTGTCCTTGTCGGATGCGCCGCCAGCCGGGACAACCAGCTACAAATTGAAAGTCGAGGTCAGGGACGGAGACGCCTCGGAGCATTTCTGGATCATCCCCTTCCACAAGACCGCGACCGGCTTTGCAGGAACATTGGCCAATGAGCCGCAAGCGGTGCACAATGTCGTGGCCGGCCAGGAACTCGAATTCAACCGGGACGATATTTCCGACTGGGGCTACACCAGAAACGGTCGCCAGGTAGGCAGCTTCACCGTCTGCGTGATGTTCAAGACGATGGCGCAAGAAGACGTCGAATATTACCGCCAGAACTACGGCTTCGACTGCTGAGGCGCGGCAGCCTGGCTAATGCATGCGCCCAAACAGGACCGCCGTTTTGGGGCAACGATATGCATGAAAACAAGACCTGAAGCGCGTCGCATGAATTCGTTTCGACGCGCGGCGCTTTAGGCCTCGCCATCCGTCGCGCCGATCTTGCGCACCAGCGCCGCGGTCGCCAAGATCGCGCCCATATCGGCGATCATCGGCGCGATGTGCTTGGTGTAATCGAGCGGCACGGAAATGGCGGGCAGTTCGAAGAAATTCTTCGGCTGCGGCAAGAGCAGGAAACCATCGCTGCCATTAAGTGCCACCCGCGCCGGATCATCGCGCCATGTCTCGTGCAGCCATTTCAGCGCCTGCGCCAGCCGGCCGCTCACCAGCGGCTGCGCGGCGGCGACATTGTCGGTGCGAAATTCGTAGTCGCCGTCGAGCAGCGGATCGCCGCTGGACAGTTCCTCCATCTTGCCGGCGAAGATGCCGCGGAAGAAACCGACCACCGCGTTGCTGCGGCGCGTCGCGACCAATATGCCGGGGAACGGCGCAATGGTCTCGAAGGCGACGACGACGCCCTTGAAGACCGTCGACGAGCCTTTGCCCGACCCTTGGCGCAACTCCGCCTCGTAGAGCTCGAACGGAAAATCCTCGTAGCGGCCTGATACGATGTCGTCGAAGCTCTGCCGGTTGAAGGCGCCGACCACGGCGCGCGGCAGCCGGTCGAAGGAATTCGGCGTCACGCTGTGCTGATAGCGCACATCCCTGATGAAGCCGAAGATGATCGGCAGCAGCGTGTCACGGAACGATTGCTGCAGCCGCGTCGCCGGCCTGATCGCCAGGAAGTACAGCAGCAGCGCCGCGAAGAAACCGCCGACATAGAGGAACACATGCGGCGTCGAGAACCATTGCTCGTTCAAGTCGGCGACCTTGTTGAACAGCCAGGCCACCAGCACGACAAAAACCAGCAGCAGCCCCAGAAACACCGGCACCCGCCAGCGCACCTGGCGGTAGGCCGAAGCCCGTCCAGCCTCATAGATCTCGATATTCTTCCTGATGCCGGCGACCACCGCTTCATCAGGCATGAACTCAGCTGCTTCCATCGCCCCCTCGCAAAGTCCGTTTATGCCTATAATAGCGGGAAAGTGGTCAGTCGCCAAAGATCGCCTTCAGCCTGGCTTCGACCTTGCCCTTCATCCGGCCAGTCAGCGCCTCGACCGGAACCAGCCGCTCATGCCCGCCTGCGCGCAACCGCATGAAGGCATGCATCCGGTAGCCGCCGATCGCGCCGCGCTTGCCGAGATCTGCGCTGACATCGACGACGAAAATGCCGGCGATGCGGCCGGGCCAGGGCTGCCGCGCCAGCGCCGTGCCGAGGAAGTCGCCAAGCCCGTAAGCCACGAGCGTCTTGCCGACCCATTGCACCGGCTGCACGACATGGGCGTGGTGCCCGGCAATCAGCCCCACGCCGTGACCGGCCAGCAACCTCGCCAGCGTTTGCGTTTGCGGCTGCGGAAAATGCCGGAACTCCCAGTCCCAGTGCGGCACCGCACAGGTGAGGTCGATGTTCTTGTCGGCCGCGCCTCTCGGCCATGCCGCCGGATCGCTTTGCATCGACACACGCTCATTGAAAACTGCGGCGTCGGCATTGCGCCACAGTGTGAAGGCGGCAAAGCCGATCGTCAGCGGCCCGGCCTTGACCTGCTCGACCGGTCCTTTTTTCGCGGTGCCGATGGTGCGGATGCCAAGCCGCTTCAGCGCCGCAGCCGTCTCGTCGAAACCGGCGACGCCCTGGTCGAGCACATGGTTGTTGGCCAGCGACAGCACGAGCCTTTCGCGCGCGATGCCTACGGCGGCAAGCGCCGCGGCAAGAAACCGCTCGCTCATCGCATGGTGAGTGCCAAGCCGCGTGCCAAACGCCACGCTCGGCCGCTCGACGACCGGACTTTCGCAATTGCCGATCACCAGATCGGCGGAGCCCAAGAGCTTTGCGATCTCCGGATCGCATTCCGGCGCACTATGGTTGGCCACCGCCGAAATATCGCCGACAAAGGCCAGCCGCACCTTCCGCCCTGGCGGTGGATCGATGAGTGTCGTTGCCGCGATCGGCGCAAAATCCCTGACATCGCCGCCAAGCGACGGTTTCAGGAAGCGCGGCAGCCATGACAGTGTGTAGGAAAGCGGATAGTTCGACACGCGACGCCCAATCGTTTGCCCAATCGGTTAGCTTGTGTAGACGGTCTGCCCGGGGAGTGTCGACCGTCAGTCCTTGAAACACTGCCGCCGGCAGACACGGCGCCAAATGCGTGTAATGTCTGCGCAATGGCACAGTGGAGGAATGAGATGACACGTTTTGCAGGCCTGCTGGCGTCCGCCTTCCTCCTGTTGCTGCCTTTATCGTCGGCCCGCGCCGCCGCGCCCGAAGCGGCGACCGCGCTGTTCGAGGCCAAAACGGTGGCTGAGCGCAACCGTGCGCTCACAACGCTTGAGTCTGCAGCGAAAGGCGATCCGGCGTCAGCCTACGCCGCCGGCGCCGGCGAATTCTTCACCGCCCTGGAAATCCTGGCCGGCGGCCTGCACCGCCACGGGTTCGAAAGCCCGCAATCCTTCATGCTGCCGCTGATGCGGCTGCCGATTCCGGACAATCCCAATCCCGAACCGCTGACCTATGAGCAGTTCCGCGCCATTCTGGTCGCCTTTCGCGACCGGTTGGAAGAGTCGGCGGTGACACTGGGTTCGGTGCCCGCGGGAGCCGATATCGGCATGGTCATCGACCTCACCCATCTCGGCATCGATCTCAACGAGGACAGCAGTATCACGCCGGATGAAAGCATCGCGGCGGTCATGGCCTCGCTGTCGCGCGGCGGCATCTCGTCGGACGCCGCCGCTCCCTCGCTCGCCTTCCGCTTCGACCGGGCCGACGGTTTCTGGCTGCAGGGCTATGCCGAATTCCTGATGGCGCAGGCCGATTTCTGGCTGGCGCATGATTTCAGGACCATGTTCGACGGCTCGTTCCACATGCTGTTCCCGCGCGCCAAACTGCCGCTGCAGGATGTTCTCGTACCTCCCGCCGGGGACATGGGCAGCAGCATCTTCTCATCGGAATGGCGCATTGCGGATTTCATCTCCATGGTTCACCTCGTCAATTGGCCGGTGGTCGAGCCCGAGCGCCGTCAAGCGGCGCGCCGCCATCTGCTCGAAATGATCCGGCTGTCGCGCCAGGACTGGAAGGCGATCCGCGCCGAGACCGACAATGACCGCGAATGGCTGCCGGGACCGCAGCAGAAGGGCGAGAACCCGCTCACCGGGCTCGAAGTCGGCGAGGAGCAGGTCGAGGCCTGGCTCGCCACTCTGACCATGGCCGAAGACCTTTTGGAAGGCCGCAAGCTGCTGCCGCATTTCCGCATCACGGTCAGCACCGGCCAGGGCATCAACATGAAGCGTTTCTTCGAAGAACCGAAGCCTTTCGACCTAGTGCTGTCGATTACCGGCCCGGCCATCGCGCCCTACCTCGAGAGCGGTGAGATCGTAACCAGCGGCGAGTTCGACCAGATCCAGCGCCAGTTCGGTGGCGGTGGGTTTTTGACCTTCGCGCTGTGGTTCAATTGAGCAGGCGGCCTGGCTTCGCGTAACACAGCTCCTGACACCCTTGTGTCAGGAGCTTCGACCCGCTTAGCGCCCTTCGCCACTGCACTCTTTCCATTTTGGCGGACTCTGCCCATATTTGGGGCATGGCCAAACTCCCTGACAAAAAGACACCGTCTCCGGCGGGTGACAACGGCGCTTCGCCGCCGAAGCGGCGCAGCCCGCTGACCGATTTCCTCGATGCCTCGGAGCCTCTGCACAGAGGCGGCTTCGCCGAGGCGCCGCAGGCCGACTTCACCGGCACGCCGCTGAGCGGCTCGATTGCCGACTGGGCAGAGCAGATAGAGCAGGAGGCCGAGAAGGAAGGGCGTAGTTCCGGCGGCGCCAAGCCGCCGAAGGTGGCGAAGAAGATTCCGGAACGCTCAACCTCCCCCGGCCGCAGTTCGCGCGGCACCTCGATGGGCGGCGCGGCCACGGCCCGCGAGCGCACCGCCGCCGGCCTCAACCCGGTCGCCGGTCTCGACATCTCGCTGGAAGACGCCGAGACGATGGCCTCGGGCAGCGTCACCGCGACGGTCGCGGCGCTGTCGGCGCTGATCGAATCCGGCAACCCGCTGCACAAGGACGGCGTGCTGTGGACGCCGCACCGCCCTGCCCGCCCGGAAAAATCCGAAGGCGGCATCGCCATCAAGATGGTGTCGGATTTCGAGCCGGCCGGCGACCAGCCGACCGCCATCAAGGATCTTGTCGAGGGCGTCGACAACAATGATCGCACTCAGGTGCTGCTCGGCGTCACCGGCTCCGGCAAAACCTTCACCATGGCCAAGGTGATCGAGCAGACGCAGCGCCCTGCTTTGATCCTGGCGCCCAACAAAACGCTGGCCGCGCAGCTCTATTCCGAGTTCAAGAAATTCTTCCCCGACAATGCGGTCGAGTATTTCGTCTCCTACTACGACTACTACCAGCCGGAAGCCTACGTTCCGCGCACCGACACCTTCATCGAGAAGGAATCCTCGATCAACGAGCAGATCGACCGGATGCGCCATTCGGCCACGCGTTCGCTGCTCGAGCGCGACGACGTCATCATCGTCGCCTCGGTGTCCTGCATCTACGGTATCGGCTCGGTCGAGACCTACACGGCGATGACCTTCCAGATGCAGATCGGCGACCGGCTCGACCAGCGGGCTCTGCTCGCGGATCTCGTCGCCCAGCAATACAAACGCCAGGACATCAATTTCGTCCGCGGCTCGTTCCGCGTGCGCGGCGACACGATCGAAATCTTCCCGGCTCACCTTGAAGACCGGGCGTGGCGCATCTCGATGTTCGGCGACGAGATCGAGGCGATCACCGAATTCGATCCGCTCACAGGCCAGAAGACCGGCGAGCTGAAGAGCGTCAAGATCTACGCCAACTCGCACTATGTGACGCCGCGTCCAACGCTCAACCAGGCGATCAAGTCGATCAAGGAGGAGCTCAAGCACCGGCTGGTCGAGCTCGAGCGCGCCGGCCGCCTGCTGGAGGCACAGCGGCTCGAACAGCGCTGCCGCTTCGATCTTGAGATGCTGGAAGCCACCGGCTCCTGCGCCGGCATCGAGAACTATTCGCGCTATCTCACGGGACGCCAGCCGGGCGATCCGCCGCCGACTTTGTTCGAATATATCCCCGACAATGCGCTGGTCTTCATCGACGAAAGCCACGTCACCGTGCCGCAGATCGGCGGCATGTATCGTGGCGACTTTCGGCGCAAGGCGACACTGGCGGAGTATGGTTTTCGCCTGCCCTCCTGCATGGATAATCGCCCGTTGCGCTTCGAGGAATGGGACGCCATGCGTCCGCTCTCCGTCGCGGTTTCTGCGACACCCGGCGCCTGGGAGATGGAACAGGCCGGCGGCGTGTTCGCCGAGCAGGTCATCCGCCCGACCGGCCTGATCGATCCGCCGGTCGAAGTCCGCCCGGCGAAAAGCCAGGTCGACGATGTCGTCGGCGAAATCCGCGACACCACGGCCGCCGGCTACCGCACGCTGGTCACCGTTTTGACCAAGCGCATGGCCGAAGACCTGACCGAATATTTGCATGAGCAAGGCGTGCGCGTTCGCTACATGCACTCCGACATCGACACGCTGGAGCGCATCGAGATTCTGCGCGATCTCCGCCTCGGCGCTTTCGACGTGCTGGTCGGCATCAACCTGCTGCGCGAAGGCCTCGACATTCCTGAATGCGGTTTCGTCGCCATCCTCGACGCCGACAAGGAGGGTTTCCTGCGCTCCGAGACGTCGCTGATCCAGACCATCGGTCGCGCCGCCCGCAACGTCGACGGCAAGGTCATCCTCTATGCCGACCAGGTCACCGGCTCGATGGAGCGGGCGATGGCCGAGACCAACCGCCGCCGCGAAAAGCAGATGGAATGGAACGCGGCCAACGGCATCACCCCGGAATCGGTGAAGTCGCGCATCTCCGACATTCTGGACTCGGTCTACGAGAAGGACCATGTCCGCGCCGATATCTCGCAGTTCACCGACGGCGCCGGTGCGATGATGGGCAACAATCTCAAGGCTCATCTCGACGCCATGGAAAAGCAGATGCGCGACGCCGCCGCCAATCTCGACTTCGAGAAGGCCGCCCGCATCCGTGACGAGATCAAGCGGCTGCGCGAGATGGAACTGTCCATCTCGGAAGACCCGCTGGCCAAATACGCCGACATGGAAAGCCCGGTCTCCGGCCGCGAGAAGGGCAAGCACAACAAGGGCGTGGCCAAGCACCGTACGGCTGAGGAACAGGAGCGTTTCCGCAAGTTCGACGACGCACGCGCGGCTGAAGAGGCGGCCAGGGCTGCCCGGTCCAACCTCTTCCGCAAGCCGGCGCTCGACGAAATGGGTGCCGAGGGCGCCGTGCCGGTGAAGAAGCCGCTATTTGCCAAGCCGTCGATCGACGATATGGGGCCTGGTACCGACATGCCGACGCCGTCAGGCGCGGTGTCGCGCTCGCTGTTCAAGAAACAGTCGGCGCAGGAAGCGCACGGCTCCGACTTCGGCATTCCGGGCGACGCGACTAGGCCCCTGTTCAAGAAGAACTCACTGGACGAGATGACGGTTCGGCGGACCGAAAAGCCGGTCGAAGGAAAAATGCCGGCCAAGCCCCAGCCAATCTCCCCCCAGCTGGGGGAGATGTCCGGCGGGACAGGCGCGAAGGATCGCGACGCCAAGCCAATGATTCGCCAGCGCGCCGGCATCGGCTCCTACGAAGACCCAGGCGACGCCCGCCGCGAAAAGCGCCGGCCGGGCAAGACGGGACGGCCGGGGAAATAGACCTCTTCCCTTCTCCCCTTGTGGGAGAAGGGAAGAGCGCTCCACCACCGCCGCATCCGTCGCCCACTTGCCTCCACCCCCGCCTTTGGTGTAATCGCTCCACACACTCAAAGTTTTGTCTTGAAAGGAGGGCTGCGTGTCTATCGATCACCATCGTCAGCGTGGCCCGATTTCTGCCCTGCGAGTTCGCTTGCAGGGCTGACCAGGGACATCACGGGTTTTTTCCCGCTTCGATTTTTTTGGTCTGCCCTTCGTGGTGCGCAAAGCTGAGCCTGATGGCCGGCACGCGCACCGTCAAAGTGCATTGAGCCGGACACCGGCAAGACCAGAGAAATCACAATGGCCCTGATCAGCCTCAAATCCCTCGGCGTCACCATGAGTGCGCCGCTGTTTTCCAACCTCGACCTCACCATCGGCACCGGCGACCGGCTCGGCATCGTTGCCGCCAATGGCCGTGGCAAGTCGACCTTGCTGAAGTGCCTGACCGGCGCAATGGAGCCGACCTCCGGCGACATTTCCCGCACGCGCGGCCTGCGCGTCGGCCATGTCGAACAATCCGTTCCTCCTGCCCTTCTCGGCCGCAGCTTCCACCAGGTGGTGGCCGACGCCTTGCCGGCGGGGCAGGCCGACAGCGAGATGTGGCGGGTCGACGTGGCGCTGGATTCGCTCGACGTGCCCGAGCCGATGCGCGAACGGCCGATGCAGGCGCTGAGCGGCGGATGGCAGCGGCTGGCGCTGATTGCCCGCGTCTGGGTCACCGACCCCGATGTGCTTTTGCTCGACGAGCCCACCAACCATCTCGACCTCGCCAAGATCAGCCAGCTGGAAAGCTGGCTGAACGCCCTGCCTCGCGAGGTGCCGGTGGTCATCGCCAGTCACGACCGCGCCTTTCTCGACGCCGTCACCAACCGCACGCTGTTCTTGCGCCCGGAGGACTCGCCGGTGTTTGCACTGCCCTATTCCAGGGCGAGGCAAGCGCTCGACGACCTGGACGCTTCGACGGCGCGCCGGTTCGAGCGCGACATGAAGGTGGCGCAGCAACTGCGCAAGCAGGCCGCCAAGCTCAACAACATCGGCATCAATTCCGGCAGCGACCTTTTGACGGTGAAGACCAAGCAACTCAGGGAACGGGCGGAGAAGCTGGAAGACGCCGCGGTATCGGCGCATCGCGAGAAATCAGCCGGCGCGATCCGGCTGGCCAACCGCGGCACCCATGCCAAGGTGCTGATTACGCTGGACGACGCCACGGTGGAAACGCCGGACGGCATGCTGCTGTTCAAGACCGGCAAGCGCCACATCTGCCAGGGCGATCGCATCGTGCTGCTCGGCCGCAACGGCGTCGGCAAGTCGCGTTTCGTCAACCTGATCCGCAATGCCATCTCCGAGCCTGACACGGTGCCGAACGTCAAAGTGACGCCGTCGACGGCGCTCGGTTACAGCGACCAGGCGCTGGCCGGCATCAGTGGCGACGACACGCCGCTGGCCATGGTCTCGCGCCGCTACGATGTCGGCGAGCAGCGCGCCCGTTCGCTGCTTGCCGGCGCCGGCGTTGTCATTGAGATGCAGGAGAAGAAGATCGGCGTGCTGTCCGGCGGCCAGAAGGCGCGGCTGATGATGCTGGCGCTGAGACTCGCCAACCCCAACTTCTACCTGCTCGACGAGCCGACCAACCATCTCGACATCGACGGCCAGGAAGCGCTGGAGGAGGAACTGCTCAAGCACCAGGCGAGCTGTGTGCTCGCCTCGCACGACCGTTCCTTCATCCGCGCCATCGGCAACCGCTTCTGGCTGATCGACAAGCGGAAGCTGACCGAAGTCGAAGACCCCGAGGATTTCTTCCGCTCAGTGGCTGAAACGGCGGGCTGAGGAACTACCACCATGGGCCGCACTGTGTTGCGGCCCATGGTTTCACATCTCCCAGAATATTTTCAGCGCCTCTGTCGGATCGCCTGAACCTGCTGCGTCCTTGGGATGCCGACACGATGATGCCGGCTTCATCTGAGGAGAACGCATCATGTCCATCCTGTCATCCATAGGCCGCGTCGCCGCCCGTTACGCACAGAACCGCGCCCGCTATCGCAGCGAGCGCGAGCTTCTGGCCCTGCCGATCGAACTGCGCAAGGATATCGGCTGGCCGGAAATCCTCATCGACGCGCAAAACGGCCCGCGGATCTGCAGGGCGCCCTGACCATGGGTCGGGAAAGATCGATGCAGGCCGCCGCGGGGCGACCGTTGCTCAGTCATGCGTATCGCCCGACAGCGGCGTCGCCTGCATCGATCGACGCTTTTCGAACGCCTCGAACCAGCGCGTCAGCCGCGCCCGCGCGCGAAAGGACGGCAGCTGGCGGAACGCCATCCAGGACAGCGTGGTGGCAAGCGCTATATGGCCGACATGGAGCGGTGTCTCGTCGTCCAGCGCGCTTTCGATCCAGTCATAACTGGCCTCGATTTTTTCCCGGTAGCCTTCGGCAAGCGCTGCATAGCGCAACTGTTCGGGCCGCCTTTCCGTCTCCCAGCGCAGGCCTATGCCCGTCTGCGCCAGGCCTTGGGCGACCGCCTGCAACCGCAACGCCTGCCAGCGCGCTTCGCCGTCCTGCGGCAGCAATTTGCGGCCGTCATGCAGCGTATCGAGATAGGCGCAGATGACATCGGAATCGAAGAGCGGCGGCGCATCCGGCCGCAGCAGCACCGGCACCTTGCCGAGCGGGTTTTCGGCGTAGACACTGGCATTGCGCAAGGTCGGGCTGGTCTCGTGATGAATGACCTCGAGCCGGTCGGCAAGCCCGACCTCATGGGCGAAGACGAGCGCTTTGCGCGCAAAGGGCGAATGGGTCTGGTAATAGAGGATCATTGTCGTCTTAGCGGGGTTAAAGGAGCAGTCCCCTTTCTAGCCTGCTGACAGCGAGCATTGCGCTCTGATTGGGCGCCGCCGACGCAAGTTCGTTTCGCCAGAAAATCGCATCAGACATGTAGGATCGCGGCCGGCTCGTTCGTCCTGGGGTTCGCAAGGCCAAACCAAATGCCCAGACCAAACCCAAAGAGGAACAAGACATGACCGACCAGACCCCCATTCAGCCGGCCGCGAAAGTTCTCGGTGGATTGACCCCCTATCTGCAGCTGGACGGCGCCTTCAAGGCCGCCGAATTCTACAAGAAGGCTTTCGGCGCCGAACAGGTGTTCTTCTATCCGCCCGATGAGCAGGGCCGCACCATGCACATCCATCTCCACATCAACGGCTCGACGCTGATGATTTCCGATTTCTACCCCGAAAACGGCATGCCTGCCGTCAAGCCGCAGGGCTATACCATGCAGCTCCATCTCGGCGCCGACGAGATCGATGACTGGTGGAAGCGCGCGGTCGATGCCGGCTGCGAAGTCGCAGTGCCGCTGCAGCTGATGTTCTGGGGCGACCAGTGGGGCAACATGCGCGATCCCTTCGGGGTCGAATGGGCGATGAACGCGCCGGCGAAGAAAGACTGACCACTGCTGACAAAGCTCCTCACCGGCTGACGCCGGTAAGGAGCTTTGTGAGATACTCCAAGGAGAACCTGATGTCCTATGTCGATGGTTTCGTGCTCGCCGTGCCGAAGGCAAATATCGATGACTACAAGAAGCTGGCCAACCTCGCAGGCCCGATATGGAAGGAACACGGAGCGCTCGCCTATGTCGAATGTATCGCCGACGACGTGCCCTATGGTGAGTTGACCTCGTTTCCGCGTGCCGTTCAGGCAAAAGACGACGAGATCGTCGTCTTTGCTTGGGCCGTCTATTCGTCCAGGCAAAGCCGCGACGCGGTAATGGCCAAGGTGATGGCCGATCCCCGTTTGACACCCGATTTGGGGCCCATGCCCTTCGATATGAAGCGCATGATCTTCGGCGGCTCCAGCCCTTCATCGAGCTTTAGCCGCTGCTCAGTCCAGCTTGTCCAGCAGCGGCTTCAACCTGTCGCCATAGCGCTTCCAGAGATCGACCGAGCCCTGATACATCGGCTGGCGCACCTGCGCGGCCGAGGCCGTGCGCACCGGGCGGTCGGTCTCGTGGAACGACAGCGCCTTGTCGTCCCAGGACAGGCCGAGATGCCCGATCAGCGCCCGCGTCTGTCCCTCCTGGTCGGCCACGAAATCCTCGTAACGCACGTCATGGACGACGCCCGGCAGAACATCGTGCCAATGCGCCATGATGTCGGTGTAGATGTTGTGGAAATCGGCGAGCTCGCCCAGATCATAGCCGTAGCGGTGGTTGTCGCCGCGGAAATGCACCTTGTAGATCGAAAGGCAGGTCGCCGCCGCATCGCGCGCGCAATGGATGATCTTGGCTTTCGGCAGCATCATATGGATGAAGCCGATGAGCAGGAAGTTGCCGGGCATCTTGTCGGTGACATGCCTGAAGTTGGGATAGCGCTCATGCAGCATGTCGAGATAGGCTTGGCCCGCCTCCGCAAACTCCGCGTCGGATACATCGACCAGTCCCCAGGGGAACCCTCCCGGCATGGTCAGCGGAAATTGCTTGCCGACCGCGGTTTTCAACATGCTGAGCTCGCCCGCGCCATAGACTTGTGGATGGCTGGCGATGATCTGTTCGACCAGCGTGGTGCCGGAGCGCGGCATGCCGACGACGAAAATCGGCGTGTCGTCGGAGATTGCACTTGGCTTGTGCTTTTCGAAAAAGCCGGCGTTGAACACCGTCTTCATCGCCTCGAATTCGGCCCGCGTCCTGACCGGATCATAATCGATGCCCTTGCGGCGGATCGCATTGCCTTCAGCGAAATAGTCGAAGGCCCTGTTGTAGTCCTTCAAATCGTCATTGGCCTTGCCGAGACCGAAGGACAGCTGCATGCGCGCCAGGCTGTCGGCCGGCGCCTTGGCATGCTGGGCCTCCATGCCGGCGAGTTCGGCGTCGCGCTCCTTCTGGCGCTTGACCTGCGTCAGCATCAGCCAGGCTTTTGCCATGCCTGGCGTGATCGCCAGCGCCTGCCGGAACAGGTCGGCCGCCTCATCGAGCTTGCCTTTTTCCATCAGCCCGACGCCGAGCCCGTGCAACAGGTCGGCATCCCTGGGCCGGATCGTCAGCGCCTCGCGAAAGGTCGCCAGCGCCTCGTCCAGACGACCGGCTTCCTGCAACGTTTCGGCAAGCCCGATGCAGGCGCGGACATGGAAGGGATTGCGCCCGATTGTGCCGCGATAGATGTCCTCCGCAGCCTCGAACTGGCCGAGCTGTTTCAACGCCGAACCCAGATTGTCGCGTGCCGCGAGCTGGTCGGGCTTGAGATCTACCGCGCCGCGGAAGAAATCGGCGGCCGCTGCGATGCGGCCGAGATCGCGCATCACCGTGCCGAGATTGTTGAGGAAATCGGGATTCTTCGGCTGCAGACGCACAGACTGCTCGATCAGCTCCAGGCCTTCGGGGTTGCGCCCGGTCTGGTGCAGCAACAGGCCCAGGAAATGCGCCGCTGCCGGGTGATTGGCCTTGCGCGCCAGCACCTGCCGGTACAGCGTCTCGGCCTCCTGCCGGCGCCCGGCCTGATGCAGCTGCAGCGCCTGCTGCACATATTGGTCGAGGCCCAGCGGCGGCTGTCCGCCAGCTCCAGCACCCGCCGCTCTTCTCTGATCTCTGTTGATGGGAAACCTGCCGTGTTTTGTCCGCTTGCCGCGATCTAGGCCATCGGCGCTGCAGGTTCAAGGGAAGAGTGGGCTCGCCAAGGGCGCGGACCTCTTCGAAACTCTAGAGGAATTCCAGGAAAATGTAGCGTTCAAATCAGCCGGTTGCTCTCGGCGAGCCGGCGCTCCCGCCGTTGCGTGCCGTCGGTGTCGGCAATCTTGCGCCGTGCCGCTTCGTCGCTTCTTATCGTCAGGCGCACTGATATTGCCTTGGGGAAGAGGACGATTGGCTCGATTGTTGCGGTCGGACGATCCGGCGTTTTCATGAATCTCATATATTTTTGCCTTTCGTAAAAAATAATCTTAGGGGCACCGGAATAATTATTCCGATGCGCTCTAAATAAGAAATTGGCTGATATTGTTCCACGATAGCAGATTTATTAGGGGTTTATACGAGAAATTTTTTATACCGGTCGAGCCGTGGCGGAAATCAGCTTGAATAGCCAACAATTTCGGATTATTGATCTGAGATCGTTTTTTGGGTCAAGCTTGGCATATAGCGGCGTCGGAGATACTCGACCCGCCAAACTCATTCCAATCGCCGATGGTTGAGTTCCCGGTTGATGCCGGAAAGCATCGACGAACCAGAGCCAAGCCAATGCCGGATCGCACCACCCGTTCCATCGCCCATTTCGCGGCACCCTTCGTGCTTGGCGGGCTGGAAGGGCAACTGCCGGCCGGCGACTATGACATCGATCACGACGAAGAGCTGATCGAGGGCATGTCGCGGCTTGCCTGGCGTCGCGTCGCCACCTTCATCCATTTGCCGGCAAGGGCGGTGAAGAACCCGGCCACCAGCCAGCTTGTCGCCATCGACTACCTCGAACTCGAAACAGCGCTGAGGCGCGACCAGGAGAACGCAGCATGATCCGCTTCCAGCAGAATGCGCGTCCGCGCACCGACACGCCCTCGCACCTCTTCGCCATCGGCCAGACCGTGCGCATGAAGAGCCGCAGCGGGCTCGCCCAGAAGACCGCCGAGCTGTTTCAGATCAAGAGCAGATTGCCGGTCAAGGATGGCTCGCCGCAATATCGCATCCGCAGCGAGGAGGAGACCTATGAGCGGGTCACCACGGAAGACAACCTCGAAGTAGCGGACGCCCCGGCTGTCCCCGACAGCCAGGCAGTCTGACACCGCACCCACCCAGCACGTACGAAGGAGCAGACAGATGGCCAAGGGTCAGCAGCGCAGCAATCGCGAAACGCGCAAGCCCAAGAAAGACAAGGTGGTGGCCAAGGCCGCCTCCCCGTTCGGTTCCTCGGTCAAGCAGCCGAGAGCAGCCTGAAGCCGAAGTCGAAGGGCTGACCAGGCAGGGCGCGCCTGGCGCACCTGCCGGCAATGGACTGACGATCTCGGACTGACGATCTCGCGCAAAACTCTGCAACGGAGGCTTGCTTGACGTTCTTCGTCGAGCCGCTCGCGCGACGTCGACGAAGCCACGCTCGACAAGGTATCGCTGGACGCGCCGAACCTGCGCGCCGCCCTGCAGGGCGCCACCGCGCTGTTCCACAGCCTCGCCATGCCGCAGATCCCCGACCGTCTGCGCATTTGCGACGAGGACGGCGCAGAGCTTTATGCCGGCCCGGCCGACGGGGCGTATTCGGCGTAGGCAACCACTCCGATCCGCGACCTTGCCTTCTCCCTTGGGGGTGAGAAGCGGTCCGCGCAGCAGACGAAAAGCCAATTGTTGGCTTTTCGAGTTTCGAACGCCCTGAGCCTGCGAAGGACCAAGGGTGGTCCGGTCCACCCGCCCGGTCCCCACTGCTTCGCAGGGTCCCGGCATTCGCCGCCTTTTTTATCGTGCCAGTGGGACGGTGAATTCGCCTCCGGCGGACTCACCCGACAGGGGAGAAGGAAAAATCAGCAGGGGCCGTCCTCGACGACGCGGTAGTCGGCGGCACGGGCCTCGCAGGCGTTGGGAAAGGTGCGCAGCTCGCCATGGCGGCGGGCGCAGACCGGGGCGTATTCGCGCGTGCAGAATGTCGGCTCTTCGCCACCACCGCCACCACCGCCGCCGTCGCGGCAAGGGCCGTCGCGAACGATGCGGTAGCCTTCCCGTTCGGCAAGGCAGGCATTGGCGAAGGTCTGGCGGTCACCGCCGCGCCGCGCGCAGACCGGCTCGTATTGCCTGGTGCAGAATTCCGGTTCCGGCCGTGGCGGGCGCGGACGTGGTCCCGGCCCGTCATCGACGACGACGGTGCAGGCCGCAAGAAGACCCGACAGGAAGAGAATAGTAAAACCCTGGCGCGAGAAGATCGTCGCAAGAAATCTCATGAATATGCCTCCCTCGAGACCCCCGTCCCCGGCGCAAAACGCGCCTGTCGATCCTCGCCATTCCCTTGCCAAATGCAACCCCCGTTTGCGGCGCGGGAGCCATGCGATGCCCGGCCCGCGCATTGCTTTGGCCCTGGACCAAACCGCTGGACCATGCGTGGCCGGGCTCTGGCTGATGAACTCTTAAGAACCCAGGTTTATCGAAGCGCCTTCGTTGGGATGCGTCGATGGACGCGGCCCGCGGCGCTATCTTGCAACGATCACGTTTCCGTGCGATAAATTTTGTGTTCGGGCATTTGCGACCCGGAGAGCGGAACGTTTTGGACGACCTTTCCCCGATACTGTGAATCTCTGACGGCCCCATTTTCGGCGGGGGGTTTTACCATGCGCAAATGCAGGACTGCCGAAGCAACCACCGGGACTTGCCCACGATGCCAGGCGGCGGGCAAACCATAAGACTGACACGGGTGAAGGAGTTTCCCCAATGGCCCAGACCGGCACCGTTAAATTCTTCAACGCGACCAAAGGCTTCGGCTTCATCACGCCCGACGGCGGCGCCAAGGATGTGTTCGTCCACATTTCCGCGATCGAGGCCTCGGGCCTGCGTACCCTCGTCGACGGCCAGAAGGTCACCTTCGACGTTGAACCCGACCGCATGGGCAAGGGTCCGAAGGCGGTCAACCTCCGCGCGGCCTGAACCGGCGGTGCCCGCGCGCCCGTCAGGGCGCTCGAAAAAGCACCTAAAGCGTGTTTGAACCGGCTTTGTCAGCCGTCCAGAGTTTCGAAGGCGCGACGTTTCCCGTTGCGCCTTTTTCATGACCGCCGTCGCCGGAGGCAAAGGACGCTTTATCGGTCAATGCCGTGGCTGATCGCCGGAGCAATCGTCTGGCGCGAATTGCCTTCGGTGCCACGATCTATTTGACCAGCCTTCAGCGTTGCCGCCGTCGCCAAAACTTTCTCTTGCCGATAGCGCTAAAATAAAGGACAAATTTCCCTTCGGGCATTTGCCGGCCCGAAACTGGACTTTATGGGATCAAAGGGAGCTTCCCATGCCGCAGACCGGCACCGTCAAATTCTTCAATCATGCCAAAGGCTTCGGCTTCATTACGCCCGACGACGGGCAGAAGGATGTCTTCGTTCATATTTCGGCCGTGCAGGCTTCGGGTCTTTCCGGTCTGGAGGATGGACAGAAAGTGACATTCGACACCGAGCCGGACAAGCGCGGCAAGGGTCCGAAGGCCGTCAACCTGTCGGTCGGCTAAGCTGGCTCAAGACAGTCCGGACGGAGATTGACGAGGCGGAGCGCCTTGCGTACGCGCTTGGTTTTGCCGCAAGAACTGGATCGTATCAGCCAATTCCGTTCAGCCCCCGTTCAGCCACGGTCTTCTATTAATCGTCCCCTAGGCTGGACCGCATCCCCGAAAACTATCCGGGCCGGCACGAAGGAGACCAAAATGAATCGCATTTTCAAGACCGCCATCCTGGGCGCCGCTCTCGCCGCGACCACCCTCGCCACCTTGCCTGCCGCCAATGCCAAGGACTGGAACCGCTGGCATCATGGCCATGGTCGTCATCATAATGGCGACGCGCTTGCGGCCGGTGTCGTCGGCCTTGCGGCCGGCGCTCTGATCGCCGGTGCGCTGAGCAACCCGCAGCCGCGCTACAGCAGCTATGATGACGATTACGACTACCGCGAAGTGCGGCCGGCGCCGGTGCGCCGTTACTATGCCGAACCGCGGGTCGTCTATGCCGACCGCTATGCCGAGCCGTGGACCCGCGACTGGTACGAATACTGCTCGGACCGCTACCGGAGCTTCAATGCCCGCAGCGGCACGTTCACCGGCAATGACGGTGAGCAGCATTTCTGCGTCGCGAATTGAGCTTCCCTGTCCCACAAAAAGCGCTGACCGCAAGGCCAGCGCTTTTTTTTTGGCAGAAAGACATCGCTAAGTCAGGAAGGGATTGGTCCGCCTCTCCTCGCCAAAGCGGCCACCCGGGCCGTGGCCGCAGATGAAGCCGATCTCGTCACCGAGCGGCAAAAGCTTGTCCTTGATCGAGGCGATCAGCGCCGCATGGTCGCCGCCCGGCAGGTCGGTGCGCCCGACCGAGCCGCGAAACAGCACGTCGCCGACATGAGCGAACTTCGCCGCGCGATTGTAGTATACGACATGGCCGGGCGCATGGCCGGGGCAGTGCAGCACCTCGAACATATGTGAGCCGAACGAAACCGTCTCGCCCTCTGCGAGAAACCGGTCGGGCACGCAGTTGCGCGCCCCGGCAATGCCGTAGCGCTGGCCCTGGTTCTCGAGATTGTCGAGCAATAGCTTGTCGGCTTCGTGCGGGCCGATGATCTCGATGCCGAGTGCTTCCTTCAGCTCCATGGCGCCGCCGGCGTGATCGATGTGGCCATGGGTGATCCAGATCGCAGCGGCGGTGATCGCATTGTCCTTCAGCACCGCCAGCACCTTGTCGATGTCGCCGCCCGGATCGACGACGACGCCATGCTTGTCATCCATGTCGAACAGGATGGTGCAGTTCTGCTGGAAAGGCGTGACCGGCACGATGCCGGCATTGAGCTGACCCATGATTGTCCTTTCGCTGTTCCAGCGTGATGTAGAGGCGCGGGCGAAGGCCGTCCACTGCTGAAAGGCAAACAGTCCGTCCCAAAACAGAAATGGGCGGCCCAACGGCCGCCCATTTGACGAAGCCTGAGTCTCGAGCAATTCCAGGAAAAGTGTAAAGCGGTTTTCCGTCCGGAATTGGGTAAAACAACAAACTAGATCATTCGCCGTGAAACGGTGAATGATCTAGAGGCTTACTTCTTCATCGCGCCCATGACCGCACCGATGATGCCGGTCAGGATGGCGCCGCCGCCGGCGCCGCCGAGCAGGTTTTTGAGGTTCAGCGTATCGCCCAATCCGCCCGCTGCCGTTGCAGCCGCTGCCGGGTCGGCCGTGCCGCCGAGCAGGCTGCCGAGGATCGCCGCCCCGCCGACGCCGCCAACCGCGCCGCCGAGGATTTTGGTCAACTGGCCCATCGCCGCATTCTTCAGCGCAACGCCGACCGCCTGACCACCGACAACACCTGCAATTACCTGTACAACGAGCGCAATGAGCGTATTCGTATCCATGTACCTAGTCCCTCCATAGCTGCCAGCCTCCCGGGCCGACACCATCATGAGACGCTGAATTGTACGAAAGTCAAATGCACAGATGCTGAAATAAAGGGGCCGGCCTCAAAACCGCCCCTGCTTGCGAAAAAAGCTGTGACTTTCGTTATTCTGCGGCTATCGCATGCTTAGGTTGCACCGCAGCAGAATAGTCGTTCATCAAAGTCTTGGCGATCTCGCCGACCTCGAATCGGTACGGACCGATCTCGGAGACCGGCGTCACTTCCGCTGCCGTTCCGGTGAGGAAGCACTGTTCGAAGCCTTCGAGTTCCTCAGGCATGATGGCGCGCTCGACGACTTCAAGGCCGCGGTCCTTGGCGAGGCCGATGACGGTGCGGCGGGTGATGCCGTCGAGGAAGCAATCGGGCTTCGGCGTGTGGATCTTGCCATCCTTGACGAAGAAGATGTTGGCGCCCGTTGCTTCGGCGACCTGGCCGCGCCAGTCGAGCATCATGGCATCGGCATAGCCCTTGGCCTCGGCGGCATGCTTGGACATGGTGCAGATCATGTAGAGGCCGGCGGCCTTCGACTTCGACGGCGCGGTGCGCGGATCGGGCCGGCGCCATTCCGCCAGATCGAGACGGATGCCCTTGAGCTTCTGCGCCGGGTCGAAATAGCTCGGCCATTGCCAGATGGCGATGGCGCAGTTGATGCGGCTGTTCTGCGCCGACACGCCCATCTGTTCGCTGCCGCGCCAGGCGATCGGCCTGACATAGGCGTCCTGGAACCCCTGCTTCTTCAGAAGGGTGGTCGAGGCGTCATTGAGCTCGGCCACGGAATAGGGAATATTGAAGCCGAGCAGGCGCGCCGATTCATGCAGGCGCTCGGTGTGCTCGTTGAGCTTGAAGATGGCGCCGCCATAGGCGCGCTCGCCCTCGAAGACGGCGCTGGCATAGTGCAGGCCGTGGGTCAGCACGTGGATCTTGGCGTCGGCCCATTTGACGAACTCGCCGTTGATCCAGATGAAGCCGTCCAGTTGGTCGAAGGGAACGGATGCCATGGAAACCTCCCGCGGGCGGCGACCCGCATATCATTGGTGTTGTTCTTGTTGCGCGACAGCCGCGTCGGGCGGCCCTTGAAGCGTAAGCGGAGAATCGAACTCTGGCAAACTCAGGAAGTTCCGGAAAAACCGCACTCCCTTGCCTTTTCGTTCGCATTCAGCCGAAAAGCTTGTCAAAAATTACCATTGCGGGGAAATTACGTCAATAGTACTGACATAATTTCCCTCTATGGACGGAGAAATGATGACGGATCGAAGCCCAGCTGCCGGAAAACCGATCAAGACGCCGATCACCGACGAAGACGGCATCGACTTTGCCATCATCGAACTGTTCTTCTTTGCCTATCGCGATTTCACTTCCGATCCCGACCAGATCCTGGCCGATTACGGCTTTGGCCGCGCCCATCACCGGGTGCTGCATTTCGTCAACCGCCGGCCGGGACTGACGGTCGCTGAACTGCTCGACGTGCTCAAGATCACCAAGCAGAGCCTGGCGCGGGTGCTCAAGCAGCTGATCGACACCGACCATATCGTGCAATTGCAGGGTCCGCGCGACCGCCGCCAGCGGGAGCTCTATCCGACAGCCAAGGGGCGCGCCCTGGCGCTGGCCCTGGCGCGGCCACAGTCACGCCGCATCCGTGCTGCATTGGAAGATTCCGGAGCCAGCGAGCGTCCCTTGATCGAACGATTCCTGGAAGCCATGGTCAATCCGGAACTAAGGGCGCAGATCGACATTGTGCCTGCAAACATGTCAGGGAAAAGCCATGGAGACCATTGAGAGGGTGGACCAGCCGACGGCGCCGGACGATGACGCGCCGCATCTGCTTGTGGTCGACGACGACACCCGCATTCGCAATTTGCTCAAGCAGTATCTGACCGAAAATGGTTTTCGCGTCACAGTCGCCGGAAATGCCGGCGAGGCCAGGCGAAAGCTTGCAGGACTCGACTTCGACCTCCTTGTCCTCGACGTCATGATGCCCGGAGAGACCGGCGTCGACCTCACCAAGGCGCTGCGGGCGGAGAAGAACGTACCGATCCTGATGCTCACCGCGCTATCGGAAACCGACAGCCGCATCACTGGGCTCGAGGCCGGCGCCGACGACTATCTGCCCAAGCCCTTCGACCCGCGCGAACTGATCCTGCGCATCAACAACATTCTGCGCCGCGGCGGCCCGGCGACGACGCCCAAGGTCGAGCAGCTGGTCTTCGGCCCCTACACCTTCCAGATCGCCAGGCGCGAGCTGAAGCGGGGCGGCGAGGCGCTGAAGCTGACCGACCGCGAGCAGGAGATCTTGGCGATCTTTGCCGCGCGGGCCGGCGAAACGATCCCGCGTCACGAGCTTGTCGGCGACGATTCGGAAGTCGGCGAGCGCACCATCGACGTCCAGATCAACCGCCTGCGCCGCAAGATCGAGCGCGATCCGTCCAATCCGGTCTGGCTGCAGACGGTGCGCGGTATTGGGTATCGGCTCAGCGTGGAATAGAATGCCGCTGACGGCCGCCCTTGGCCATAGATGTGTGGCCATCGACCAGCGGCCATTGACCCAGCGGAAGGATAAATGGCGACCACGCAACTGGAACGGCCGGAACAAGGCGGCTTTGGCGCGCGCGTATCACGCGCGCTGAAAGCAATGCCGCGTGCCTGGAAGCGGTTCTGGCGGCTGGTTGCGTTCTATATGCCCAAGCGGCTTTATGCCCGCTCGCTGATCATCGTCATCGCGCCGATGATCCTTCTGCAGTCGGTCGTCGCCTTCGACTTCATGGAACGCCACTGGGCAACCGTGACGCAGCGCCTGTCGCAGGCCACCGTGCGCGACATCGCCGCGATCATCGACATGATCGAGACCTATCCGCATGATGGCGACTACGCCAACATCATCCGCATCGCCCAAGACCGCATGCAGTTGAAGGTCGACCTCTTGCCGCCCGACCCGTTGCCGGCGCCTGGACCCAAGCCCTTCTTCTCGATCCTTGACGACGTCCTTTCCACCGAGATCACCCGCCAGATCAACCGCCCGTTCTGGATCGACACGGTCGGCAATTCCAACATCGTCGAGGTCCGCATCCAGCTCGAGGGCAAGGTGCTGCGCGTCTTCGTGCGCCGCAGCCAGGCCTATGCCTCCAACACCCACATCTTCCTGATCTGGATGGTCGGGACGTCACTGGTGCTGCTGACGATTGCCATCCCCTTCCTTCGCAACCAGATCCGGCCGATCCTGTCTCTGGCCGAGGCCGCCGAAAGCTTCGGCAAGGGCCGGCCGATGCCGCGCGATTTCCGCCCACGCGGCGCCGAGGAGGTTCGACGGGCCGGCTTTGCCTTCATCCAGATGCGCGAGCGCATCGAACGCCAGCTGGAACAGCGCACCGCCATGCTGACCGGCGTCAGCCACGATCTCAGAACCATCCTCACCCGCTTCAAGCTGCAGCTGGCGCTGGCTGGCGGCAAGCCCGAGACCAAGGCCGCGCTCAACCAGGACATCGACGACATGCAGTCGATGCTGGAAGGCTATATCGCCTTTGCCCGCGGCGAAGCGTCGGAAGATGCCGGCCATTTCGATCTCGAGGCCTATTTCCAAAAGCTCGGCGAGGAGGCGTCGCTGCACAAGCGCAAGCTATCGACCGTGCTTGCCGGTGATCCGGACGTGCATGTGCGCCCGCACGCTTTCGCCCGGCTGTTGTCCAATGTCGCCGGCAATGCCTTGCGCTATGCCAAGACGGTGGAGATCAGCGCCGATCACGGCCGCGGCTCACTCGTCGTCACCATCGACGATGACGGTCCGGGCATCCCGCCGGAAAAGCGCGAGGACGTGTTCAAACCGTTCGTGCGGCTCGACGAGGCGCGCAACCTCGACGCCAGCGGCACCGGCCTTGGTCTCTCTATCGCCCGCGATATTGCCCGCAGCCATGGCGGCGACATCATGCTGGAAGACAGCCCGCTCGGCGGCCTGCGGGCGGTGATCAAGGTGCCCGCCTGACCAAAGCATGATCTGGAAGGCGGGCTCGGCCAAAAACCACCTTCATCCGCCCGTCATGAAACCATGGTCAAGAGCGCGCATGAAGCGCGCGACCTCAGTTGATTCGGCTCAGCCGCCTTACTTCGACCTCGTGCATGCCCGGGTGCGGTGGAGCGAAGCGAGGGCAGCCGGCCCGTACCGCTATCGCATCAAGGCAACCGTCGACCCGAGCAAAGGACCGCCATGCGCATCCTGATGGTCACCGACGCCTGGCGGCCGCAAGTCAACGGCGTCGTCCACACGCTGGAGCGGCTCACCGAAACGCTGAAAACCTTCGACGTTGCGGTCGACTTCCTGACCCCGAACATCTTTCGCACCTTGCCGTTGCCGACCTACCCCGACATCAGGCTGGCGCTGACCACGCCCGGTCATGTTGCGCGGCTGATCGAGGCTCGCAAGGCCGACCATATCCATATCGTCACCGAAGGCCCGCTCGGCATCATGGCGCGGCGCTATTGCCGCAATGCTGGCCGTCCCTTTACCACCAGCTATCACACCCGCTTTCCCGAATATCTCAGCGCCCGCCTGCCGGTGCCGGAGAGCTGGGCCTATCGCTGGCTGCGTGATTTCCACAATTCGGGACAAGGCACGCTGGTCGCCACCCAGTCGCTGGCGGAGGACCTTGCGTCGCGAGGCTTCACCAAGCTCAGGCCGTGGACGCGGGGCGTCGACACCGATCACTTCCGCCCGGACAAGAAGAAGGACCTCGGCTTTCCCGGCCCGGTATTCCTGTGCGTCGGCCGCGTCGCCATCGAGAAGAACCTGAGCGCCTTCCTCGATCTCGACCTGCCCGGCAGCAAGGTGATCGTCGGCGAAGGACCGGAACTGGCCAGGCTCAGGGCGAAGTACCCGCAGGCGCACTTCCTCGGCCATCGCCCGAACGATGAGCTGGCCGAGATCTACGCCTCGGCTGATGTTTTCGTTTTCCCCAGCCGCACCGACACGTTCGGCAACGTCATCATCGAGGCGCTGGCCAGCGGCACGCCGGTGGCCGCCTATCCGGTCACCGGACCGATCGACATTGTCGGCGACGGCATCGGCGGCGCGGTGTCGACCGATCTGCGCGAGGCCTCGCTCGCAGCGCTCAATGTCGACCGCGCCGAGGCGCGCGAACGCGCCATGCGCTACAGCTGGAAAGCCTGCGCCGAAATGTTCATGGACACGGTCGAAGAGGCGCTGGGAACGAAGCGCAAGCTGGCGGCCTGACGCAATCTTCCTAAAACAACCTGCCGCCGTCCGGCACCTTGCGCTCGATGGCGCCAAGGACCACGGCGCCTTCCTCATCAGGGAAGCCGAGCGTGAGCACTTCCGACATGAACGGACCGATCTGGCGCGGCGGGAAATTCACCACCGCAAACACCTGCCGTCCCACCAGCGTTTCCGGCGCATAGTATTTCGTGATCTGTGCCGAGGATTTCTTCACGCCGATCTCAGGGCCGAAATCGATCTTCAGCTTGAAGGCGGGTTTGCGCGCCTCGGGGAAAGGCTCGGCCTCGACGATCGTGCCGGCACGGATGTCGACACGATCAAAATCGGCAAAGCTGATCTCGGGCTTGCGCGCGCTGCTCGAACTCATGGAAGCTCAAGCGTTGCCATAGGTCTCGAACAGGACACCGGCCAGCGCATCCTTGGCCGAGGTTCCCGACCAGACAACGAACTGGAAGGCCTGGAAATAGCATTCGCAGGCTTCAAGCGCCGACGACAAAAGCACCTCGACCTGCTGGCTCGACGGTTCGACCCCGCCGGCGAGCAGCAGTGACTGGCGAAACATGATCGCGCCCTCCTGCTCCCAGAGATCGAAATGGCCAAACAGCATCTGCTCGTTGATCAGCGACAAAAGCCGCATCACTTCCAGCGCGCGGGCTTCCGGCACCTTGATGTCGAAAGCACAGGCCAGATGCAGCGCCTCGAAGTCCTCCATCCATGAGAAGGAGACGTGATAGTCGGTCCAGCTGCCGGCAACCGAGATCGAGATTTCGTCATCGCCGGCCCGTTCGAAGGACCAGTCATTGTTATGGGCGACCTGCTCGATGACATCCACCGGATGGATTTCGCGGGAGAATTCGAGTTCGAGAAGTTCCATGGAATGCTTCCTGTGTTCAGGGGAGCGCCACACGCTCCGCGGGGCACACACGACGAACAATCTTGTCTTGAACTCGGACGGCCAGGACTTCACGACACAAAGACCCCGGACCGGACCCCACCGCCCGGCCGCATGACCCTGCTCGAATCATGCAACAAATTCAGTCTATTGATCGGGAGTCGCGTGAACAGCCTAATTTTTCGCACTGCGTCATCAGCATGTGGAAAGGCGCTGTCACAAAGATTCATGCATCGCCGGTAAACGATTCACGGCAAAGCATTTTTTCGGATTGTGCTTTGTGGAAAAGTTCAAATTTTATTTTTTTGCTTTGGGCTTTGCCGCAGCCACAGGTGCGGCCTGTCCGGTCAATTCGGCAAGCCTGGCCTCGAGCGCATCGATGCGGGCGGCCAGCCTGGTGTTTTCTTCGCGGGCCTTGGCAGCCATGTCGCGGGCAGCCTCGAACTCCTCGCGCTGCACCACATCCATGGTGTTGAGGATGCGCTCGGCCTGCCCCTTGAAGGCAGTCTCCACCTCGCGGCGCACGCCTTGTGCGGCACCCGCAGCATCGGTCATCAGCTTGGCGAATTCATCGAGAATGCGGTTCGGTCCGGTTGACATGGCAAATCCTCGCTTGCTCGAATTGACGTAGTGGCACTGCCTGCGGAATGCAAGAACGTTGAAGCTGGTGCGGCTTCATGTCGGACGCGATTTGGCTCACGGTCCGGCCGACAGATTGCTATTATCGCAAATGGATTCTTGGAACGACGGTTGCCGTGACGGACAGTGCGGACTTGGAGAAGCGCTTTGCAGCACTCGATGCAGCACTCGCAAAGGGCATTTCGGATGCCGATGCGGGCCGGGTCAAGCCTGGCGACGAGGTGCTGGACAGGCTTGAAGCCAAATACAGGGCAATGGCAGAGAGAACCAAGTGAAGTTACTGGTCTTCACAGACCAGCGGCCTAGTTTTCCTCACGACTTGCTCCAGGCAAGAGTCACTCTCATTCAGGATCAACCAATGGCAACGCCCCCGCGCCGACCGACCAATCCGATGGAAGCCGCTGAAGCGGCCTTCAAGCCGGTCAAGAAACCCGCGCCTCCCATTCGCGAACCCTCCGCCGCACCAAACGTTCGCGAGCTTGTCTCGATCAGGATCGATCGCGCCGTGCTCGACCATTTCCAGGAAGATGGCCCCGGCTGGCAAGACAGGATCAACGATGCGCTCAGGCAATTGGTCGCCGGCAAGCCGCAGGGTTGAGCCCATTATCTCTGACGATCAGGCTGTCGTCACCTTGCCTTGACCCCGCCAAAACCCTGCCGCATGGTCCGCGCCCTAACGCGAGCCCTCCCAGGAGATCCTGTTGAACGACTATTTCCCGCTGCCGATGGCGTCGCTGTCCTTCCCCAACATCGACCCGATCCTGGTTCAGATCGGCCCGCTGGCTGTGCACTGGTACGGCATCGGCTATATCGTCGGCATCCTGTTCGCCTGGTGGTACGCCAAGCGGCTCGTCACCAACACAAGGCTGTGGCCTGATGGCGTCTTGCCGATGAAGCCGATCGACCTCGACGATTTCATCGTCTGGGCTGCCGTCGGCGTCGTACTTGGCGGCCGCACCGGCTATGTGCTGTTCTACGATTTAAAGCGCTATATCGACCACCCGCTCGACATCTTCGCCGTCTGGCAGGGCGGCATGTCGTTCCATGGCGGCCTGCTTGGCGTCATCCTCGCCATGACGCTGTTTTCCCTCAAGCGCGGCATCCGCACCTGGACGCTGTTCGACGTGGTGGCAGCCGGCGTGCCGGTCGGGCTCGGCCTCGTCCGCATCGCGAACTTCGTCAATGCCGAACTCTGGGGTCGCGTGACCGACGTGTCGTGGGGCGTCGTCTTCTGCAACGAGCGTCTCCAGCAGACCGTGGCGGGTTGTGTCGCGGGCCTGGAGCCTCGCCATCCGAGCCAGCTCTACGAAGCGCTGCTCGAGGGCGCGGTGCTGTTCCTGGTCCTGCGCTTCCTCACCCATTCGCGGCTGAAGCTGAAGACGCCGCGCTTTGTCGGCGGCGCCTTCATTTGCGGCTACGGCCTGTCACGCATCTTCGTCGAGTTCTTCCGCGAGCCCGACCAGCAGCTCGGCTACCTCCTCGGCGGCTGGCTCACCATGGGCATGGTGCTGTCGCTGCCGATGGTGCTGGCCGGCATCTGGGCGATGGCCACAGCCAAACCGGCGCCGCAACCACAGCCGGCATGACACGGCTGAAGACCCGCATCGTCGACCTGATCGGCGCGCTCGGCCCCCTCCCCGTCAACGAGTACATGGCGCTCTGCCTGTTCGATCCCAGCGACGGTTACTACACCACGCGCGAGCCGTTCGGCGCCGCCGGCGACTTCGTCACCGCACCCGAGATCAGCCAGATGTTCGGCGAACTCGTCGCCGTCTGGCTCTATCAGGCCTGGCTGGCGATCGGCCGACCCCTGCCGGTCACCATCGCGGAGATCGGGCCTGGCCGCGGCACGCTGATGAAGGACATGCTTCGCACCCTGACGCGGCTCGATCCGGCTATCGCCGCCGGAGCCTCCTTCGCCCTGGTCGAGACCAGTCCGCGGCTGACTGAAATCCAGAAGCAGACGCTTGCCGAAACTTCGGTTGAGCTCGGCTGGCACGAAACCATCGCCACACTGCCGCAGGCGCAGTTGCTGATTGTCGGCAACGAATTGTTCGACGCTGTGCCGATCCGCCAGTTCATCCGCGCCGGCGCCGGCTGGCGCGAACGGGTGATCGGCCTCGACGTCTCAGACGAGTTGAGCTTCTTCGCCGGCGCCGGCTCGGTCGAGGCGACGCTGCTGCCGGAAGACGCCGCCGAGGCGCCACAAGGCTCTATTTTCGAAATAGCACCGGCCCGCGCGGCACTGATGGCGACCATTGCCGAACGCATAGCCGACCACGGCGGCGCCGGGCTGTTCCCCGATTACGGCCATCTCCAGCCCGGTTTCGGCGACACATTGCAGGCCGTGCGCAGGCACGCCCCCGAAGATGTGCTGGCCAATCCCGGCGAAGCCGATCTCACCGCCCATGTCGACTTCGCTGCACTGGCCGCCGTCGTGCGGGCGCATGGCCTCGATGTGGAATTGGCGACGCAGGGCGACTTTCTGCTTGGCATGGGATTGCTTGAGCGAGCTGGCCAGTTGGGCAGCCAGGCAAGCCAAGAGGCACGACAAACCATTGCCGATGCCGTCGAGCGCCTGGCCGGACCCGACGGCATGGGCACGCTGTTCAAAATCCTGAAAATCCTGCCGCATCAGCCAGTCTGACCCTCAGAGATCGTTACAAGCCATCCCGCCATGTCGCTTGTGGTCGCATGCCTGCTTTTGGCCAATGCAAAGTCGACGCAGCAGCACTGTCGCAATCACTCGGCCGAACTTCGCCTTGACGAAAACGCCGGCGCGGACAACAAACCCATCCATGCTGAATCAGACCAAACCGGATCCTGTTCGCTCGCCGCTGCTGGAAGCGGCCAAGCCGCGAGGTATCCGCCATGGCTATTTCACCCGTATCGGCGGCGTCTCCGGCGGCATCTATCAGGGACTTAACATCGGCACCGGGTCGGATGACGATCAGATGCTGGTCGCCGAGAACCGCCGCCGCGTCGCTGCCTGGATGGGTGTACCGGCCAGCCATCTCCTGACCGCGCATCAGGTCCACTCGCCCGATGTCGTTATTGCCAGGGAACCCTTTCCCGGCCCGCGGCCCAAGGCCGACGCCATCGTCACCGACCGGCCGGGCATCGCCATCGGCGCCTCGACGGCCGATTGCGGCCCGGTGCTGTTCGCCGATGCTCAAGCGCGCATCATTGGCGCAGCGCATGCCGGCTGGAAGGGCGCTTTTGCCGGCGTGCTTGAAAACACCATTGCCGCGATGGAAAGCCTTGGCGCCCGCCGTGAGCGCATCATTGCGGTTCTCGGTCCTTCGATCGGCCCCGACAATTACGAGGTCGGGCCGGAATTCGTCGCCCGTTTCGTCGAAGCCGATGCCGAAAACATCGGCTATTTCGCGCCTTCGGCCAATCCGGCGCATGCAATGTTCGATCTCAACCTCTATACGGTCGACCGGCTGAAGAAGGCTGGCGTGACCGCCGAGGGGCTTGGCCGCTGCACCTATGCCGAGGAGGATCTCTTCTTTTCCTACCGGCGCGCGACGCATCGCAAGGAACCGGACTACGGTCGGCAGGTTTCGGCAATTGTTTTGGAGAACGGATAATGGCGCTGCATTTCGAACGGTCGGAATTTGACGCCCGGCGTGACCGGTTGATGATCGAGATGACGGAAAAGAAGCTCGATGCTGTACTGCTTTTCGCCCAGGAGAGCATGTACTGGCTAACCGGCTACGACACGTTCGGCTTCTGTTTCTTCCAGTGCCTGGTTGTGAAGGCTGACGGCTCGATGGTGCTGCTCACCCGCTCGGCCGATTTGCGCCAGGCGCGCCACACCTCGATCATCGACAACATCGTGCTGTGGACCGACCGCGACGGCGCCAACCCGGCGATCGACCTGCGCAACCTGCTCAACGACCTCAATCTCCTTGGCGCCCGCATCGGCGTCGAATACGACACCCATGGCCTGACCGCCTTCAATGGCCGCCGCGTCGACGAGCAGCTGCAGACCTTCGGCCAGATCGCCGACGCCTCCGGTATTGTCGGCCGTCTGCGCCTGTTCAAGAGCCCGGCTGAAATCGCCAAGGCCGAAAAGGCGGCCAACCTTTCCGACGACGCGCTCGACGCGGCCCTGCCGCTGATCAAGCAGGGCGGCGACGAAGCGCTGATCCTTGCCGCCATGCAGGGCGCGGTGTTTGCCGGCGGCGGCGACTATCCGGCCAATGAATTCATCATCGGCTCGGGCATCGACGCGCTGCTCTGCCGCTACAAGGCCGGGCGCCGCAAGCTGACCAAGAACGATCAGCTGACGCTCGAATGGGCCGGCGTGTTCCATCACTATCACGCGCCGATGATGCGCACCGTGCTGACCGGCAAGGCGTCGAAGCGCCATCAGGAGCTGTTCGACGCCGCCCGCGCGGCTCTTCTGGCGGTCGAGAAGGCGATGACGCCCGGCAACACCTTCGGCGACGTCTTCGACGCGCATGCCCGCACGCTGGAGGCGCACAGCCTGACCAAGCATCGGTTGAACGCCTGCGGCTATTCCGTCGGCGCCCGCTTCACCCCGTCCTGGATGGATATGCCGATGTTCTACCAGGGCAATCCCGAGCCGATCGCGCCCAACATGACATTGTTCGCGCACATGATCATCATGGACTCCGAAACCGAGACGGCGATGACGCTTGGCCGCACCTACCTGACCACCGAATCCCAGCCGAAGCCGCTTTCACGCCATGATCTCGACTTGATCGTACAGTGAATCCATAATGGTTGGTCCACGCGGGGGCGTTCGCGACTAAGGAGTTTTCGGGCAGATGAGACGATCGCATGTGACGACCGTGTCATTGCTCGCAGCGCTTGTGCTGGCCGCTTGCACCAATGCCAAGGACGTCCTTGAGCCGTCCGCCATCACGCCGCCGGCAGCCTCGGCCCAACCGGCTCAGCCCTTGGCTGCCCCGGGCATCGCGCCCGCCGCCACACCAGCGCCGGCCGTCGG
>NZ_AYVK01000034.1:0-74741 GCF_000503155.1 Mesorhizobium sp. LSJC285A00
CATCGATGTCGGCGCCAGGCCGCGCCGGCCGGTCTGCCGCGCCTGCCTCGACTGGAGCGTGCGCCGCTCGCACCTCGCGGGAACGCTCGGCGCGGCTATTCTGGACAAGATCCTGTCGGAGAAATGGGCAAGGCGGGAGAAGGACAGCCGCGCGGTGGTGTTTTCACCGCCGGGGAAGCAGGCGTTCGAGCGGGTGTTTTTGGCGTAGAGGTTCGGCAGCGCTAATTGGGCGACGCTGGCGGGACAGCACCCCCCTCTGGCCTGCCGGCCAGAGGGGGGTGTGACGGAACGCTTGCGTAGCAGGTGAGGCGCGCGACGCTCACCCCCGCTTCAACACCTTCCCCTCCTTGAAGAAATCCGCCCACGGATCGGCCTGCGCTAGTTCCTTCAGCGTCGTCTTGTCGCCGATCGGGAAGGAATTCGGCGCTAGCCCCTTCTCAACCTCCGCCCACGTCACCGGCACCGACACCGTCGCGCCCTTCTTCGCGCGCGAGGAGTAGGGCGCGACGGTGGTCGAGCCCCTGCCGTTGCGGAGATAGTCGACGAAGATTTTTCCGGTGCGCGCCTTTTTCGACAGCGTCGCCGTGTAGCGGTCGGGCGCGGCCTGCTCCAGCGCCTTGGCGAAATCATGCGAGAAGGTTTTGACTTCCTCCCAATCCGCCGAGGGTTTCAGCGGCACCAGCACGTGATAGCCTTTGCCGCCTGACGGCTTGACGAAGTTCGGCAGCGACAGATCGTCAAGCTTGCCTCTGATGTCGAGTGCGGCCTCGCGCAGTGCCTTTACGTCGACGCCTTCATCGGGATCGAGATCGAAGATGATCTGATCCGGCCTTTCCAGCTCCTCGATCTTGCAGCCCCAGATGTGGACCTCGACCACGCCGTACTGGACCAGAGCGGCAAGGCCGTCGAAATCGCGGATGAACAGGATTTCCTCGCCATCGGTCGGATCCTTCATCCGGGCGATCTTGTCGCTCATGCCGGCCGAAGCATGTTTCTGGAAGAAGCGCGGGCCGCCGATGCCATCCGGCGCCCTGACCAGGCTGAGCGGCCGGTTGACGATGAACTGCTCCATGCGCGGCCAGACCAGCGCGTAGTGTTCGAGCAAGTCCTGCTTGGATATTTTTTCCTCGGGCCACAGCAGCTTGTCGGGATGGGATAGTTTTACGCTGGTCGTGATCGTCGCGGGCGCCTTAGCCCCGGCGGCCTTGCCGGCGCTGCTTGCCGCCGGCTTTGCCTTGTTCGCCGCCTTCGATGGCTTTTCCTGCACGACTTCCTCCGCCGGCTTGTCCTCGCGCAGTCCCTGGAACGACGCGTGGCGTATTATACGGTCCGAGGTCCAGCTGCGGAACTCCACTTCGCCGACAAGTTCGGGCCTGACCCAGACCAAACCCTTGCCCTTTGGCACCGCGGCGGCAAAGGGCGAGGCGTCTGCCTTCAGCGCATCGAGTTTTTTCTTCAAATCGGTGGCGCTCCTGGCTGTGAAGCCCGTGCCGACGCGGCCGGCGTAGTGGAGCTTGCCGCCCTCGTGGTAGCCGACCAGCAGCGAACGCAGGCCGCGGCCGGTCTTGTCCGAGGGCAGATACCCGCCGATGACGAATTCCTGGCGGGCCGTGCATTTCGATTTCACCCAGCCTGGGCCACGGCCGCTGCGGTAGGGCGCATCGGCGCGCTTGGAGACGATGCCTTCGAGGCCCATGCGGCAGGCGTGCTGCAGCATGATCTTGCCGGGCTCGGCGAAATGGTCGCTGAAGCGAACAGCGGCATTTTCGGCCGTCTCGCCGAGCAGCTCCTGCAGCGCCTGCTTGCGCTCGACCAGCGGCTCGCGGCGCAAATCCTTGCCGTCAAGCCGCATCAGGTCGAACACATAGTAGGTGAAGCGGTCGGTTCGATTGGCGGAGAGATCCTGCTGCAGCAGCGAGAAAGACGAAACGCCGCTGTCGGCGAGCACGACGATCTCGCCGTCGATGATGGCGTCGCTGCATTTCAGCTGGGCCAGTTCCGCGACGATCTCGGGGCCGAATTTCTCCGTCCAGTCGAGGCCGGTGCGGGTCAGCAGCCGTACCTCCGTGCCGGCGATCTGCGCCTGCATGCGGTAACCATCGAATTTGACCTCATGCAGCCAGTCCTCGCCGGGTGGCGCCTCGCGCTCCAGCGTCGCCAGCTGCGGCTCGACGAAGTCGAGGCGCTTGCCGGCTTTCGCCTTGCTGGATGCCGCGGGCTTGTTGGAGTGCCAGACCTTCGGCTTCTTGCCGTCGGCGGTCTTGCCTTCCGCGACCTCTTCGATGGTCAGGCCGGACTTCACCGATTTCGGTGCGTCCTTCAGGATATCCTCGCCGGGGCGGGCGGCGGCATCGTCGGATTTGATCAGCAGCCAGTTGTCGCGCTTTTCGCCCGGGCGGGGTCTTAACCTGACCAGATGCCACCGCCCATTCAGCTTCTGGCCGTTGAGTTCGAAGTCGATATGGCCCTTCTTCATCGCCTTGGCCGGGTCGATCTCCGGCGTCCATGTGCCTTCGTCCCAGACGATGACGGTGCCGCCGCCATACTCGCCCTTGGGAATGGTGCCCTCGAAGCCGGCATAGTCGATCGGGTGGTCCTCGACATGCACGGCCAGCCGCTTCTCGTGCGGGTCGAGGCTCGGGCCCCGCGTCACCGCCCAGCTCCACAACACGCCCTCATGCTCGAGGCGGAAATCATAGTGCAGCCTGGTCGCGTCGTGCTTCTGGACGACGAAGATGCCGCCGGGCTGCTTGCCGCGCGCGACCTTGCCCGCCGGCTCGGCCGTCTTCTTGAAATCGCGTTTGGACTGATATTGTTCGAGGCTGGCCACGGCGCCGACCCTCAAGCCGACTTGCGCTTGGGCGCAGAAGCTTTCGCCTTGCCGCTTTTTGCCGCCGGCTTGGCCTTCTTCGCCGGGCCTTCCGCCTGGCCGCCATCGGACAGGCTCTTCTTCAGCGCGTCGAACAGATTGACGACATTGGACGGCTTGGGCGCGGCCTGCGCTTTCGGAGCCTTCTTTCCGGCCTTCTTGGCGCGGATCAGTTCGAGCAGCGCGTCCTCATACTTGTCCTCGAATGTCGACGGATCGAACTTCCCCTTCTTCTTGTCGATGATGCGTTCGGCCATATCGGTCATCTCCTGGTCGGTCTTCACCGCCTTGATGTCGCCGAAGATGCTCTCCGGCTCCCGCACCGTGTTGCCGTAGCGCAAGGTGGTCAGCACCATGCCTTTGCCGCGCGGCTCGATGACCACGGGCCGCTCGCGGCTATAGAGCACGACGCGCGCCAGCCCGGCCATCTTCTTGTCCGCCATGGCATCGCGAATGACGGCAAAGGCCTCCTCCGACACCTTGTCGGCGGGCGTGACATAATAGGGCGTGTCGAGATAGATCTGCTCTATCGAGGCTTTGTCGACGAAGCCGTCCAGCGCCATCGTGTGCGAGGACTCGATCTGCACCGCTTCGATCTCTTCGTCCTCGACATAGACGAACTCACCGGGGCTCACCTCATAGCCCCTGATCTCGTCGCCATCGCCCAGCGGCTTGCCGGTTTCAGAATCGACATAGATGCGCTTGACCGTGTTGCCGGTCTTGCGGTTGAGCACCCGGAACGAAACTTTTTCGGCGTGGGTGACGACGTTGGTCAGTTCGACAGCGCAGGTGACCAGCGACAGTTTCAGATAGCCCTTCCAGGCGGGGCGAGGTGCCATGGCGAACTCCTGCGCGATGCGGTTCAAGCGAGAACGGGCAAGGCCCGTTCCGGTTCCGGGCGCGCAACCAGGGGCATTTCGGCAGCGAGCATGGAAATTTCGAGAGGCTCGCCAAATCTGAAACAGAACCGCGCCCAAGCGACATCCAGACGAAACATATGTGATGCAAAAGTCACAATGCCGGAAATGGCGACGAACTACACCGAAAGACCCCCAAACAGCCGCATTCCGGCCACGAAGCATGGGGTTTTCGACCAAAGATTAACATCGTGTTCACCGACTATTCACGCCTCGACACTATGATCCCCGCAATCGGACGGGACATCCGAAAATCGGGACAGGGACTTGAGTAAAATGAAATTCTGGGGCCACATCGCCGGCTATGCCGCCGCCATCCGCGAGTTCATCGCGCCGACCTATCGGCCGGAGCGCTACTACATGCGCGGCCCGGGTCCGGCCTGCGCCCGTCGCGGCAGCTCGCTCGGCGCGCACTGATCATGACGTTCGAAACGCGTCACGACAGCCGGATCTGCAGACCGGAGGCCGATCCCCGCGCAACCACCTATCGCGCCGAGCGCCCCGCGCTGGCCGCGAGAAGCCGTGCGACAACGCCGCGGCTTTGATCCCGCTGCCGGCGGGCTTAGTGTCTGAAGACACAAGTTGCCGGATGTCCCGTGACTTCTTCTCCTGAACCCTTCGATGCCAACCAGCCATTGATCGTTTTCGACGGCGTCTGCGTGCTGTGCTCGGGCTTCGTACGCACGGTGGTCGGGCTCGACCGCAAAAACCGCTTCCGCTTCGCCACGGCGCAGTCGCCCTTCGGCGAGGGCTGTTCCAGAGATACGGGCTGCGCACCGACAGCTACGAGACCAATCTGGTCCTTGTCGGCGGCGCTCCCTTCATGCGGCTGGACAGTTTCATCGCGGTGATGGCCGCCGAACTCGGCTGGCCGTGGCCGGCGGCGAAGGCCCTGCTGCTCATCCCGCGCCCCTTGCGTGACTGGCTCTACGAACGCATCGCCAAAAACCGCTACGCATGTTCGGCCGCAAGGACAGTTGCGAGATCCTGTCCGCCGCGATACGTGCGCGCGTGATCGGCTAATCGCATGTCACCCAAAAATGACCTCCGTTCTGGGAAAACGACATACGCAAAAAGAGCGGCGCGATGAGGCTTCTGGTCGTTGGCGGCTATGGCATTTTCGGCGGCCGCATCGTGCAATTGCTGGAGAGCGAGCCACGCCTGATCCTGCTCGTCGCCGGGCGCTCACTGGGCATGGCCGAGGCCTGGTGCAAAACCCGCACCGGCGCGGCGGCCGACGCGCTTCGATCGCAATGGCGACGTCGCGCAAGGCCGGCCTGTTCGTTCGCGCCTCAGTCCGGCAGCGCCGCGACGGCGACGATCTCGATGACGATGTCTGCCTGGGCAAGCGCTGCGACGCCGATTGCCTCCGAAGGCGGCGGATTGTTGTCGCTACAATGCTTCGGACAATGCTCGGCGAAAAACGCGTCCAGCACGTCGAGACGAAAATTAGGCGAGCTGAGGACGCCGCCGTCGGGAAATGGGCCCTTTGACGAAAAAGGTCAGCCTGATGAGATGATCGAGCCCGCTGCCAAGTTCTTCCAGATCCGATTTGATGTTGCCGAGAACTTCCCGCCACTGCGCCGCGGCATCGCCGGCGAAGCCGCCACCCTTCTTGCCGGCCGGATCGTAGGCAGCCGATGTCGCGGTGTTGCCGCAGAGATAGACGGTGCCTTTCGCACCGCTGACGACCGTGCCTTTGCCGCATGGCATCAACCGGCCGTTCTTGAATTTCTTGTGGGTCATGAGTTCCATTCTCTTCTCCCATGCCTCGTGTGACGTGCCCGCCAACGACAGAGGATAGTGCTGTGCGGAGCCACGGCCAGTCCGCTGCCGGTCATCCGCCAGCAGACGGAGGAACATCTGGTCCTTGCGAAATCTCCTGGCGGAGGCGAAAGTTTTTTCTGAAGCCTGTCGAAATCGGCCGCCGCCGCGCGACATACGTCTGGCCCCAATAGGATGCGGCCTTCGAAACCACGGGAGAAGACCCATGCGATACATGCTTTTGATCAACAGCGACGAAGCCGCGCAGGCGAACACGCCAATCGAGAAGGCTCGGCAGATGAGCGCAGCATATGCCGCCTATACCGAAGCGTTGAAGAAATCCGGCGCATGGCTCGCCGGCGAACGGTTGCGCCCGACCCAGGCGACCACCTCGGTGCGGATCACAGACGGCAAGACCAACGTGATCGACGGCCCCTATGCCGACACCAAGGAGCAGCTTGCCGGCTTCTACATGATCGAGGCGGCCGATATCGATACCGCCATCGACTGGGCGGCGCGCTGTCCGGCGGCGAGCGCCGGCACGGTCGAGTTGCGGCCGATCTGGGAAATGGCCGACTACATGCCCAAGAAATGACACCGTGATGGACAATCGCCCGAACGTCGCGCGGGCGGCGGCCGAAGCGGCCGCCCGGCAGAGTTACGGCAAGCTGGTCGCCTACCTTGCTGCGCGCACCCGCGACGTAGCCGGCACCGAGGACGCGCTGGCCGAGGCCTTTGCCGCGGCCCTTGAGCGCTGGCCACAGACCGGCGTGCCCGAGAAGCCGGAAGCATGGCTGCTGGCCGTGGCGNGACGTGTGCTCTTCCGATCTCATCTCAAGCTGATGGCCGAGGAGATGGAGGCGAGCATGGAAGACGAAGACCTTCCCGACGAACGTCTCAGGCTGATGTTTGCCTGTGCGCATCCGGCGATCGAAGCCAGCGTGCGGGCGCCGCTGATCCTGCAGACGGTTCTGGGTTTCGACGCGGCGACGATCGCCTCGGCCTTCCTGGTTTCGCCGGCGACGATGGGCCAGCGTCTGGTGCGCGCCAAGAGCCGCATCCGCGAGATCGGCATTCCGTTCCGCGTGCCGGATCGCGCCGAACTCGGCGAGCGGCTGGGAACGGTGCTGGAAGCGATCTACGCGGCTTTCGCCGAAGGCTGGACCGACCCGGCAGGGACCGAGACGAGAGCGCGCAATCTGGCGACCGAAGGCATCTGGCTCGGGCGGCTGGTGGCATCGCTGATGCCGGACGAACCGGAAGCGCTCGGCCTGCTGGCGCTGATGCTGTTTGCCGAGGCGCGCCGCCCGGCGCGGCGCGATGCGGCTGGAGATTATGTGCCGCTCGCCGAACAGGATTGCCGTCTTTGGGATCACGCGCTGATCGACGAAGCCGAGTCGCTGCTGGGCCACGCCGCCACCATTGGCGTCATCGGCCGCTACCAGCTCGAAGCGGCGGTACAATCGGTGCATGCGACGCGGCGACGGACCGGCCAAACCGATTGGGCGGCGATCCGTAACTTCTACGATGCGCTGTCGGCGATATCAGGCTCGCCGGTGATTTCGATCAACCGCGCCGTGGCGATTGCCGAGGCCGAAGGGGCGGCGGCAGGACTGGCGGCGCTCTACGTGCTGGGCGACGACAAGCGGCTCAACGACTATCAGCCCTATTGGGCCGCTCGCGCCGGCCTGCTGGCCAGGCTCGGCAATGCGGCGCAAGCGGTCGAAGCCTATGACCGGGCGATCGGCCTTGAACGCGACCCCGCCGTGCGCCGCTTCCTGCAGGCGAAACGGGCGATCCTGCGAAATTGAAGCGTCCGTTCAGGCCGGCCACATCTCATGCGTGGTGTTGAGCCGTTTCATCAGCGGATGCGCGCGCAGCGCCGACCATAAGCGTTCGATGTTCGGCCAGTCGGCTCGCGCGTTGTCCATATCGGGGTGCCAGGCCACCAGCATGACGAGGTAGATGTCGGCCAGCGACATCGCGTCGCCGACCAGCCAGCCGCGCCCCTCGAGGGCTGCATCGACAATGGCGAAGCCGCGGTCCATCTCGGCAATGGCTGCCTGCTTGACGGCTTTCTTGCCGTCGGCATCGGCGGTGTAGCGATGGGCATAGTAGAGGCGCAGGATGGCGGGGTAGAGCACCGATGACATGAACGCCATCCAGCGCAGGAAACCGGCGCGATCCGGCGATCCGGCGGCCGGCGCCAGACCCGCCTCCGGATGGCGCTCGGCAAGCAGGATGCAGATCGCCGCCGATTCGGTTATCGATTGACCGTTGGGCAAGGTCAGCACCGGAACCTGGTTCAACGGGCTGATGTCGAGGAAAGCCGGGTCCGGCGGATCCTTCTTGGGCACATCGATCTGGTCGAATTGCGCGTTTGCCAGCGCCAATGCGGCCTCGACGACAAAACCGCCGCTGCCTGGGCGCGTGTAAAGCTTGTACATGTGATTCTCCCCCTGCCCGCGCGAAGCAGGCCGGGGCGATTTGACCCTGAAGCCGCCTCCCGCTCAAGCCGGTGGCGGACGCCACGGCCGGGTTTTCTGCGGTCCAGCCATGAGACTTCCGATGTCGGAGGGACAGCACCCCCCGATGCCCGGCAGGGCAGAGGGGGGTGCGAAGGATCGCCGCCTATCCAGTTAAGACGTTAAGCCCCCAGCCCGTCGAACAGGATCGTCGACAGATAGCGCTCGGCGAAGGACGGGATGATCACCACTAGGTTCTTGCCCTTGTTCTCCGGCCGCGACCCGACGGCGATGGCGGCCTGCAGGGCAGCGCCCGACGAGATGCCGACCGGCACGCCTTCAAGGCGGGCGACGAGGCGGGCGTTGGCGACCGAATCCTCGTTGGAGACCTTGACGATCTCGTCATAGATCGAGGTGTCGAGGATCTTGGGCGCAAAGCCGGCGCCGATGCCCTGGATCTTGTGCGGGCCGGGCTGGCCGCCCGACAGCACCGGCGAGGCCTCCGGCTCGACGGCGACGACATGCACCGAGGGCTTGCGTTGCTTCAGCACCTGGCCGACGCCGGTGATCGTGCCGCCGGTACCGATGCCGGCGACGAAGATGTCGACCCCGCCATCGGTGTCGTTCCAGATCTCCTCAGCGGTGGTGCGGCGGTGGATCTCCGGGTTGGCCGGGTTTTCGAACTGCTGCGGGATGACGGCGTCGGGCAAGGTGGCGGCCAGCTCGTCCGCCTTGGCGATGGCGCCCTTCATGCCTTTCGGCCCTTCCGTCAGCACCAGTTCGGCGCCGAGCAGCGCCAGCATCTTGCGGCGCTCCACCGACATGGTTTCGGGCATGGTCAGGATCAGCTTGTAGCCCTTGGCGGCGGCGGCGAAGGCGAGCGCGATGCCGGTATTCCCCGAGGTCGGCTCGATCAGCGTCGTCTTGCCGGGTTTGATCCGGCCCGACGCTTCCAGCGCCTCGATCATGGAAACGCCGATGCGGTCCTTGACCGAGGCGATCGGATTGAAGAATTCGAGCTTGGCAAGAAGGTTGGCAACGACGCCCTTCTCCTTGGCGAACTTGTCGAGCCGCACCAGCGGCGTGTCGCCGATCGTCTCGGTGATCGAGTTGTAGACACGGCCGCGGCCGGGCACGCGCGCGGAAGGCTTGTTCATTGGTTTCGCTCCCAAATCAGATCAGGCAATTGGCGTCGGCGGACAGAATAGGGCTTTCGCCCGCGCAAGATAGGCTGCCGGCCGAAAATATCGAGTGGGCCGCTTGCTGAAAACGCTTGTCCCCTCAAGCCGCATTTTCCGGATGGACCGATCGGCGGAATGGATGGGCCTGAACCGATCTACTGACGTGCGGCAATGGCAGCGGCCGCGCCCACCATGAAGCCGGCGGCGGTGCGGTTCAGCGCCTTTAGCGCGCGTGGCGATTTCAGGAACCAGCGCGCCTTGGCGGCCAGCGCCAGATAGGGCACCAGCACCACGAAGAGCACGATAACGGTGAGCGCGACCAGGATGCCGTAGTCGGCGAGCGTGATGGTCTTCAGGTCGACGATGGTCGGCGTGATGGCGAGGTAGAAGATCATCGTTTTCGGGTTGCCCAGCGTGACGGTGAGGCCGGCAAGGAAGCTCGATACCAGGCCGCCCTTGCCTTTCCTGGCCTCGACAGTCTCGGGCGTGATCCCGGCCGTCCAGAAACGCCAGCCGAGGAAGGCGAGATAGGAGACGCCCAGCCATTTGATGGCGAGAAACACCATGCCGAAGCTTTGCGCGACAAAGGCAAGGCCGAGCACCACCGCGGTGAGATAAATGAGGTCGCCGAGCATCAGGCCGAACGACATCGCCAGCGATGAGCGGAAGCCGGATCCGAGCGCCCGCGCCACAAGCGCGGTGACGCCGGGCCCGGGAATGGCGGCGGCGATGCCCAGCGCAGCACTATAGGCAAGGAAGCCGGTGAGGGTCATGACGGTCGCACCTCGTGAAACGACTCTGATGCCATGAAAGCCTGCAACGGCAAAACGGATTCGATTGCGCCAAGCAGGGCATGAAAGCCGGTCATCCTCGCCTGAAAGCGAGAGATGGTTCACTTACGCCCCGAAGGCGGTCGGCTATCTCGCATGGCTCCGAACGGCAGGAGCACCCATGTTAGCCAAAAGACTTCACATCCAGCTCATGAAGTGGATGCCCAACAACTATTCCGAAGCACGCGGTCACGTCCACGAGCTGGAATGGTATCTGTGGTTCGAGGGGCGTCAGGCTTTCAGCCTGTTCGACAAGGGCGATAGCGATGTCGTTCCGCAGACTGGATATTTTACCGACAGCCGGAACCCTGGCGCCTACCCCGTTCGTCCGATGATCTATCCGCTGGTCGTCAACAACCGCTTCAAGGTGCGGCTGGTGGCGATGGAGCGTGACGGACCGCAAAAGATGGACCCCGACGACACCGCCAAAGGCGAATTCTACATCGACCTCCACACCAAATATCCGCCGGTCTCCGACTGGCGCATCATCGCTGCCGATCCGCGCAGTACCGACCTCAACGTGGAAGCGTCGTTCCAGCTGCAATGGCTGGACTATGTCGATACCGCCGAGGTTGCCGAGGATGGCCCGCCACGCATCATCGACAAGTCCAACTATCCCTATCCGTGGGGCGCCAATGTGATGGTGTTCGAGCACTGGCTCGGGCTTGGCCGCAAGGCGCCGCTCAAACTCATCGCGCATCGCGCCGCGAATACTGGATGATCAATGGCAATGCGGCCCGGCGCATGGTGCAGGACCTCTATCGCTTCAACGTCAACCAGCTTGGCGTCGCCAACGACACCATCAGCAGTGTTTACGTGCCGAAGCTCAATGCCGGCCACGTCACGGTGACGCTTTACGAACACGATTTCAGCGGCGGCCGCTTCGCGCAAGGGGCGAAGAAGTCCTTCGCCTCGGTCGGCCTCTTCAATCTCAGGGATACCGGTTTCGATGACCGCGCTCATCGGCCGAGGTGATCCATACCTATCCCAAGGTGATCCATCGGGACGTGCATTAGGGCCGGATTGCGCTGTTCGCCGGCTCAGGATGGGCCATCGACATGGGTGATGCGCCAGATGGTGCCGTTGCCATCCTCGGTTACGATAAGCGCGCCGTCCTTGGCCACCGCGACGCCGACCGGCCGGCCCCAGACGGCGTCGTCGGAGAGGACGAAGCCGGTGATGAAATCCTGGTACTCGCCGGTCGGCTTGCCGTCGCTGAATCTCAGCCGCACCACCTTGTAGCCGGTCCTCATACCACGGTTCCAGGAGCCGTGCAGGGCGACGAAAGCATCGCCCTTGTACTCGGCCGGAAAATTGTCGCCGTCATAGAAGGCGATGTTGAGCGGCGCCGAATGCGCCTGCATCAGCACGTCGGGCACGGCGACCGAGCCGGCGAGGTCTGGGCGCGCGCCCTCGTGACGCGGGTCCTCGTTGGCGCCGATATAATACCAGGGCCAGCCATAGAAGGCGCCGTCCTTGACTGAGGTGGCATATTCGAACGGCACATCGTCGCCGAGACCGTCGCGCTCGTTGACGACACACCACAGCGCGCCGGTGGCCGGTTGCACGGTCATGCCCGAACAATTGCGCAGGCCGGTAGCGAGGATGCGGCCATTCTTGCCGTCGGGGCCGAAGGCCAGCACGTCGGCACGGCCATCCTCGGAACCCCAGGTGGCGCCGAGTGGCTGTGATTTTGCCCAGGCGTCAAGGCCGCTATTCGGTGCCTTCCCCATGCCCTCCGCGACGTTAGAACCGGAGCCGACCGAGAGATACAGCGTCTTCCCGTCCGGCGAGAAGGAGATATCGCGGGTCCAGTGGCCGCCGGTAGGGATGTCGGAGACAATCGTCTCCGGTTCGCCAGAGGCTTTAAGGTCGCCGTCGCGATAGGCGTAGCGGACCACGCTGTCGTTGTTGGCGACGTAGACCCATTGCGGCTTGTCGCCAGGCGGGTAGAAGGCGATGCCATAGGGCTGGTTGAGATTGTCGGCAAAAATGCCCTCTTCGGCCGGCTTCGCGCTACCCTTGGCCAGCCGATAGACGCGGATCTGGTTGGCGTCGCTGTCGGCGACGAACAGGTCGCCGTTCGGCGCCACGCGCACGACCCGCGGATTGGAAATGCCGGAAGCAACCAGTTCGGCCGAAAACCCAGGCAGCAGGACGGGCTTCGCGCCCTCGGGCCGATCGCCAAGGCCGGCGCTGTTGGAGGCGGATTCGGTCATGTTGGGCTTTTGCAGATCATCCGGCTTGATCAGCCGGCGCACACCTGGCTTGTCGGCCTTCCAGTCGCCGAAAGCGTCCTTGCCGGTCAGCAGCGGTTGATCGGCCTCCTGGGCGAAGGTGCTGGTGGCCAGAAGCAGGGCAAGGCCTGCCAAGCCGGCAATCCGGATCATGCTGTTCTCCTCGAACTCGCGCCGGTCGGCGCGTCATGCACAAGGGAGATATTGTGCAGCCGCCGCAAAAGAGAAGCGTGCGCGCGCGCAGATTCGACGAGAGAACCGCTCAACTTTCCTCTTCGACGTCCAGATCGTCGTCGAGACGCTTTTCCAATGCGACGAGATCTTCCGGCAGCGGCAAGCCCATGGCGCGCATTTCGCGCAGTTTTTCGCGCAGCTGCTCCTGGATTTCGTGCTCGTCCTCCGGCTGGTTGACCATTTCTTCGAGCAGCATGCTGATCTGGGCCTTGAACGATTCAAGCGCCATTCTGCGCCCTCCTTTACGGTGATCCCGGCTTCGGAATTATCTTAACATCCGGGTAATCAATTGGGCCGTGTAGTCGACCATCGGCACGATGCGGGCATAATTCAGCCTGGTCGGGCCGATGACGCCGAGCGCGCCGACGACGCGGGCGTCCTTGTCGCGGTAAGGCGCCACGACCAGCGACGAGCCGGAGAGCGAGAACAGCTTGTTTTCCGAGCCGATGAAGATCCGCACGCCGGGGCCGTCCTCGGCGAGGTCGAGCAGCTGGATCAGCCCGTCCTGCGTCTCCAGATCCTCGAACAGGTGGCGCAGCAATTCGATATCGGCCTGGGCGGTGACGTTTTCGAGCAAATTGGCGCGGCCTCGCACGATAAGGCGCGCCGGCAGGCCGCTATCGGCGCCGGCCCACACCGCCAGGCCTTTCTCGACCAGATCCTGCGACAGCGTGTCCAGCGCTGCCCTGGTCTCGTCCTTGATGCGGGCGATCTCGATGCGCGCCTCGGCGAGCGTGCGGCCCCTGATATGGGCGTTGAGGAAGTTGGAGGCCTCGTGCAGCTGCGAGACGGTGATGCCGGCCGGCAGGTCGACGACGCGGTTCTCGACATCGCCATTCTGCGACACCATCACCGCCAGCGCCTTGGTCGGCTCGAGCTGGATGAACTCGATGTGCTTCAGCGCCACCTCGTTCTTGGTGGCGAGCACCAGGCCGGCGCCGCGCGACATGCCCGACAGCATCTGGCTGGCCTCGGTCAGCATGTGTTCCAGCGTCGCGCCCGAGCCGGAGGCGCGCACCTGCGCCTCGATGACCCGGCGTTCCTCGTCGGAGAGATCGCCAAACTCCATGAAGGCATCGACGAAGAAGCGCAGGCCGGTCTGGGTCGGCAGGCGCCCGGCCGAGATGTGCGGGGCATAGATCAGGCCGAGATGCTCGAGGTCGCTCATCACGTTGCGGATGGTCGCCGGCGACAGCGACGACGGCAGGATGCGCGACAGGCTGCGCGATCCCACAGGCTCACCGTCCTTCAGATAGGATTCGACGATGCGCCGGAAAATGTCGCGCGAACGCATGTCGAGCGATTGCAGCGCGGGCGCCAGCAGACTGGGTTCGGTGACTGCCTTGGTCATTCGAGCCAAAAACCTCCGGCTCAAGGATATAGACTTCCATCGCCCCCGCGCAACCCGGCGTCTGTGCCAGATCGCCCGGCCTTTTCCTTTGCGCCATGGGCTGCATGCGTCTACAAGCCGCCGACGCAACCGTAAAAGAACAGAAAGAGGCCTCGATGCGCCCTTCCAAACGCCAAGCCGACGAAATGCGCGCCATCTCCTTCGAGCGCGGCGTCTCCAAACACGCGGAAGGCTCGTGCCTGGTGAAATTCGGCGACACGCATGTGTTGTGCACGGCGAGCCTGGAGGAAAAGGTGCCGGGCTGGATGCGCAATTCCGGCAAGGGCTGGGTGACGGCCGAATACGGCATGCTGCCGCGTTCGACCGGCGAGCGCATGCGCCGTGAAGCCTCGGCCGGCAAGCAAGGCGGCCGCACGCTGGAAATCCAGCGGCTGATCGGCCGCTCCTTGCGCGCCGTTGTCGACCTGCAGGCGCTGGGCGAACAGCAGATCACCGTCGACTGCGACGTCATCCAGGCCGATGGCGGCACCCGCACGGCCTCGATCACCGGCGGCTGGGTGGCGCTTTACGATTGCCTGCGCTGGATGGAAGCGCGGCAGATGGCCAGCGTTGCCAAGGTGCTGAAAGACCATGTCGCGGCAATTTCCTGCGGCATCCATGACGGCCAGCCGGTCATCGACCTCGACTACATCGAGGATTCATCTGCCGGCACCGACGCCAATTTCGTCATGACCGGCAAGGGCGGCATCGTCGAGATCCAGGGCACCGCCGAGGGCGAGCCGTTCTCGGAAGGGCAGTTCGCGGAGCTGATGGGCCTGGCAAAGAAGGGCATTCAGCGGCTGGTGAGCTTGCAGCAGATGGCTGTGGCCTGATTGAATTTAACGTGATGACGTCGGCGATCCTTCACACCCCCCTCTGGCCTGCCGGCCATCTCCCCCGCAAGGGGGGAGATCAGAGGTCGCTACCGTTTTCGCCAACCATCAACGTTGAGACGCCGCCAGCGGAACTGCCAATCTCCCCCCTTGCGGGGGAGATGCCCGGCAGGGCAGAGGGGGGCGCCTGATGCAACCCTCCGCTATTCTTGAGTCAGCGCTTTACGTCACGGATCTCGCCGCTGCCGAAGCCTTCTACTCCAACGTCCTCGGCCTCCCTCTCCTCGGCAAGGTCGACGGCCGCCATCTCTTCTTCCGCTGCGGCCCGGGCGTACTGCTCATCTTCAACGCCGAAGCCACCAAAATCCCGCCGGCACCGGATGCGCGGCTGAAAGTGCCGCCGCATGGCACGGTCGGCGAGGGCCATCTCTGCTTTGCCGCAAGTGCGGATGAACTCGCACAGAGGAAGGCGCAACTTGAGGCGAAAAACATCGCCATCGAAAGCGAATTCGAATGGCCGCAGGGCGGGCGTTCGATCTACATACGCGACCCCTCGGGCAATTCGATCGAATTCGCCGAGCCAAGGATCTGGGGCCTTTGATGCATTCTCTCGATGGAAAGAAGATCGTCGTTGCCAGTCACAATGAGGGCAAGCTGCGCGAATTCGCCGATTTGATGGGTCCGTTCGGCTTCGAGGCGAAGTCGGCCAAGGACTACGGCCTGCCGGAACCGGAGGAGACCGGCACCACCTTCGAGGAAAACGCCTACATCAAGGCCTTCGCCGCGGCTAAGGCGACCGGCTTGCCGGCGCTGTCGGACGATTCGGGCCTGTGCGTCGACGCGCTCGACGGCGCCCCCGGCGTCTACACCGCCAATTGGGCCGAAGCTCCCGATGGCAGCCGCGACTTCAGCATGGCCATGCAGCGCACCGAAGTGGCCTTGCAGGAGGTCGGCGCCGCCAAGCCAGCGCAGCGCAAGGGGCGGTTCGTCGCCGTCATCTGCCTGGCCTTCCCCAATGGCGAGGCTGAATATTATCGCGGCGAGGCTGAGGGAACGCTGGTCTGGCCGCCGCGCGGCGAACTGGGCTTCGGCTACGACCCGGTGTTTTTGCCGGACGGTTTCGACAAGACGTTCGGCGAGGTGAGCGCTGAGGAAAAACATGGCTGGAAGCCCGGGCAGCCGACGGCGCTGTCGCACCGCGCCCGCGCCTTCCAGAAATTCGCCCGCGCCAGGTTAGGCTCAGCCTGATGTCGCTGGACCGCAGCCCGGGTTTCGGCGTCTACATCCATTGGCCGTTCTGCGCGGCCAAATGCCCATATTGCGACTTCAACAGCCATGTCCGTCACCAGCCGGTCGACCAGGAGCGCTTTGCCCGCGCCTTCGAGACCGAGCTGAAGACCATGAGCGAGCGGACCGGGCCGCGCGAAGTGACCAGCATCTTTCTCGGCGGCGGCACGCCGTCGCTGATGCAGCCGCAAACGGTGGCGGCGGTGCTGGACGCCGTGGCGAAGAACTGGACGGTGCCCGACGGCATCGAGGTGACGCTGGAAGCCAATCCGTCCTCGGTCGAGGCCGAGCGCTTTCGCGGCTACCGCGCCGCCGGCGTCAACCGTGTGTCGCTCGGCGTGCAGGCGCTGAACGACAAGGATCTGCGCTTCCTCGGCCGGCTGCACAATGTCGACGAGGCGCTGCATGCAATTGGCCTGGCACGGGACATATTCCCAAGACTTTCCTTCGACCTGATCTACGCCCGCCCCGGCCAGACGCTGGACGACTGGCAGGCGGAGCTCGAACAGGCGATCGGCCATGCCGCCGACCATCTGTCGCTCTACCAGCTGACCATCGAGGAAGGCACGCCGTTCCATGCCCTTCATGCGGCGAAGAAATTCATCATCCCCGATAATGACCGGGCCGCCGATCTCTATGCGCTGACTCAGGAGGTCACCGCGGCGCATGGCCTGCCGGCCTATGAGATTTCCAACCACGCCAGGCCGGGCGCCGAGAGCCGGCACAATCTGACCTATTGGCGCTATGGCGAATATGTCGGCGTCGGACCGGGCGCGCATGGCCGCTTTATCGAGAACGGCCACCGTGTTGTGACGATCGCCGAGCGGATGCCGGAGACCTGGGCCAATCTGGTGGAGGCCAGGGGCCATGGCGTCACCGGCGGCGAGATCCTGACGCGCTCCGAAGAAGCCGACGAGTTCCTGCTGATGGGGCTGAGGTTGGCCGAAGGCATCGACCTTTCCCGCTACGAGGCGTTTTCCGGGCGCGGCCTGTCGAGCGCCCGGCTGACCGTGCTGCAGGATGAGGGGCTGGTGGCGCCGATCGGCAATGCCAGGCTACGCGCCACGCCAGCCGGAATGATCGTGCTCGATGCCGTGGTGGCGGATTTGGCGCGGTGAGCCCACAGGGCAAATGGCCGGGCTGTTGGACGATTTATCGGCTTGAGCAAGGATGTTAGAAAGTCGACTTGTTGAACCGCTGGCGTGCCAGCGCCGCATCCGAGGTGACTCCTGCGATGACGTTCCTGATCCACGAGACCTTGATGACATTGAACACGGATGATGTGTTCGAGTTTGGATTGACCGAAATCTTGAGATCTCCAGAGCAAGACGACCTCTTTGAGGCTCAGGCGATTTTCATCAGGAACGCAACGGTCACATCGAAACTAAAATTGACCCACTTGAGCGAATTCAGCGTTGTCCTCAGTTTCATAACATATATTGGAAATAAGCTTCGCGGAATCGCCAAGGATGAGTTGCTCGAGTTTGATCTGAATGGACTCACATTTGATCAGTACATCCCTCTCAGCAAAAATCTGCGTAAGATCTGGGATGAGTAGTCGGCGAAGAACGTCCTGTTCGTCTGCAGCCAGAACCGCTTGCGCAGCCCGACCGCCGAGCAGGTGTTCTCCAAACGTAGGGATATCGAGGTCGAGTCGGCCGGCACCAATCACGATGCAGACACGCCGCTGACGCATGAACTGGTCGCCTGGGCCGACATCGTCTTCGTGATGGAAAAAGCGCACCGCACCAAGCTGCAGAAGAATTCAAGGAGAGCCTGAAGAAGGCCCGCGTCATCTGCCTCGACATCCCGGATGACTACGGATCCATGGATCCGGAGTTGATCGACCTTCTGAAGGCACGGGCTTCGCGATATCTCGATTGAACTATGGGGGCTTCGCAACCACGCGTTCGTCATCCTCGAGTCTGCGCCGCGTCGCTTCGCTCCTTGCTCGCCCGTGATGACGAAGTGAGGGTGGTCCTCGCCAATCGCGAAGGTCAAGCGTCGTGCTTGAAGCGGCGCTTGCCGCGGTGTTTCTCGGCATGCGCCTCTCCGGTCCGGGCCGGCTTGGCGTCGCTCTTGTCCCGGCGGACGCTGTTCTGGTCGTTCATCGGATGCGGCGGCGCGCCTTCGCGGGCGCTCTTCGTTTCAAGACGGGTGATGAAGATATCGAAACGATTGGGCATCGTACGGTCAGTGCTCCGTCGTGCTGTCCGGTTTGTTGTCCGAAAGCCTGACATTCGTCGGCAAGGCGGTGGCCGTCCGACTGGCCAGGCCGGTGTCGCTTTCGGCGAGCGCACGCTTGCCCTTTCGCGCAGTGAAGCGCTTGCGCTCGGCATAATAGGGCTCGAAAACGTCCTGCAATTCCAGGCTGTCCATCCTGTCCTCCTCCTCAAGAGACTCAGGTATTCAATCCGCCAGCCACGCTTTCGTTCCCCACTGTGGCAAAGACATGGCCGCCGGGTTACATCGGCGTCAGGTTTGGCCCGACGTTCGGGAGTTTTGCAACCCGGCGCGCGCCATGCCAAACAGGGCGAAATGGAGAGACCCGGTGACCGGCGAGAAACGCAGCTATGTGATCGGGCAGACCGAGATCGCAGTCCGGCCGCTGGCGCCGGCGCTGTATCTGGTGGCGACGCCGATCGGCAATCTCTCCGACATCACGCTGCGCGCGCTGGAAACGCTGGCGGCCGCCGACGTCGTCGCCTGCGAGGACACCCGCGTCTCGCGCGTGCTGCTCGACCGCTACGGCATCCGCCGCCGCACCACGGCCTATCATGAACACAATGCCGGCGAGGCCGGACCGAAGCTGATCGCGGCACTCGAGGCCGGGCAGAGCGTGGCGCTAATTTCGGATGCCGGCACGCCGCTGATCTCCGACCCAGGCTACCGGCTGGTCGGCGAAGCGCTGGAGCGCGGCCTGCGCGTGGTGCCGATCCCCGGCCCATCGGCGCCGCTGGCGGCGCTGACGGCGTCGGGCCTGCCGTCCGACGCCTTCCTGTTTGCCGGGTTTCTGCCGGTGAAATCTGGGCAGCGGCTGACAAAGCTCGAAACGTTCAGGGCGGTGCCGGCAACGCTGATCTTCTTCGAGTCGCCGCGTCGGCTGGCCGAAACGCTGGTCGCCATGGTCGAGGCGTTGGGCGGCGCGCGCAAGGCCGCCATCGGCCGCGAGCTGACCAAGACTTTTGAAGAGATGCGGACGGGAACGCTGCAGGCGCTGGCCGACCACTATGCGGCGGCTGACACGCCGAAGGGCGAGATCGTCATCTGCGTCGGGCCCGCCGAGATCAAGCCCGACCAACCCGCCGACATCGACAGGCTGCTGCTGTCGCTGGCCGCCGAAATGCCGGCGTCCAAGGCGGCGGCGGAGGCGGCGAAGATGACTGGCGGGCAGAAGCAGGCGCTTTACCGGCGGCTGCTGGAACTCAGGGATGCGGTTGGAGAAGGCGAAGGTGGCTGAGCGCCCGGCCGCCAGCCGCCAAAAAGCCTATCGGCGCGGCCATCGCGGCGAGTGGCTGGCGGCAGCGGCGCTGATGCTGAACGGTTATCGCATCCTCGCCCGCCGGCATCGCACCAGCTTCGGCGAGATCGACCTGATCGCCAGGCGCGGCGACCTGGTGCTGTTCGTCGAAGTCAAGGCGCGGCGCACGCTGATGGAAGCGATGGAGGCGATCGGCCACGAATCGGAGCGCCGCATCGAGGGCGCCGCCGACATCTGGCTGTCGCGGCAGCCGGACTACGGCAGATTGTCGATGCGCTTCGACATGATCGCGGTGCTGCCCTGGCGCTGGCCTGTGCATGTCGAGAACGCGTTTTATGGGAGGAGTTAGCGGCCTTTACCCTCCCCCTTGTAGGGAGGGTCGGTGAGCAAGCGACGCGTCGTTGGCGAAACGGGGCGGGGGTGTGGCGCCGACCCCCACCCCGATCCGCTTTGCGGATCGACTGACCGGGGCGAGCCGCCTGTCTCGCCCGTCCTTCGGACCCCCACAGGGGGGAGGGTAAAGCTCACCCCCAGGTCATCAGCGCCACCAACCCCACAGTGCCCACCACCAGGCGCCACCAGCCGAACAGCGAATAGCCGTTGCGCGAGACGTAATCGAGCAGGAAGCGCACGACGATCAGCGCGGTAAGGAAGGCGGCGATGAAGCCGATAGCGATGATCGGCAGGTCGGCGCTGCTCAGCACGTTGCGGTTCTTGAACAGATCGAAGGCGAAGGCGCCGACCATGGTCGGGATGGCGAGGAAGAAGGAGAATTCCGCCGCCGCGCGCTTGTCGACGCCCAGCAGCAGCGCGCCGACGATGGTCGAACCGGAGCGCGACGTCCCGGGGATCAGCGACAGGCACTGGAACAGGCCGATCTGCAGGTAAAGCCTTGTCGGGAAGCGCTCGACGTCGCGGTAGACCGGCTGCAGCTTCATGCGGTCGACGACCAACAGCACGACGCCGCCGACGATCAGCATGATGCAGATCAGCCTTGGCGATTCGAACAGCACCGTCTTGATGAAATCATGCGCCAGCGCGCCGATGATGGCGGCCGGCAGGAAGGCAATCAGGATGCCGATGACGAAATGCCGCGTCAGCCGATCATGCGGCAGGTCGAGCAGCATCTGCCACAGGCGGCGGAAATAGACGCTGAGGATCGCCAGGATGGCGCCCAGCTGGATCAGGATCTCAAAGGCCTTGCCGGTGGAATGGAAGCCGAGGAAATGGCCGGCGAGCAGGATATGGCCGGTCGAGGAGACCGGGATGAACTCGGTCAGCCCCTCCAGCAGGCCGAGCAGCAGGGCTTCGACAATGGTATGGCTATCCATATGGCAACCTCGGCATTCAAGGGACGGAAGGAAACGGCTGGCAAAAGGGCTTGCTTGTCACGGCGCGGAAGTCCCCCTATAGGTCGCAGCACCGTGACGGCCGCATGACGGGCCGCCAAGACTTACCGGTGCGGACGGCGATTCGCCAGTGCGCCTTAATATCGCGGAATCATGCTGACGCTTTTCCATCACCCGATGTTCGCCACCTGCCGCTTCGTGCGCCTCGCCTTCGGCGAATATGGCGAGGAGCTGGCGCTGATCGAGGAAAAACCGTGGACGCGGCGCAAGGAGTTTTTGGCGCTGAACCCGGCCGGCACCTTGCCTATCCTGCTGGCCGAAGGCGACGTGCCGATCGTCGGCGCCATGGTGATCGCTGAATATCTCGACGAAACACGTGGTGTCCTGAAGCGCGACAAGCGCCTGTTTGCGGAAGACCCGATGCAGCGCGCCGAAATCCGCCGCCTGACCGACTGGTATCTCAACAAGGCCGAGAGCGAAGTGACCCGGCATCTGGTGCGCGAGCGCGTGCTGAAGCCGGTGATGCCGGAAACGGCGGGCGGCGGTTCCCCCGATTCGGCGGCGATCCGCGCAGCGCGCGCCAACATTCGCCAGCACATGAAGTACACCAACTGGCTGGCCGGCACCCGTCATTGGCTGGCCGGCAGCAAGGTCACCTATGCCGACCTGGCGGCAGCGGCGACGCTGTCGGTGCTGGATTATCTCGGCGAGATCGATTGGCGCGAGCATGCCGCGGCGCGCGAATGGTACACGCGGGTGAAATCGCGGCCGTCGTTCCGGCCGCTGCTCTCCGACCGGGTGCGCGGCCTGTCGCCGGTGTCGCATTATGCGGACCTCGACTTCTAGAAGCCAAACCCTGCGCGCGCTAGTCGACGCCGAGGCGCGGCGCGCCGGCTTCGATGCGGTTGCCGTCACCACGCCCGATGCGATCCCGCTGGCGCCAGCCAGATTGGCCGAATTCGTCGCCGATGGTTTTCACGGTTCGATGGCGTGGATTGCGGAGACGCTTCAACGCCGTAGCGAGCCTTCGACGCTGTGGCCCGAGGTGCGCTCGATCATCGTGCTGGCAATGAATTACGGCCCCGACCACGATCCGCGTGCGCTGCAGGCAAGGCGCGATCGCGGCGCGATCTCGGTCTATGCGCAAAACCGCGACTATCACGAGGTGATGAAGGGCCGGCTGAAGGAGATCGCCGGCAAGATCGTCGCGCGGGCCGGCGGCGACGTGAAGGTTTTCGTCGATACGGCGCCCGTGATGGAAAAGCCGCTGGCTGAGGCCGCCGGGCTCGGCTGGCAAGGCAAGCATACCAATCTGGTCAGCCGCGAGCACGGCTCCTGGCTGTTTCTCGGCACCATCTTCACCACGGCTGAGCTCACGCCCGATGCGACCGAGGTAGACCATTGCGGTTCCTGCCGCGCCTGTCTCGACGCCTGCCCGACCGATGCCTTTCCGGCGCCCTATCGGCTCGATGCCAGGCGCTGCATCTCCTACCTGACCATCGAGAACAAGGGGCCGATCCCGCAAGAATTCCGCGAAAAGATCGGCAACCGCATCTATGGCTGCGACGATTGTCTCGCCGCCTGCCCGTGGAACAAGTTTGCCCGCGCCGCTTCGGAAGCCAAGCTTGCTGCCCGCGACGAACTGCGCGAGCCGCCGCTGGGCGAGCTGTTGCAGCTGGACGACACGGCGTTCCGGTCTTTCTTCTCGGGCTCGCCGATCAAACGCATCGGCCGCGACCGCTTTGTCCGCAACGTGCTGACCGCCGCCGGCAATTCCGGCGATGTTTCGCTGGCCGGCCCGGTGCGCGCCCTCCTTGGCGACGCCTCGCCGCTGGTGCGCGGCGCGGCGATCTGGGCGCTGGCGCGGCTGGTGCCGGCCGCCGAATTCAACAGGCAGGCGGCGATCTACTCGAACACTGAAACCGACACGACAGTGCGGGGCGAATGGCTGTCCGTATTGCCAATTGAGGCGCACGCATGAGCGAAAAACAGGTTTTTATCTTTGGCGCCGGCTATTCGGGCAAAGCCTTTGCACGGGCCAATGCGGGCTGGCACGGTTTGCGCACTACGAATACCCCCACCCCTAACCCCTCCCCACAAGGGGGAGGGGAACTCGCGGAAGCGCCTACCTTCGCAGACCCAGCGACTGGGATCGGTAAGAGCGCGCGGCAACGTTCCCTCCCCCTTGTGGGGAGGGGTAGTGTGGGCGCCCCTCTTCACAAGAATCTCATTTTTGGCACCACGCGCTCATTGGAAAAATTCGACGCGCTGCGGCAGGTCGGCATCGCGCCGCTGCTGTTCGACGGCGCCCTGACCCCTGAAATCGGCGATGCGCTGGAAAAGACCACCCATCTCGTCGTCTCGGTGGCACCGGAGGAGGCCGGCGACCCTGTGCTTCTCGCCGCGCGCAAGGCGATCGAGGCGATGCCGGCGCTTCGCTGGATCGGCTATCTCTCGACCGTCGGCGTCTATGGCAATTATGACGGTGCCTGGGTCGATGAAACGGCCGAATGCCGGCCGGTGTCGAAACGCTCGTCGATGCGAGTGGCGGCCGAGCGGGGCTGGCTGCAGCTTGGACTCGAGACCGGCAAGCCGGTGGCCATCCTGCGGCTTTCCGGCATTTACGGGCCGGGTCGCAACGCGCTGGTCAATCTGGAAAACGGCACGGCCAGGCGGCTGGTCAAGCCCGACCAGGTGTTCAACCGCATCCATTGCGACGACATCGCCGGCGCGCTCTGGCACCTCATCGGTGGCAATAGAGGCGGCATTTTCAACATCACCGATGACGAGCCGGCGCCGCCGCAGGATGTCGTCACCTATGCCGCTTCGCTGATGGGCGTCGAGCCGCCGCCGGAGATTCCTTTCGAGACCGCCCAACTTTCGCCCATGGCGCGGTCCTTCTATGGCGAGAACAAGCGCGTCGCCAACGCCGCGATCAAGGCAGCGGGCTACCGGTTCCGCTATCCGGACTACCGCCAGGCGTTCGATCGGATGTGGGCCGACGGCAGCTGGCGCGACGGCGAGCCGCGCAGCCCGATGAAGGTAGATAATCGAAACGCGAGCCCGAGGGTGATATGATTCGATTGTGTTGCGGACTTTTGCAGTGGGGTTCATGACGATTTCGATGCGATCCTTGACCGGCAGACGGCCGTTCCTGACGGCGGCGCTGGCGGTCGTGGCGCTGGCCGGGCTGGTGGCGGGCGCAATCACGGCCGAGCCACGGGCAAAAGACCTGTTCGGCGCCAAGAAGCTGCCGGCGGTGGCTGCGGCGCAATCCTTCGGCTTCTATTCAAAGGGCTGCTTCACCGGCGGCGTCGCCATTCCGATGGACGGCCAGAACTGGGAGGTGATGCGTCCCTCGCGCAACCGGCGCTGGGGTCATCCAACGATGATCGCGCTGATCGAGAAACTGTCGCGCGATGCCGCCGCCGACGGCTGGCCGGGGCTTCTGATCGGCGACATTTCGCAGCCGCGCGGCGGCCCGATGCTGACCGGGCACGCCTCGCACCAGATCGGCCTCGACGCCGACATCTGGCTGACGCCGATGCCCGACCGCAAGCTTACGACCCAGGAGCGCGAAAACATCAGCGCCACGCTGATGGTCGACGACAAGACGCATCTGGTGAAGGACAGGCTGTGGAAGCCGATACATACCAAGCTGTTGAAGCGCGCCGCGAGCTATCCGGAAGTCGAGCGCATCCTGGTCAATCCAGGCATCAAGAAGAAGCTGTGCGACACCGTCACCGGCGACCGTACCTGGCTGAGAAAAATCCGGCCGTTCTGGGGCCATGACTATCATTTCCACATCCGCATCGGCTGCCAGCCGGGTTCGCCCAACTGCAAGGGACAGGAAGCGACGCCCGACGATGACGGCTGCGGCAAGCCGCTGGCCTGGTGGTTTACCGAGGAGCCGTGGCGGCCCAACAAGAACCCGGACGCGCCCAAGGCGCGCGACCTGATGACGATGGCGAACCTGCCGAAACAATGCCAGTTCGTGCTCGACCAGCCCGATGCCGACTCGGCCGAAGCCGTCACCTATCGCGGCGGCGGCGTGCCGATCGCCGCCAGGGCGCCGGAACCCGACGCGCCTCCGCCTATTGCGGGCAATGCGGGCGGGTTGCCAAACGCAGCCAACGCATTCACCGCCACGCCGGAGATCGGCATTCCCCTGCCAAGGCGACGGCCGCCGGCAAACGTCGGACAGTGATGGCGAACTGACGCTTTCCCTTTCCGGGGCCATGCGCTAGTCAATCGATTGAACACCGGGCGATTGAACACCGGGCGATTGAACACCGGGCGATTGAAAAACCGGGCGATTGAAACGGTCGCAACGGCGCCGCAAAGGGGACGAGCAAGAGCATGTCAGGCGACGACGACACCGCGTTGCGGTTTCCAGTGCTGATCGGCGACATCGGCGGCACCAATGCGCGCTTTTCGATCGTGCTCGACGCAAATTCGGAAGCCGGTGAGCCGCATATCGTGCAAACCGCCAATTTCGCCACCATAGACGAGGCGATCCAGGCGGCGGTGCTCGACCGGTCGTCCATCCGGCCGAATTCGGCAGTGCTGGCGATCGCCGGACCAGTCGATGGCGACGAGATCCCGCTTACCAACTGTCCCTGGGTGGTGAAGCCGAAGCAGATGTTTGCCAATCTGGGCCTGGGCGACATCGTCGTGCTCAACGATTTCGAGGCGCAGGCGCTGGCCGTCGTGGCGCTCGGCGAAGAGCATATGGAAAAGATCGGCGGCGGCGCGCCGGAGGAGAATGCCGGGCGTGTCGTGCTCGGCCCCGGCACCGGCCTCGGCGTCGCCGGGTTGGTTCATGCCCTCCACCACTGGATCCCGGTGCCTGGCGAAGGCGGCCATATGGATATCGGTCCGCGGACGCCGCGCGATTTCGAGGTGTTCCCGCATATCGAAAAGCTGGACGGCCGCATTTCGGGCGAGCAGATCCTGTGCGGGCGCGGTCTGGTCAATGTCTACCGGGCGGTCGCCAAGGCCGACGGCAAGCCGGCGCCGTTCACCACGCCGGCCGAAATCACCGGGGCGGCGCTGGCCAAGACCGACCCGGTTGCCGAGGAAGCGCTGGCGCTGTTCGTCACCTGCCTCGGCCGCACCGCCGGCGACCTCGCGCTGGTGTTCATGAGCCGCGGCGGCGTGTTTTTGACCGGCGGCATCGCGCAAAAGATCGTTCCGGCACTGAAGGAAGGCAATTTCCGTGCCGCCTTCGAGGACAAAGCGCCGCACAGCGCGCTGATGGCCTCAATGCCGGTCTATGTCATCACCCACCCGCTGGCAGCACTTCTGGGCCTTGCCGCCTATGCCCGCAACCCTTCGCTGTTCGGCGTCCAGACCGCGGGGCGGCGCTGGCGGGCATGATCCATTTCGTCCCGAAAACGGGTATTTTCCTGGAAATGGCTGCCGCTTTCGTGACCCCAACCTCGGGCCGCGACGAAGTTTCGCCATAGGCAAGCCGTAGCCGGGGCGCTAAGAGGGGGCCGAATTCCAGCCTGGCATCCCTAGGGCCGGATGATTTCAGATCGAATCGACCTGAAATCTGAATCCGGCTCTAAATCAAAGAGATAGAGCATGATGTCGTCCGAAAACCGCTTCACACTTTTCGGCATCATGCTCTAGCAAACCACGAAGCGCCCGCGATTTGACCGCTCAAAGTCCACTCAAACTGAAAGTCCAGCCAGCTGAGGTCACTGCGGTGCTGCGCCGCATCCTGGCCGAAAACGGTAGTGAATATCGCTGGACCTATGTCGTTGCCGTCGGCTGCCTGCTGATTGTTTCCGCCACCACCGCCTTCACGGCGTGGATCATGGCCCCGATGATCAACGAGATCTTCTACGAACGACGCGGCGACATGATCGTCTGGATCTGCGCCGGGTTCATGGCCGCCTCCGTGCTGCGCGGCTTCGCCGGTTACGGCCAGGCGGTCGCGTTGGCCAAGATCGGCAACAATCTGGTCGCCCGCTACCAGAAGCGCAGCTTCGACCATCTGATGAAGCTCGGCGTCGACTTCTTCAACGATACGCGTTCCGGTCGGCTGGCGGCACAGGTCAACGAGAATGTCGGCGGCGTTCGCGATCTGCTGTCGCTGACGCTGACCTCCATCAGCCGCGACGCGGTCTCGCTGATCGCCCTCGTTGGCGTCATGATCTACCAGGATCCGGTGTTGTCGCTCAGCTCGCTGCTGATCGGGCCGCCGCTGATCTGGGCCGTCGTCTACATCACCCGCCGATTGCGGCGCATCAACCGGGAATCGGTGCTGATCAACTCGCGGCTGAACGGGTCCGTACAGGAGGCCACGCAAGGCATCGCCATCGTCAAGGCCTTCACCCTGGAAGCCGAGCTGGCGCGCCGGATCGGCATCATGGCCGATACGGCCGAGCAGCGTAACAACAAGATCGCCCGGGTCGCGGAGCGGCTGTCGCCGATTTCCGAGATTTTGGGCGGTTTCGCCATTACCTCCGTCCTTGCCTATTCCGGCTACCGGGCGCTGGTGCTCGGACAACCACCAGGCGCTGTGTTTTCCTTCATCACCGCGCTGATCATGGCCTACGATCCGGCACGGCGCCTGGCTCGTACGCAGGTCGGTATGGAACGTGCCCTGGTCAACGCCCGGATGATTTACGAGCTGCTCGACCTGGAGCCTAAACAGGGCGATGCGCCCGACGCGGTCGAAGCCAGGATCACCACCGGCGAGGTTCGCTTCGACAATGTGACGTTCGGCTACAGCGCCGACATGCCGGTGATCAGGAACCTGAGTTTCACCGCCGCGGCCGGCAAGGTTACGGCGGTGGTCGGGGCCTCGGGTGCCGGCAAGACGACGCTCGTGGCGCTGCTGCAGCGCTTCTACGATGTCGACAAGGGTTCGATCGAGATCGATGGCCAGGACATTTCCAAAGTCACCAAGCACTCGCTGCGCGGCTCGATCGCCTATGTCTCGCAGGCGCCCTATCTGTTCGAAGGCAGCATACGCGACAACATCCGTTTTGGCCGACTTTCGGCGACCGACGCCGAGATCGAGCGGGCGGCGGTGCTGGCGGCGGCCGACGAGTTCATCCGTCAGCAGCCGCAGGGCTACGACACGCCCGTCGGCGAGGGCGGCTCGACCCTTTCCGGCGGCCAGCGCCAGCGCGTCTCGATTGCGCGGGCGATCGTGCGCAATGCGCCGATCCTTTTGCTCGACGAGGCGACCTCGGCGCTGGACAACGAGGCCGAAGCCCGCGTCCAGGAAGCGCTGACCCATGTGATGGAAGGGCGCACCACCATCGTCATCGCGCACCGCCTGTCGACGGTCGTCAACGCCGACCACATCATCGTACTTGAAGAGGGCCGCTTGGTCGAGGAAGGCAACCATGCCAGGCTGATGGCCGATCCGCACAGCGTCTATGCCCGCTTCCACCGCGTGCAGGGCAAGAGCGGGTTGGGGCTTGTCGACGACGCCCAGCCAATCCAAACTCCGGCATAGCCGCGCCAGCAAGGCGATCGGGAGAACAGCATGAGCGAATCCGGCGAAATGGGCTTGGTGGTGGTGGGGGCGGCCGGCCGCATGGGCCAGACGCTGATCCGCGCCATCCATTCGATCCCCGGCGCCCGCGTCGTCGGCGCGGTCGAACGAACCGGATCGCCCTATCTCGGCAGGGATGCGGGCGAGCTTGCCGGCATCGGCATCATCAATGTGACGATCGGCGACGATCCGCTGCCGGTGTTCGCCAAGGCCGACGGCGTGCTCGATTTCACCATGCCGGCAGCCACCGTCGAATTCGCAGGCTATGCCGCGCAGGCACGCATTGCCCATGTCATCGGCACCACCGGCTGCTCGGCGGAAGACGACGCCAGGATCGAGGCCGCGGCCCGCCACGCGACGATCGTCAAATCCGGCAATATGAGCCTCGGCGTCAATCTTCTGGCGGTGCTAGTCGAGCAGGCCGCGCGCGCGCTCGGTCCAGAGGATTTCGACATCGAGATCCTCGAAATGCATCACAAGCACAAGGTCGACGCGCCGTCGGGCACCGCCTTGCTGCTCGGCGAAGCGGCGGCGGCGGGACGCGGCATTTCCCTTGCCGGCAACGATGTGCGGTCACGCGACGGCCATACCGGCGTGCGCAAGCCAGGAACGATCGGCTTTGCCAGCTTGCGCGGTGGCTCGGTGGTCGGCGACCACAGCGTCATCCTGGCCGGAACCGCCGAGCGCATCATGCTGTCGCACCATGCCGAGGACCGCGCCATCTTTGCCCGCGGCGCGGTCAAGGCCGCGCTCTGGGCGCGCGGTAAAAAGCCCGGACTTTATTCCATGCGGGACGTGCTCGGCTTGAGCTAAACTATCCATAATTTTGAAGGAGCAAACATGTCGGGAACTCTCGTGCTCGTGCGCCACGGCCAGAGCGAATGGAACCTGAAGAACCTGTTCACCGGCTGGCGCGATGTCGACCTTACCGAGCAGGGCCACAAGGAGGCCAAGGAAGCCGGCCAGAAGCTCAAGGCACGCGGCTTGAAATTCGACATTGCCTTCACCTCGGCGCTGATCCGGGCGCAGAAAACCTGCCAGCACATTCTCGACGCGGTCGGCCAGAGCGATTTGAAGACGATCCGCGACCAGGCGCTGAACGAGCGCGACTACGGCGACCTCTCCGGTCTCAACAAGGATGACGCGCGTCAGAAGTGGGGCGAAGAGCAGGTGCACATCTGGCGCCGCTCCTACGACGTGCCGCCGCCCGGCGGCGAAAGCCTGAAGGACACCGGCGCCCGCGTCTGGCCCTATTATCTTCACGACATGCAGTCGCATGTGCTGAAAGGCGGCACCGTGCTGGTCGCCGCGCATGGCAATTCGCTGCGCGCACTGATCATGGCGCTGGACGGCAAGAGCGGCGAGGAGATCGTCAAGCTCGAGCTCGGCACCGGCGTGCCGGTGATCTACAAGCTCAACGCCGATTCCACTGTGGCGTCGAAGGACGTGCTGGAGGGGTGAGGTTTTCGGCCAGCGCATTCGCCAAGTCGGCGCTGCCCCTCATTGCCCTGCCGGGCAGTTCTCCCGGTATAGTGACGGGGAGAAAGGGCTGGCCGCAGCCTCGGCGCTCTTCTTGTGACGCAGGTGACCGGCGAAAATCATCGATGAGAGCGCCCCTCTCCCCGTCACTGTACGGGGAGAGGATGCCGGCAGGCAGGTGAGGGGCGGCGCTGACCCCCGGGAAACTAAGCCGGCAGGCAGCGGCCCTCGAAAAAGCGCGTTGACACATATCGTTTGCCCGCTTACATGAGCCCGCACCAGCCCAGATGGCGGAATTGGTAGACGCGCACGGTTCAGGTCCGTGTTCCGCAAGGAGTGGAGGTTCGAGTCCTCTTCTGGGCACCAAATTCCCGTTTCGGATAAGTCCGAAATGATTTAGACGCGAAGCAAAAAAGCCCGGTTCCCGGGCTTTTTTGCTGATGGATGACAGATAGTCCAGCGGAGGGTCAATGCGGCGGGCGAACCGCTTTCATTGCTTCTTCTTCGAGTGTCTGGAGCTTCTCCCGAATCTCCTCCGGCTCGGCATGCTCCAGGCCGACGACATCGTTTCTGGTCTCATTCAGCGAAACGATAATCTCATCAAGCTTGGCGTGAATGGCGGCCGTGTCGCGGTAACCCTGGATCAGCACAACGCCGGTGATCACGATGGCCGCTACCGACAATGCGTAGGTGACCACATTCGTCAGGCCGAATGGCACCAATGCAGTACAGAGCAGCATGGCTACAAGAAGGACGTAGAAGCCCGGTGGCCGGGATAGAAAGTCGCCCATCACAAACAGGAAGCGATTCATATCCAGGCCGCGGTCAAAAATGCCACGAGTGCGGTGACGGCTACGCAAATTGGAATTGCCGCGAGTAAGGCAGCTTCCAGGACAGATCGGAAGAGCACACGTCTGAACTNACGCTCTTCCGATCTTTCATATCCAGGCCGCGGTCAAAAATGCCACGAGTGCGGTGACGGCTACGCAAATTGGAATTGCCGCGAGTAAGGCAGCTTCCAGGACCCAAGTTTCCTTGTCGCTAAACATCAGACATCCTCCCGTTCAGAAAACGGCTGCCCGTAGAGCCTTCACAGCGCAGCCAAAGCCCGCCGCTCCTGATCGGAGCGGCGGGCTCGCGCGTTACTCGATGATCTGCACGACCTTGCGCGTGTCGGGATCGACGAGAACCGCATGATCTCCGACAACCGTATACTTGTAGCGGACATCCGGAACGTCGATTGCGTGGAGCTCGACAGTGTCGGGAAGTGCCGTGCCGACGTTGAGTTCGACGCCGAGCAAACTGACTGAGGCCAGCTTCTGCTTATGGATATATTCGCGAACGACCGTCTGTTGTTCGGGCTTGAGAACAATAACATCCTCGGCAAACGAGGTGCCGATGCCCGCCATAAGGACGAGGGCGCCGGCGGCGCTGACGAAATATCTGGTCATGGGAATTTCCTTTCATAGGTCAGTTCGGAAGCGTGGATACGAGCAGATCAGCCGCCACTCGCAGGGGCTGGGGCAGGTGCCGCAGGCTTTGCAGGTGCAGCCGGAGCTTCCACCTTTGGCGCTTCAACCTTGACGTCGATATCCTTGCCGCCGTCGCCGCGGATATTGATGACGCCGGTAAAAATAAGCAATACTACGACTGCAATAAGTGCAAGAACAACAGCAATTGCAGTGCCGCCCCCACCACCAGAATTAACAACAGTTGGGCCGTCGGCCATGTGTTCCTCTCCTGTTTTATTTAGTTGCATTTGGGAAACGCCTGCCCCGCTTGAACGTTCCGCCTCGGGACTTGGGTCTTAGCTGATATCCGACTTTGGTCTGGTTCGCCGCGGACTGAAGTCACAGGAACAATCTGGCTGATCTCAAGTTCGGTCCCTCGGCGAACAGGCGTGGTGCCGTCGCCGGATTACGCGAGGAGAAAACCATGAAAATCCACTTTGCAAGTGCCGCTGCAGGCTTGTTGCTTTTGGCTGGGGTCGGCGCCGCCGCAGCTCAGGATGTCGTCATCACACCGGAGCAGGATACGGTCGTCCGCGAATACGTAAAAAAGCAGCCGCTGGCTTCGGTGAAGATCCCGGGCGTGGAGCTGAACGTCGGCAGTGCCTTGCCTGATACGGTCGAGCTGCACGAAGTTCCCAACGTCAAATACCGCTACGTCGTGGTCGACAACCGCACCGTCCTGGTCGACCCCGGCACCCGGAAAATTGTGAAGGTCTACGACTGATCGAATAGCTGCCGCCCGCCGCCGGCCATGGCGGCGGGCAGCGGATTTCACGTTGCGCTCCAGGATGATCGAAGATGATCGATGACGTCGAGACATCGCCAGCCCTCGATACCCGCCTGGGTTCTCTCAGGGCGAGAATGCGCGATGCGCGCATAACAGAGGCCGACATGAAGACCTTTCAGAAAGTCACATCCATCATGGTTGGCGGCAGTGGCCGCATCAGCGGCGATGACCTGATTGCAGCTTCGTTCGTCCTAGAGGACCAGCCGGAAGGCTTGTAAGGGGGAAGTACTCACGTCTGCAGGCTCCCGCAACGCTGATCCCAAGTGTTCTGGTGCTGAACACATTCCTGCTGCGGGCCGGCGTCGAAGGCGTGCCCGCTGGCGAGGTCGCGTCGCGCTCAAGCATCGTCCAGAACTCCATGTCGCCGCATGTGACGATACTCGGCCATGCTAGCCGATGCGGGCGCCATAGAAAATCACCGCGGCCGGCAGAACCGGGCAGGCCGGTCCAGAGCGTCGCCACGCCTATGGTCAGAAATGTCACCGAGGCCAGTTTGGTGCAGATCGGATGATGGTAGCGGGCGATCGCCATATCGACCGTACGGGCGCCGGCCTGGGAAGGACCCACCAGCGCGCCGAGGCCGACCGCCGCGCCCAGCGTGGTCGGCGCGCTGTTTGCCCTGCAACGCGGGGCTATGCGGCGTGCTCGCACAAGTTAGCTCCAGCTTGAGGCACGGCGTGAAGTCTCGGTGCTTGCCCCCACGATGGCGAGGTACGAAGTCAAAAGCGGTCAATGTGATTAGCGATCTACAGTCGACTTCAGCCGCCTTCGGATGATAGCGCCGCAATCACGAGATTTGTCGATAATAATCGATGTTAGGCTGTATTCGCGACTATCCCTCATAGTGGGCGATTAGATAAAATTGATATGATATCCCAGATTTGAGGAGATCGATCCATTCGGGCCGGCATCAGCATGATTGAACCGCAGCCACCGCAAGTTGACAGCGATCATCGGGCGGATCTGGTTTGGTACGAAGTCTTAATACGTCTCACCTAAGGTCCAACTTTGACTTCGGGAGCGCGACGTTCGACAGACATATCTCCGCAGGTTACATTCGCCAGTCAGACAGCGCTCCGCACTCGAATGGATGTCTCTGAATGCCGGGCCTCACGCCTTCACGACCGCACCCGAGAACCTTGGGATGGATGGGCACGACAGCGCTCGCCATGGGTGGCAGCAATCAAAGCCTGTTTCTGATTGCCGCCCTTTTTGTCGGCCAGGGGAATATTCCCGGTCAAGGAAGCGCTGCGGTTCCTTTGCTGGTTGTTGGTCTGCTTCTAAGCTGGGCCGCCGCGCCTGCGTGGACCGAATTGGTTCTCATGTGGCCAAACCGCGTCGGCGGTATCTCTGCAGCGTGCGCCGAAGCCTTCCGACCTTACAGTCCCGTTCTCTCGGCTCTGACGGGCACCTGCTATTGGTGGGGTTGGGTGCCGACCTGCGGACTGACAGCGGTTCTTTCAGCGTCTGCAATCCAGCAATGGTACCTGCCGGGCCTCCCCGTGGAGGCGGTCGCCTGCGGGCTTATCGCATTCTTTACGGCGGTCAACCTGTGTGGAATCAAGTGGGTGGTCCAACTGGCGATCCCGATCGCCACTGCCTCCGCGACGCTTGCGTTTCTCTCATCCCTCGTCCCGGTCATCAGTGGCTCGGTCGACTGGCGGCAGGCGACGGATTTTGCCCTGACCAGCCCGTTTACCGGCCTGTTCGGCGACATCACGTCGGTGATGGCGGGACTGTACCTGATCGGGTTTGCCGCACCGGCATTTGAGGCTGCAGCCTGCCATGTTGGCGAAACCATCGATCCCAACCGCAACATTCCTCTGGCGATGTGGGCCAGCGCCGCAATGGCCGGCGTCTATTTCCTGGTCCTGCCGGTTGTCTGGCTGGGTGTGCTCGGGCCGGAGCCGCTCGGTACCGACCTCGCCATAGCTCTCGGGCCCACCTTTGCGCCCTTGTTGGGGAGTTTCGGCAAGGCGGCCGCCATCTGGCTCATCATGCTGAACATGTTCCATGGAACGTTGCAGCCATTGGCAGGCGCCGCGCGGACCCTTGCGCAGCTGAGCGAAGACGGCCTGCTGCCGAGCTTCCTGGCCAGGCGCACCTCAACAGATTGTCCCTGGGCGGCAACGCTGCTCACAGCTGCCGCGGCAATCGGCTTCATGCTGTGCGGGTATCCGCTCTGGATGATCGCCGCGGCCAATTTTACGTACCTGATCAGCATCTGCATGCCAAACATCGCAGTCTGGCTCTTGCGCCGTGATAGTCCCGAAGCCGAGCGACCCTTCCGGGCTCCCAGGGGAACGATCATCCTTGGCGTAGGCGCGGCTGCAATATGGCTGTTGACCGCCATACTGGGATTTCAGCAATTTGGCCTTCCTACCGTCCTGTTCGGTCTGGCTTTGGCATATTCGGGTGCTGCGCTCTACGCCTGGCGCACGATGGAGGATCGATACGCACTCGGTCTACCCTTGCTGCCACATACGCTTCACCTGAAGCTTACCGGAGCCATGCTTTTTGTGCTCGTGCTTGACGGTGCCGGCTATTTCCTGGCGATCGGCAGCGTTCCCCAAGGCGACACTTCATTGGTCGCCGCGCTGGAGGACATTTTTGTCGTTGTCGCGCTGCTGACCATCAGCGTTGGCCTGATCTTGCCGGGAATGATCACCCATTCGGCGACCGAGGTGAGCAACGCGGCAAAGCGTCTGACATCCGGAACGCTGAAGGATTTCTCTCTCGCCATGGTCGCCCTGGGGCGGGGAGACCTCGCTGCGGCGCATGCCTCCGTGAATATCATGCCGGTTACGGTAAACTCTCGTGACGAACTTGGAGAGATGGCCGAAAGCTTCAACCTGCTCCAGGACAAGGTGAGGGAAGCCGCCCACGGCCTGGACGACGCGCGCGAGAACATGAACGTAGCGCGCAGCGAACTGATGGCACGGCACGAGGAAATCGCGCATCTCGCGCACCACGATCCGCTTACCGGCCTGGCGAACCGAGCCGCGCTTGCAGCACACCTGGCCACGACGCTCGAGCGTGCAAAAGCAACGCACGCCAGCTTTGCCGTCTTCAGCATCGACCTTGACCATTTTAAAGAGGCGAACGACGTTTTCGGGCACGCCGCCGGCGACGATCTGCTTTGCACCATCTCCCGGCGTCTCCAAACTGCGGCGCCTGAGGCCTTTATCGCGCGCATGGGCGGCGACGAATTCACGGTTGTCCTGGCCATGGATGACCGGTCCGCGAGTGCCAAGGACGTTGCGGACCGTCTGTTCGAATCGGCGGCAGGCAAATTCGAGATCCGGGGCCAGCACATTTCGATCGGGGTGAGCATCGGGGCGGCGATCTATCCGAAAGACGGAGAGAATGCAGCGGCGCTGATGGCAAATGCCGACGCAGCGCTCTACCGGGCCAAGGCGGACGGCCGTCGAATGGTGCAATTCTTCGATCCTGAGATGGATAAGCGGCTAAGAGAGCGCTACGCCTTGCAGCGAGATTTGCGCTCTGCGGTCGGCCATGGCGAACTTGTGCTTCATTACCAGCCGCAAGCCAGGATAGACGGCGAAATCTTCGGTTTCGAGGCACTCGCCCGATGGCACCATCCAAAACATGGGCTCATCTCCCCAAACGCGTTTGTCTCGCTTGCCGAACAGGATGGCACGATCGTTGAGATAGGTGAATGGACGCTCAGGCAGGCGTGCAGAGACGCGGCCTCCTGGCCCTCACCGCTGCAGATCGCCGTCAACCTCTCTCCCGTGCAGTTCCGTTTCGGGGACCTGGTAGGCCTCGTTCATTCTATCCTCTACGAGACCGGCCTTGCTCCGGGGCGGCTGGAACTGGAAATCACGGAAGGGGTTCTCATCCGCGACCGGGCAACCGCCTTGTCGGTTTTGCGGAGGTTGAAGGCGTTGGGCGTCAGGGTCTCGATGGATGATTTTGGCACCGGGTATGCCTCGCTGTCCTCGCTGCAGGCGTTTCCATTCGACAAGATCAAGATCGATCGCAGTTTTGTTTCGGGTGTCGGTTCGAATGTCCAATCGGCCGCCATCGTGCGCACGATACTCAGCCTGGGGAATGCGCTGGCCTTGCCTGTCATCGCGGAGGGTGTCGAAACAGAGGACGAGCGTGCCTTCCTGATGAGGGAAGGATGTCCCGAAATCCAAGGATATCTGGTGGGGCGCCCGCATCCGATAGCGCTCTACAAAGATGTGACGAATGGGCTTTCGCCGGGATCTGCCTTCGGGGAGCCCGAGGATACCACCGCACCCCAGGCGCTTGGCGTAACGCGATAGCCGCGGCGCCGTTCGTCGGCGCGCTGCTCCTGCAACACACCGGTGAGCGAGGACTGCCGACGGTACTGCTCGGGCTCGCCCTTACAAAGGTCGCACTGGTCGGCGCGCTGTTTGCCTTGCAGCGCGGGGCCATGCGAAGCATCCGAACCAGATGGCGCGGGAGCCACCTCCCCTTCCGGCCAGTCCTCCAACAAACCACTTCAAACCCGGCCGTCTCGGCGCTACGTTCTATCTATGGCCCCACCCACCCAGCCGATCACCGTCACCCGCCGCGACCAGATGTTTCCTATCCTGGGCGACGCCGATATCGAGCGCACGCGCCGGTTCGGCGAGGCGAGTTCCTATGCCGCCGGCGAGCATATCGTCACCGCCGGCACCGTGGCGCCGGGGCTGATCGTCATCCTGTCGGGCACGGTCGATATCACCCAGGATGTCAGGCCCGGCCGGCGCGAGACCATCGTCACTCATGGTCCCGGCAATTTCATCGGCGAGCTGGCGCAGCTTTCCAGCCGGCCGTCGCTGGTCAATGCGGAGGCGGCCGAGCCGGTCGAGGCCTTCGTCATCCCCTCGCAGCGGCTGCGCGACCTGATGGTGCAGGAGGCAAGCCTTGGCGAGCGGATCATGCGGGCGCTGATCCTGCGCCGCGTCGGGCTTCTGGAAAGCGGCTCGAGCGGGCCGGTCGTCATCGGCCCGGCCGGCAATGGCGACACGCTGCGGCTGCAGGGATTTCTGCGCCGCAGCGGCCAGCCGCACCGCGCGCTCGATTCCGACAGCGACCCGTGCGCCAAGACGCTGATTGAGCATTTTCATGTTGACCCGCACCATCTGCCGATCGTGCTCTGCCCCAACGGCAAGCTGATGCACAATCCCGGCGAAACCGAACTTGCCCGCTGCATCGGCCTGCTGCGGCCGATCGATCCCGACATGGTCTATGACGTCGCCATTGTCGGCGCCGGACCGGCGGGGCTGGCGGCCGCGGTCTATGCGGCATCCGAAGGGCTGTCGACCATCGTGCTCGATTGCCGCGCCTTCGGCGGCCAGGCCGGCGCCTCCGCGCGCATAGAGAACTATCTGGGTTTCCCCACCGGCATTTCCGGCATGGCGCTGATGGCGCGCGCCTACAACCAGGCGCAGAAATTCGGCGTCGAAATAGTCATCCCCGACGAGGCCAAGCTGCTCGGTGCAGCAGGCGAGGGCTACACGCTTACCGTCGGCGACGGTGAAAGCCTGCGCGCACGCACGGTGGTGATCGCCAGCGGCGCGCGCTACCGCCGCCTCGACGTCGCCAAGCTGGCCGAGTTCGAGGGCACGTCGGTGCATTACTGGGCCTCGCCGATCGAGGCGCGGCTATGCACAGGGCAAGAAGTGGCGCTGGTCGGCGCCGGCAATTCGGCGGGGCAGGCGGCGGTCTATCTCGCCAGCCAGGTCCGCAAGGTGACGATGCTGGCGCGCCGCGGCGGCCTCAGGGAAACCATGTCGCGCTATCTGGTCGAGCGTATCGAGGCGCAACCCAACATCGAGGTGCTTGGCGAGACAGAGATCGAGGCGCTGGAAGGCGAAGGCGGCAATCTCACCCAGTTGCGCTGGCGCAACCCCGGCGGCGTCGAGACGCGCCCGATCCAGCATCTCTTCCTGTTCATCGGCGCCGACCCCAACACCGATTGGCTGGCTGGGTGCGATATCGCGCTCGACGCCAGGGGCTTCGTGCGCACCGGCGCCGACATAGGGGCGGGCCAGATGGAGACCAGCCGCAGCGGCGTGTTCGCCATCGGCGACGTGCGCTCCGGCTCGGTCAAGCGGGTCGCCGCCGCCGTCGGCGAAGGCGCCCAGGTGGTGGCTGCCTTGCACGCCTATCTCGCGCGACCCAACGCAGCAGCGCCCGAACTGGCCAGGAGAGCATAATGGATGAATGCAAACACACGCGCGACATCAAGACGGTGACGCCGAGCGCGCTCGGCTGCGAGGAGTGCCTGAAGAGCGGCTCCATGTGGGTGCATCTCAGGCTGTGCCGCACCTGCGGCCATGTCGGCTGCTGCGACGACTCGCCCAACCGCCACGCCACCAAGCATTTCCACGCCACAAAGCACCCGATCATCGAAGGCTACGACCCGCCGGAAGGCTGGGCCTGGTGCTTTGTCGACGAGGCGTTCATCGACCTGGAAGGCGACGTGACGCCTCAGAACGGCCCGATCCCGAAGTTTTTCTGAGGCGGCCGACTGTCGGCCGACCGCTGCGCCTATTTCACCGAGCCAGTAACCGTGCGGTCTATGGCATTGGGATTGTGGTCGTTGCCGGCAAGAGCGGCAATGATCAGAAGGCTGGCGACGACCGGGACAAACAGGATGGCCACGCGGGCCTGCACATAAAAAATGGCGCGCCATTCGCTGCGCTTTTCCGGGTTGTTGTCCATCACACTCACTCTCGCCATGCCTCCCCGGGGCGGGACATAGCGGCGAAGAGTTAAGCAAAAGCTGCTGAATGTGTTAACGCGCGGCGGATTGGGATTTAATCTCGACGGTCAGCGCCGCCCCTCATTGTCATCGGTACGCATCCGGTACGCCTACCCCCTCAACGCCTGCTCCAGGTCCGCGATCAAATCATCGCCATCCTCGATCCCCGCCGACAACCGCACCAGCGAATCCGAAATGCCGATCGCGGCGCGCTTTTCCGCCGGGATCGACCCATGCGTCATCAGCGCCGGGTGCTCGATCAGACTCTCGACGCCGCCGAGGCTTTCGGCCAGGGTGAACAACTGCGTGCGTTCGAGGAAGCGCTTGGTGCCGGCGAGGTCGCGGTCGAGGTCGACCGAGATCATCCCACCGAAAGCGTGCATCTGCTGGACGGCGATGGCGTGCTGCGGGTGGCTCGCGAGGCCGGGATAGACGACGCGGCGTACATCTTTTCGCGCTTCCAGCCACTGCGCGATCTTCAGGCCGTTGGTGGAATGGCGCTCCATCCTGAGTGCCAGCGTCTTGATGCCGCGCAGCGCGAGAAAACTGTCGAAGGGACCGGAGATGGCGCCGATGGCGTTCTGCAGGAATTTCAGCTGGGCCGCCAAATCCTTGTTGTCGCCGACGATGGCGACGCCGCCGACCATGTCGGAATGGCCGTTGAGATATTTCGTCGTCGAGTGGACGACGATGTCGATGCCGAGTTCAAGCGGCCGCTGGATGTAGGGGCTGCAGAACGTGTTGTCGGCGACCGTCAAAACCCCTTTGCGCCTGGCGAGTGCCGCAACCCCTTCGAGGTCGACGATGCGCAGGAGCGGATTGGTCGGGGTTTCAACCCAGAGCAGTTTTGTCTCCGGACGGATCGCTGCTTCCACCGCCGCCAGATCAGTGAAGTCCACAAAACTCACCTGCAGATTGGCCGAGCGCTTGCGCACCCGCTCCATCAGCCGGAACGAGCCGCCATAGATGTCGTCGGTTGCAACGATATGGGCGCCGCTGTCGAGCAGCTCGAGCACGGTCGAGATCGCCGCCAGGCCGGAAGCGAATGCAAAGGCGGCCGAGCCGCTTTCGAGATCGGCCACCGCGCGCTCGAAGGCGAAGCGGGTCGGGTTCTGGCTGCGGGCGTACTCAAACCCCTTGTGCACGCCGGGCGACTGCTGGCCATAGGTCGAGGTCGCGTAGATCGGCACCATCACCGCGCCGGTCAGCGGGTCATGGCTCTGGCCGCCATGGATGGTGCGCGTGGAAAAAGCCAGGCGGTTCTTGCCCGATGGGGGTGTTTCAGCAGTCATCGTGCGCGCCTCAAATGGTTGATCAGGTCGATACGGGTTATCAGGCCGACGAACTCGTCGCCATCGAAGATGATGGCGACCTCGTTGCGGTCGAACACCGGCAGCAGCGCATCCAGCGTCTGGCTGGCCTGCAGCGTGTGCAGATTGGAGGTCATGGCGGTGCACACCGGAGCGTTGAAGCGGTCCCAGCGGCCGTCATAGGGGCCGTCGACCTTGGCCAATATATCGCCCTCATCGATAATGCCGACCAGCTTGCCGTTGTCCAGCACCGGCAGCTGCGAGACATCGGAGCGGCGCATGCGGCCATAGGCGTTGAGCAGGCTTTCGTCGGGGCCGACATAGACGGTGTCGCCGGTGCGGTGCGAGCGCACGACAAGGTCGCGCAGATCGCCATGCTGTTCCTGTTCGGCCAGCCCCTGCTCGGCCAGCCAGAAATCGTCGAACACCTTGGACAGGTATTTGTTGCCGCTGTCGCAGACGAAGGTGACGACGCGTTTTGCTGTCGTCTGCTCGCGGCAATAGCGAAGCGCGGCCGACAGCAGCGTGCCGGAAGACGAGCCGGCGAGAATGCCTTCCTTCGAAAGCAGGTCCCGCACGGCCAGCATGCTCTGCTTGTCTGGGATGGAATAGGCTTTCCTGACCAGCGACAGATCGGCATTGGGCGGCACAAAATCCTCGCCGATGCCTTCGACGGTCCAGCTGCCGGCCTCTTCCATCTTGCCGGTCTTGATCAGCGGCGCCAGCACCGATCCGACGGGATCGGCCAGCACCATTTCGGTCTTCGGCGATGTTCTGGCGAAGTAGCGGCCAAGCCCGGTCAGCGTACCGCCGGAGCCGACGCCGACGACCACGGCGTCGAGGTCGCCATCGAGCTGGGCAAGGATTTCCGGTCCGGTGGTGGTCTCATGCGCCTCGGGGTTGGCCGGGTTGGCGAACTGGTTGGCGTAGAAGGCGCCGGGCGTTTCCGATGCGATCTTCTCGGCCATGTCCTGGTAATATTCGGCATGGCCCTTGCCGACATCGGAGCGCGTCATGCGCACTTCGGCGCCGAGCGCGCGCAGATGCTGGATCTTTTCGCGCGACATCTTGTCGGGCACGACGAGGATGATGCGGTAGCCCTTGGGGATGCCGACCTGGGCGAGGCCGAGGCCGGTATTCCCGGCGGTCGCCTCGACGATGGTGCCGCCGCGCTTGAGCTTGCCTTCCTTCTCGGCCGCGGAAATCATAGACAGCGCAATGCGGTCCTTGATCGAGCCGCCTGGATTCTGGCTTTCGAGCTTGATGAACAGCCGGCACTTGCCGGTGTCGAATTTGGTCAGTTCGACCACCGGCGTCTGGCCGATGAGGTCGAGCACCGAGGCGTAGGGCGGACGCAGGCGGGATAACGCGCCGTCCGAACTGCCTGGCGCAGCTTTTCCGTGCTCGCTCATATCGATGTGCTCCCTTGAACAAGCGACCGCCTCGGGGGCAGAGCGGCAGCGTAGCTTCTTTTCCGGCCGTTTGCAGTCGGAAAGAAGGTAGATCGTGCCAATCAACCGGCGAGAGGGGGAATGGAATTCCAGTTTTAGGCCGGCTTTGGACTCAAGCCCAACACCCTCCGTAGCGATCCTTCCCACCCCCCTCTGAGGGGCGTGCTATCCCGCCGACGTCAACAGCTTTACCCCAGCAGCTGCTTGCTCAGCCTAGCGCATTGCACGCGGATGTCGGGGATGGCGTCGATCTCGAAGAAGGTGCCGCGGGTCAGCGGCCCGACGGCGAGGATCTTGGCCGATGCGGTGCCGTCGCCGGCGATGATTTCGCATTTGGCTGTGACATCGAGACCAAGCCGCAGCGGGTCGGGCCGCGCCAGGCCGCGGTCGACCAGCGAGCGCACGACGCTGTTCGACGTCGTCGAGATGTCGCGGGCGATGCCGGTGCAATCATAGATGCGGGCGACCTGCAGCGTTTCCAGCGCCTTTGTGTGGCGGGACTGGATGCCGACGGTGAATCCATCGCCGGCCTCGATGCCGACGACACGGCCGGCGACCGGGCGGATGCGGCCGGTGCGCACCGCCTCGGTGACGCGGGCATGCACCTCGGGCGCCAGCCGATGGCGATGGATGTCCCACCAGGCCTTGGTGTGCTCGACGAAGCGGCGCTTGGCCGAGGACGGCCAGTTCTGCCAGATCTTCTGGTTGAAGGGTCGCAGCCCATCGACGACGTCGCGCCAGTCGATGCCGGCCTTCTGGTTTTCTCGGATCAGGTCGCGGAACCAGCCGACGAAATAGGAGAGCTGCGTGCCGAGCGGAATGTCGGCGACGTCGAGCTTGATCGGGTTGCCCTTGCGGTGCGGCGACGGCAGCAGGCCGCGCCGCGACACGGCGACGATCTCGCCGCGATGGCCGCGCTGCTCGAGCGACAGGAAGGCATCGACCATGCTGAGCCCGGTGCCCAGCACCAGCACGCGGGCTTCAGGATCGAGCGCTGTGTCGGCCTCGGTGCCCATGCGGATGGCATGACCTTGGCCGGCGCCGGGCTGCTCGTCGTGGCCGGTGGCAAGCACCGCCAGATGCGCGACGACGCTGGTGCCGTTGGCCAGCACCACTTCGACACCGGACGATGTCGGCGAGATCGACAGGCTTTCCTCGCGAATCAGCCTGAGACGGCCGGTTTCCTTTTCGCGCGCTTCGAGTTCGTCGAGCACTTCCTTGAGGTAGCGGGCATAGACGCTGCGCGGTGCATAGAAGGGTGTCTGCGGCGTCTGTTCCTGGCTTATCAGGCCGCGCCCCTGCAACCAGCGCCAGAAATTCAGGGGATCGTCGGCATAGGCGCTCATCCCCGCGGCGCTGACATTCAGCACGTGCGCCGATAAGAGCGTCGAATAGGCGATGCCCTGGCCGAAATGCGGACGCTTTTCGATCAGCGTGACGCGAAGGTCCGGGTTGGGCGACTTCAGCAGATGCGCGGCAAGCACGACGCCGCTGGCGCCGCCGCCGACGATGATGATCGAGCTGCGGATGATCGAATTGGCGCGCGCGACGCTCATGCGAGCACGCTCAGGATCAGGCGGGGACCTTTTGCGCCGGCGCAAGCTCGTCGATGTCCCTCGCGACCGGAAGGTCGTCGAGGACGATGTCGCGCATCTCGGCCAGCGTGCGCTGGTCGAGCACCTCGGCGATCGCCTGCCGGACCTCGAGCATCAGATGTCGGACTTGGCATGTCGCCTCATTGCAGTCTTCACAGCGCTGATACTGGGTGCGGCTGGCGCAGGGGATGGGCGCCAGCGGTCCGTCGAGGACGCGCACGACATGGCCGACCTTGATCTCGTCGGCCGGGCGCGCCAAGCGATAGCCGCCATCCTTGCCCTTGCGGCTCTGGACGAAACCGGCATTGCGCAATTCGCCCAGAATGGCGTCGAGGAATTTCTTCGGGATGTTGTTGCCGCTGGCGATGTCGCCGACGAAGGCGAGCTGTCCCACCGGCAGATGCGCCAGATGGACCAGCGCCTTGAGGCCGTACTTGCCTTTTTTGGTGAGCATAGACCGAATGTTTCTCTGTCAGGCGATGGCCCAAACCATCGGTTGCGAAACGCCTGACGTGCCTCCCCGCCGCGTGCAAGCTGCTTCGACACATAAATTCTACTGACATGATATACAAGCCGAGAAACCTTGATTTTGCTTCGTTTTCACGCCGCAGGGGCCACTTTAGCAAGGCTTTGTGCCGTTACGGTCACAGCCAGCCGCGAGCGATTGCGGCGATGAACGGCGGCTCCTGCTCCCAATGTCGATAAGATTACTATACTTACCCTCGAACACGCGGAACGTGTTTTCAAATCAACCGTCTTTTACAGCATGGATTTGCGCCATTTGGGGCTTTGCCGGGAATTTTGGGTCGCAGCCCGCGGATCGGCGAAACATGACTCCCGACAACTCGGGCGCCGCCCTGCGCCCGATATCAGGACGCCGCCTTGCCGCTCTGAGGCCGGGCGGCCTTGGCGGCCACCGGCACGCCGCTTGACCGCAGCATCCAGCGGTGGCCGTCGCTGCGGAAGTCGGTGAGGCTCAACGGCTCGACATCGATCCTGCGGCAGGCCGCAAGCGGCGCGCCGAGCACCAAATCAGGCCTCTTCCGTAGGAGGGTTGGCAGGACCACCAACTCTTCAGCACCTTTGGGGCGCCGTTTGCGTTTGTGCACGGTCCGACACGGGCCGGTCACCGCGCCCGCATCAGCCGTTGGTTTTTTCTAACAAGTGCTTTTTCCTTGGAACGATTTAACTCTACAAGAATGATAGAATTAGCTGACTATGAACAGGCATCCGGTTTTTCTCATTTTTCATGGAGCCTTTCATGTCCAGCATTTCGCGACGCATTGTCCTCCTGTCGTCGGCAGCTTTGGCGGGTGCGGCCTTCCTCGGCCCGGCCCAGGCGCAGGACCTCAACATCACCATTGGCTACCAAACGGTGGTCGAACCTTCGAAAGTAGCACAGGCCGACGGCGCCTATGAAAAGGCGACCAAGGCAACGATCGACTGGCGTAAGTTCGATTCCGGTGCCGATGTCATCGCCGCCGTCGCATCCGGTTCGGTCGATATCGGCTATGTCGGCTCGAGTCCGCTGGCCGCGGCCGCCAGCCGCGAACTGCCGATCCAGACCATCTTTGTCGTCGGCCTGATCGGCCAGTCCGAGGCGCTGGTCGCCCGCAATGGATCCGGCATCGAGAAGATCGCCGACCTCGCCGGCAAGAAGGTGGCGGTGCCGTTCGTGTCGACCACGCATTACAGCCTGCTTGCCGCGCTGAAGCACGAAAACGTCGACCCGAAGTCGGTCGAAATCCTTAATCTCAGGCCACCGGAAATAGCCGCCGCCTTCGCCCGCGGCGACATAGACGCGGCCTATGTCTGGGATCCGGCGCTCGGCCAGATCAAGACGACAGGCAAGGTGGTGCTGGATTCCTCGCAGGTTGCCGCCTGGGGCGCGCCGACCTTCGACGCCTGGATCGTGCGCACCGACTTCGCCGAAAAGAACCCGGACGCCGTGCGCGATTTCGTCAAGGTGACCGGCGAATCCTATGCCCAGTTCCTGGCCAAGCCCGAGGCATGGTCGGTTTCGTCGCCGGAAGCGGCCAAGATCGCCAAGATCACCGGCGCCAAACTGGAAGAGGTGCCGCAGCTCCTCAAGGGTTACGTCTTCCCGACATTGGAGGAGCAGGCTTCCGACAAATTCCTCGGCGGCGGCACGGTCAAGGCGATGGAGGCAGCTTCGGCCTTCCTCAAGGAGCAGGGCAAGATCGACGCCGTGCTGCCCGACTATTCGAAATACGTGTCGTCGAAATACGTGACCGAGGCTCTGGCCTCGAACTGATCTTCAGTTTTACGCAATTCCGGACGGAAAACCGCTTCACACTTTTCCTGGAATTGCTCTGAACACGCGCGGTTTCCTCTTCCCTGACGCCGCGTGCTGCCTGTCCCGGATCCGCTTAACGAGGGCCGGGGCAGGCTGATTTTCTTCCGGAGCCCCTTTTCATGCCGCATCTCGTACTCGACCCGCATCTCGTACTCGACAAGGCCTCGGTTCACTATGACGGCCAAGCAGCGCCGGCGGTCGACCGAGTTTCCATCGATGTCGCCAAGGGCGATTTCGTCGTGCTGGTCGGCCGCTCCGGCTGCGGCAAGACCTCGCTGCTCAATGTCGCCGCCGGCCTGGTCGAACCCGCGCGCGGGGTCGCCACGATCGGCGGCAGACCGATCACCGGCCCAGGCTCCGACCGGGCGGTCGTGTTCCAGAACGATGCGCTGTTTCCCTGGCTGACGGCTCGTGAAAACGTCGGCTTTGCGCTCAGGCTGCGCGGCGTGCCGCAAGCCGAGCGGGCGCGCCGCGCCGACCAGTTGCTGGCGCTGGTCAAGCTTGACGGCGTCGGCGACAAACGCATCTGGGAATTGTCCGGCGGCATGCGCCAGCGCGTCGGCCTCGCCCGAGCGCTCGCGGCCGAGCCGGAATTCCTGCTGCTCGACGAACCGCTCGGCGCACTCGATGCGCTGACGCGCGAGCGCATGCAGACGACGCTGCTCGACCTGTGGACCGCAAGCCGGGTCGGCGTGCTGATGGTCACGCATGGCATCGAGGAGGCGCTGGTGCTGGCCACAAGCATCGTCGTTTTGGCGCCCGGACCGGGCCGCGTGGTGCGGACATTCGAGACCGGTTTCAGCCGGCGCTATGCCGCAGGCGAGCCGATCCGCACCATCAAGGCCGATCCGGCCTTTGCCGCGGCGCGCGGCGAGCTGACCGATGCGATCTTCGAAGGAGAGGTGGCATGAGCGTCACCTCCTACAGCGAGCGGCCGGCCACCGGGACCGGCGAGGCCGATGCCATTTCGGTGCCGTGGTCGCGGCCGGTGCGGAAGCGGCGCGGGGTTTCCTCGCGGGCGATCAGCGCCGTCACCATCCTGGTCGTGCTGGCGGCATGGGCGCTGTCTGCGCGCCTGCAACTGGTGTCGCCGGTGTTCCTGCCGTCGCCCGCCGCCGTGTGGACCAAGTTCATCGTGGTGATCAAGGACGGCTTCGTCGACGCGACTTTGCTGCAGCATATCGTCGCCAGCCTCGGCCGCGTGTTCGCGGCGCTGCTCGCGGCCATCGTCATCGGCGTTCCGGTTGGGCTGGCTATCGGCATTTCGACGGTCGGGCGCGGCATCTTCGATCCCTTGCTCGAATTTTTGCGGCCGATCCCGCCGCTCGCCTATCTGCCGCTGGTCATCATCTGGTTCGGCATCGGCGAGCCGTCAAAGATCCTGGTGATCGCCATTGCCATGCTGGCGCCGGTGGCGCTGTCGACGGCCTCGGGCGTGCGCGGTGTCTCAAAGGAGCGCATCGATGCGGCGCGTTCGCTTGGTGCGACGCAGCGCCAAGTGGTGCGCCATGTCATCCTGCCCAGCGCGCTGCCGTCGATCCTCACCGGCCTGCGCATCGCGCTCGGCGCCGGCTGGTCGACGCTGGTTGCAGCCGAGCTGGTGGCGGCAACGCGCGGCCTCGGCTTCATGATCCAGTCGGCCGCCCAGTTCCTGGTCACCGATGTCGTGGTGATGGGAATAGTGGTGATCGCGACAATAGCCTTCGTGCTGGAATTCATCATCCGCCGAATCGAGCGTCAGCTGGTTCCGTGGGCGGGAAAGGAATGACAACAAGTTCTGCCGGTTTGACCGGCTGCTTCCCTTCGCAGCACGGCGACCGCCGACCCCGGAACAGAAGGAGTGATGTCATGACCCAGTCCACCGCGGTGCTGTTCGCCCATCTCGGCAACTGGCTGCTCGCCTGGCGGGAGAACTCGTCGTCGCAGCCGCAGCCGAAATCGCCGGCCCCCGTGCAACTCGACGCCGAACGCGACCGCCTGCCGCCGCGCGACGAGGGATTTTACTGGGCCTGGCAGTATTGGTCGCAGTGAGGTGATGGAGATTAGCGCCAGCCTTCGCGATTTCGTCATCCTAGGGCGAAGCAAGGAGCGAAGCGACGCGGCGCAGACCCTAGGATCCATGCCGAGACGCTGATGCTACGCTCCAGGGGAGCAACAAACCGGGCGCCTACCACCCGGTTCCGCGAAACAGCTCAAACCACTCCGGATTGGCCTTCTCTATCAGTTCGATCTTCCACTGTCTCGGCCATCGCTTCAGCGACTTCTCGCGTTGAATGGCATCGGTGATGTCGAAGAATTCCTCATACCAGACCAGCCGTTGAACACCATAGCGGCTGGTGAAGCCTGCGCCCTGGCCGGATTTGTGTTCAGGCATGCGGCGGGAGAGATCGTTGGTGACGCCGATGTAGATCGTGCCGCGTTTTTGGCTTGCAGTCATGTAGACGTCGCCGGTCATGGTTTCAGGGTATCGAGCCTCGGTTCGCGCACAAGCGACATTCTGATCCGTTCCACTCTACGGCAAACGTCACGGCATGGATCCTAGGGTCTGCGCCGCGTCGCTTCGCTCCTTGCTTCGCCCTAGGATGACGAGTGCTGGGTTCTGAAGAAAATATTTCCACGTCAAGCAGCCAACTCGCAAAATCGTTTCTCTACTAAGCCTACCTAGCCTTGTCTCTCATCCACGGCAGGGAGCCCTTCCCGGCGCCGGTTCGCAGCGAAGGAAGAGGGATCATGTTCAGCCTGACCAGACGCGTTTTCGGCCTTGGCCTTTTGGCGGCGGGCATTGCTGCCTCGCTCAGTGCCTCGGCGCAAGAGTTGAAGCAGCTCAACATCGGCTATCAGAAGACCGGCCTGCCGGTCATCGCCCGGCAGCAGCAGGTGATCGAGAAGGCGCTGAGCGACAAGGGTGTCGCGGTGAAATGGGTCGAATTCACCGCCGGCCCGCCGTTGGTCGAGGCGCTCAATGTCGGCGCCATCGATGTCGGCTGGACCGGCGACGCACCGCCAATCTTCGGCCAGTCGGCCGGCGCCAACATCGTCTATGCGGCGGCACTGCCGGCCAATGGCGACGGCGAAGCGATCTTCGTCAAGCCGGCATCGCCGATCCAGTCGCTCGCCGGCCTCAAGGGAAAGCGCATCGGCGTCGGCAAAGGCACCAGCGCGCACAATCTGCTGGTCGCGGCACTCGAAAAAGCAAACATCCCCTTCGACCAGATCACCCCGGTCTATCTCAGCCCGGCCGATGCCGCGGCGGCTTTCGCCAGCGACCAGATCGATGCCTGGGCGGTCTGGGATCCGTTCTACGCCATCGCCGAGACACGCTACCAGCCGCGCGTGCTGGCGCGCTCCAGCGAGGTGCTCAAGGTGAACACCTATTTCCTCGCCAACAAGGATTTCGCCAAGGCGCATCCGGAGACGATCACCACGACGATAGCGGCGCTCGGCGTGGCGGCGAAATGGGCGGACGCGAACCGCGACAAGGTTGCCGCGGCGCTGCATGAGGTGACCGGCGTGCCGCTCGATGCACAGACGATCGCGGCCAACCGCACCAAATTCGGCATCTTCCCGATCACCGACGAGATCATCGCCGGCCAGCAGGCGACAGCCGATCGCTTCTACAAGCTCAAGCTGATCCCGAACGCGGTGCGCATCTCCGACGCCGTGTGGACCGCACCGGGCAATTGAACTTTCTTGTGTGGCGCCGGGCGGAAAACGCCCGGCGCCTTTGCCGTTTCAAGCCTCAGGGATTTCGCCATGACCGCTTCATCAAGCCCGCAAGCCGGCCCGCTCGATTTCTTCTGGTTCATCCCGACGCATGGCGACGGCTCCTATCTCGGCTCCGAACAGCAGCAGCGGCCGCCGGAGTTCGCTTACTTCAAGGAGATCGCACAGGCCGTCGACCGGCTCGGCTTTCCCGGCGTGCTTTTGCCGACCGGGCAGAATTGCGAGGATTCGTGGATCACCGCCTCCGGCCTTGCAGCGCTGACGGAAAAGCTCAAATTCCTGGTGGCGCTACGGCCCGGCGTGACGTTGCCCACCTTCGCGGCGCGCCAGACGGCGGCGCTCGACCGGCTGAGCAATGGCCGCCTGCTGCTCAATGTCGTGGTCGGCGGCAACCCGACCGAGCTTGCCGGCGATGGCGTGTTCCTGCCGCATGACGAGCGCTATGCGCAGGCGCAAGAGTTTCTGACCATCTGGCGCGCGCTGGTGTCGGGCGAGAGCGTCAACTTCAACGGCAAATATTACCGCGTCGACAATGGCCGTCTTGATCTTCTGCCGCAACAGGAGCGGCCGCCGCTCTATTTCGGCGGCTCGTCCGATGCCGGCCAGGAGCTCGCCGCCGATCTCGTCGACATGTACCTGACCTGGGGCGAGCCGCCGGCGCAGGTGGCGGAAAAACTCAGCGCGGCGCGCAACAAGGCTGAACGGCGCGGCCGCAAACTGCGTTTCGGCATCAGGCTGCATTTCATCGTGCGCGAGACCGAGGAAGAGGCCTGGCGCGCCGCCGACCGGCTGATCAGCCACGTCACCGATGCCCAGATCGAAAATGCCCAGGCCCGCTTCACCAAGGAGATGGACTCTGTGGGACAGCGGCGCATGGCCGAACTGCATGGCGGCCGCCGCGACCGGCTGGTGGTGTCACCCAATCTGTGGGCCGGCGTCGGCCTGGTGCGCGGCGGCGCCGGCACCGCGCTGGTCGGCTCGCCGGAGCAGATCGTCGAGCGCATCCGCGAGTATCAGGCGATCGGCATCGACACCATCATCGGCTCTGGGTACCCGCATCTCGAGGAAGCCTACCGTGTCGCCGAGCTTCTGTTCCCGCGTCTCGGCCTGGGCACCAGGCGGGCACGGGCGCATGAGAACATCGCCAATGAATTCGCCGTCGGCTTCCACGGCGCCAACCGCCTGCAGGCCTCGTCGTGAGTTTTGCCCGGCGCGTCAAACAGAACGGCATCGGCTGGCTGCTGCCGGCGCTGGTCATAATTGGCTGGGAAGCCGCCAGCCGCGCCGGTGTGATGCCGGCCAATGTGCTGCCGGCGCCGAGCGCGGTGGCCGAGGCCTTCTGGCGGCTGACGCTGTCGGGCGAGCTGATCGAAAACATCGGCGTCAGCACGCTGCGTGCGCTGGCCGGCTTTGCCATCGGCGGCTCGATCGGCTTTGCACTCGGCCTTGCCAACGGGCTGTCGGCGCTCAGCCGCGGCCTGACCGACACGACGCTGCAGATGATCCGCAACATCCCGCATCTGGCGCTGATCCCGCTGGTCATCCTGTGGTTCGGCATCGACGAGGAAGCAAAACTGTTCCTGGTGGCGCTCGGCGTGTTCTTCCCGATCTACGTCAACACGCTGCTCGGCATCCAGAGCGTCGACCCGCAGCTGGTCGAGATGGGCCGGGTCTACGGCATGGACCGCCGCGCGTTGTTTTTTCAGGTGATCCTGCCCGGCGCGCTGCCGGCGATCTTCGTCGGCCTGCGCTATGCGCTGGGCATCATGTGGCTGACGCTGATCGTTGCCGAAACCATCTCGGCCAGTTCCGGCCTCGGCTACATGGCCATGCAGGCACGCGAATTCCTGCTGATCGATGTGGTCGTGCTGTCGATCCTGATCTATGCGCTGCTCGGCAAGCTTGCCGACAGCTTCGCCCGCCTGCTCGAGCGGCTGTCGCTCGGCTGGCATCCCGCCTTCCAGAACGCCTGAGGGTTCGATGCCAACCGCCAGCCTGACCGCCATCCGTTCCTTCGTCGCCGCGCCGGAACCGTCACGGCCGGAGGAGGCCGTCGAAAGGCAGCGCGCCTTTGCCTTCAAGGGCATGGAAAAGCGCTTTGGCGACAAGGTCGTGCTCGACTGCATCGATCTCGACGTGCCGGTCGGGCAGTTCGTTGCCGTCATCGGCAAGAGCGGCTGCGGCAAGAGCACGCTTTTGCGGCTGCTGGCCGGGCTCGACCGGCCGACGGCAGGATCGCTGACATTCGGGCCGGAAGCCAAGGCCGGCGCTGGCGAAGAGAGCCGCTTCATGTTCCAGGAGCCGCGGCTGTTGCCCTGGGCCAGCGTGGTGAAAAACGTCGAGGTCGGGCTGACCGGGCTTGCCACCGGTGCGGAAGCCAGGCGGCGCGCGCTCGCCATCCTGGGTGAAGTCGGCCTCGCCGACCGCGCCGACGAATGGCCCTCGGTGCTGTCGGGCGGCCAGAAGCAGCGCGTGGCGCTGGCGCGTGCACTGATCGGACAGCCTCGGATCCTGGCGCTCGACGAGCCGCTCGGCGCGCTCGATGCGCTGACCCGCATCGAAATGCAGCAGCTTCTGGAACGTATCTGGCTGGAGCAAAAATTCACCGCCGTGCTGGTGACGCATGACGTCGCCGAGGCGGTTGCGCTCGCCGACCGGGTGGTGGTGATCGACGAGGGCCGCATCGCGCTCGATCTCGACGTGTCGGTGGCGCGGCCGCGCCGGCGTGGTTCGGTCGAGCTTGCCAGGCTGGAGGGCAGGATTCTGGATCAGCTGTTCGGGTAGAGCCTATCGCGGGCAGGGCATTCTATCCGAACCGGATAGATAGGTAACAGAATGGACCGGCAATATGGGGTGGCTGTTTTCTTGCTCGCCGGGTTGGCCCTGTTTGCGACTGCGGGTTTGACCAGCGCCTTCCCCCACTCCGTCACCGCTTCGCGGCGCCACCTCTCCCCCCTCCGGAGGGAGGGGAAGGGAGCCAGGCCGCATAAGTTCGCGCCCCTGCAAGGCTCGCGCCTTTCCTCTCCCCCGTCGATCGGGGGAGAGGTGTCGAGCGAAGCTCGACGGAGTGGGGGTCGACCTGGCACACCAATCANCTTTCCTCTCCCCCGTCGATCGGGGGAGAGGTGTCGAGCGAAGCTCGACGGAGTGGGGGTCGATCTGTGGCGGTCGACTTTCGTCGCAACTCACCCCGGCGAACGGCTCGCCCATACCAGCCCGGCGAAACCGACCAGCATGGTCACGATGCCGATATAGAGCCATTGCGACTGGCCGGTCATGAAGCTGCCGCCGACCACGCCAATGCCTTGCAGCGACCACAGCGCGCCGATGGCCAGTACGATCAGAGCCAGCAGATATTTGAGCAGTCTCATCGTTGGAATCCCTTTTCAAAGTCGATGGTCAACTGCGCCATGACCGTGATGACAGAGCGAAAGGACGGCGCCCAATCGCGCTCTCTTCTACTTGTAATATAACGTCCTGCCTTGCTCACGGAATCTGTGAAACAGCTCGCAATATCGCCGGCGATACGGCCGCGCCACACGAAAGATGCCTGACAAACTGTTTCCCAGCGACTCCAAACGTGTGCCGGTGCCACGGAACTGCCCGATGCTTGCCGCATTTCCTGCCTTATTCGACACTTAACGGCTGGGGTCTGTCGAAAACGGAGCCAATCCCCCCAACATGAAGAAAACAAACCAGACCGCGCTTGTCGCGGTAACGATCGCGGCTGGCCTAATGGTCGGTGCATCCGCCTCCTCCGCCGCTGGCCAGTGCGGCCGCGCCTCCTGGTACGCACTGCATTCCAGGACCGCCAATGGCGAACGCATGAACCCGTCGGCGCTGACCGCCGCGCACCGCAGCCTGCCTTTCGGCACCAAGTTGAAAGTGACCAACCAGAATAATGGCCGCAGCGTCATCGTGCGCATCAACGACCGCGGCCCGTTCATCAAAGGGCGCGTGCTCGATCTGTCCAAGGGCGCCGCCGGCCAACTCGGCTTCATCGGCTCCGGCCATACCTCGGTGTGCATGGCGCGCGTCTAGATCTGTCCAAGTCCGGCCCGATCGGGCCGGACACATCCTGCCCCGTTGTCCAACAGCCTTGCATTTTGCAGTGCACATTGAGCCGGCTGCACCCGCCCAACGCGGTTTCTCAAGGCCTTGGACGAAAGATTGGCATATGTCACGCCACGTGACGTATTGCATCGCAGCAATATCTTGTTAACCTCCGCGCGAGACATTCAAGGCTCGGCGCTGTCCGTCGTCCCTTCGGTCACGGCAGCTGCGGAGTACCTGATGTTCTACCAGCTCTACGAAATGAACCATGCCGCCCTGCAGCCCGCGCGGCTTTATGCCGATGCAGTGCGGCTGTTCTACACCAACCCGCTCAATCCGTTTTCGCATACGCCGTGGGGCCGCTCGGTCGCCGCCACGGCCGAACTGTTCGAGCGCACAACGCGCCGCTACAGCAAGCCGCATTTCGGCCTGAGCAAGACCGTGGTCGACTGGAAGAGCGTCGAGGTCAGCGAAAAAACCGTGTGGTCGCGGCCGTTCTGCAATCTCACCCGCTTCGAGCGGTCGGTGCCCGCCGGGCGCAAGGCCGACCCCAAGCTTCTCATTGTGGCGCCGATGTCGGGCCATTATGCGACGCTGCTGCGCGGCACGGTCGAGGCGATGCTGCCCTATGCCGACGTGCACATCACCGACTGGGTCGATGCCCGCATGGTGCCGGTGACCGACGGCCATTTCGACCTCGACGATTATATCGACTACATCATCGACATGCTGCATGCGCTGGGGCCGGACACCCATGTGATGGCGGTGTGCCAGCCTTCGGTGCCGGTGCTGGCGGCGGTGGCGCTGATGGAAAAGCGCGGCGATCCCTTCGTGCCCTCGACCATGACCTTGATGGGCGGGCCGATCGACACCCGCCGCAATCCGACCGCGGTCAATCTGCTGGCCAAGGAAAAGGGCATCGACTGGTTCCGCGACAACGTCATCATGCACGCGCCCTGGCCGGTGCCGGGCTTCGGCCGCGAAGTCTATCCGGGCTTCCTGCAGCTGTCGGGCTTCATGAGCATGAACCTCGACCGCCACATCACCGCCCACAAGGACTTCTTCATGCATCTGGTCAAGCATGACGGCGACAATGCCGAGAAGCACCGCGATTTCTACGACGAATATCTGGCGGTGATGGACCTGACGGCGGAATTCTATCTGCAGACCGTCGACACGGTGTTCGTGCGCCATGCGCTGCCCAAGGGCGAGATGACGCATCGCGGCGAGGTGGTCGACACCAAGGCGATCCGCAATGTCGCGCTGTTCACGGTCGAAGGCGAGAACGACGACATTTCCGGTCTCGGCCAGACCCAGGCCGCCCACGATCTCTGCCCCAACATCCCGGCTGACCGGCATGCGCATTACATGCAGCCGGCCGTCGGCCACTACGGCGTCTTCAACGGGTCGCGATTCCGCTCGGAAATCGTGCCGCGCATCGTCGATTTCATCACCAGCTACGGCCGCCAGAACCGGGTTGCGGTGAAACCAAGGCTGGTCCGCTCCGCCAAAAGCTGAGGCTCGATCCGGCTGCAGCGTGCATTGCCCACAAAAGCGAGGCGATTTTGCGCGCCACAGGCGTTCTGTTGCACAATAGACGCTGTTGGGCGGGCGCGGGTAACCATGCCGAAGAATCTGGCTCCCCTTATAATTGACACGGAGTGTAAATCCCCTTTAACCTTTCGTTAAGAACAAGGGCGAACGGGGACAATGACTTCCTCACCGATGGCACGGACGCTGCGCTTGTGGGCGGCAGCAGGGCTGGCGATCTCTGCGTGCTGGGCAGTGCCGGCACTTGCAGGCGGCGCCATGGCGACGGGCGGCATGACCTCGCAGCCGATCGGCCACTATGATTTCTGTAAAACCCAGCCCGGCGAATGCTCGATCCGGCCGAGCAACCTCAACCCCGCCGCGATGACCGACGCCTTCATGCGCAAGCTGATCAACGTGACGTCAAGGGTCAACGCCGCCGTCAAGCCGATGAGCGACTACGACATCTATGGCAAGGACGAGGTCTGGGCCTATCCCGACAAGGGCGTCGGCGACTGCGAAGACTATGTGCTGGAAAAGCGCCGCCAGCTCTCGCGCTCTGGCGTGTCGCTGGCCGATCTCTTGATCACCGTCGTGCGCAAGCCGGACGGCGAAGGCCATGCCGTGCTGACGGTGCGCACCGACAAGGGCGACTACGTCCTCGACAATCTGACCGACAAGGTGAAGATCTGGGACGCCACCGGCTATCGCTTCCTCAAGCGGCAGGCCATCGACAACACCGGCCGCTGGGTCTCGATCCGCGGCGGCCAGCAGGTGCTGGTCGGCGCGGTTCAGTAAATAAGGACGATGCATGTGAGCGCGTCGCTGCGAACAGCTTCGTCGGAAGCCCGCGGCTAATAACTTTCACGAGATAACCGCAAGTCGGCGCTGCCCCTCATTGCCCTGCCGGGCATTTCTCCCCGTATAGTGACGGGGAGAAAGATGCTGCCATCGGTGATTTCGCCAATCGTCAACGTTGCAAAATAGGCGCAGCGCGGCGGATGAGGGCAGCGCTGACCTCGAAATCTTATCTCTCGAAACGCCTCCTCAAAAAATTTCGCTACCTGCGTGAACCAAACCGTCTCCAGCGGCGACACACAGCCGTAAACAGAAACCCAACCATGGAGACTTCAAATGACTGCTTTCCTGCGTAATGCTTTCCTCGCCGCCATCGCGGTATCGTCCCTGGCCGGATCCGCTATGGCCGACCAGACCGGCTGCGCCAAGAACAACCAGTGGGGCAATCGCTGTTGCGATCTCACCTCGGACTGCCTGGGTGGCGGCCGCGGCGGCGATCATGACAGCACTGGCGGCCGTGGCGGCCAGGCCGGCGCGAAGTAATCTCGCTATATGCCCGCTGGCTAACGGCCGGCGGGCATCGCCTTCAGGATGAAATGCCGGCGCTATTGATGAGCATTCGTGGCCTTGGCGCCGCCCTACTTACGCCGCTCCAGTGCCGCCCGGATCGAGCCGGTGATGCGGGCAAGCTCGGCTTCGTCCAGCTTCTCGATGTTTTCGGCCAGGAGATTGGCCAACTCGGTGGCGGCAGGACTGAGGCCGGACGTATCGAGTCTCACCCGCGGATGTGAGGCCTCGGCCAGACGCGCCAGCTCTTCGGCATCGTCCCAGATGACGTTGAAATAGCCGATGATCTTCTGGATCAGCGTCCAGGTCGGCGCGCCGCGGCGGCCATGTTCCAGCGCCGACAAATAGGCGGCGCTGACTCCGATCGCCTGCGCCATGTCCTTCTGGCGCAAGCCGCGCTCGGCTCGAAGCGCCCGCAGTTTTTCGCCGAACGGCGTCATCAGCGGGTTCGCCTGAGTCGAACGTAGAGCGCGCCCGAACCGCCGTGGTTGCGGGCGGCGTGATCGTGGCTGGAGACCAGCGGCCGGAAGGCAGGCGTCGACAGCCAGGCAGGCACGGCGCGCCGCAAGACGCCGTCGCCGCCCGACGACGACCCTTTTCCCGTAATGACGAGGACATAGCGGATGCCGCCGGCATGGGCCCGGTGCAGGAACGAAAACAGCAGCGAATAGGCCTCGTCCTGGGTCATGCCATGCAGATCGACGCGGCCTTCGATCGGCAGCCGGCCCTTCTTCAGCTTGTCCAATGTCGGCTCGTCCAGCGCGTGCGATACATGCTGCGCCTTCGGCTTGGCGGCGAGGACCGGACCGACAGCGACCGGCGTCTGTGCCGGCTTGGGGTCTACGACGATGTCGGGAATCTCGACCGCGGTCCGGCCCTTCAGCGGTCGGGCGGTGCGCGCCACCAGGTTCCACAGCACCCGGTCGTCTTCGTTGAGTTTATCGGGGCGCTTGCTCATCGATTCGATTCCGAAACGAGAGCGCGTGGAACCAAGGCATAGAAATCGGCCGCATTGCGAACGACGCCGGCGATCTCGCCGGCCGCATCGCCGGAGCCGGCGAACAGATCGCCCCGCGCCGGTCCGATGATGGCCGAGCCGGTGTCCTGCGCAATCATCAGCCGCCGGAACGGTTTTCCGTCGAAGGCGGTCAGCGACGGAGTGTCGATGTAGAAGGGGGTACCGAATGTGTGCAGCAGCCGGTCGACCGCGAGCGAACGGCCCGGCGTCAACGGCACCTTGGCGGCGGCGACAGGACCGAGTGCGGCATCGTCGACATTGGCTTCGCGAAAGAAGATGTAGGAGCGGTTCTGCCAGAGGATCTCATCGACGCGATCCGGATGCGCCCTGAACCAGGCGCGGATAGACTGCATCGTCACTTTTTCCAGTGGGATTTCGCCGAGTTCGGCGAGAATCTTCCCCGGACCGCTGAAACGTTGGCCGGATTTGGCGGCGTAGGTGACGCGGCAAAGCCGGCCGTCGGTCATCTTCAGCCTGGCCGCACCTTGCACATGGATGAAGAAGACGTCGACCTTGTCGGCAAGCCAGGCGATTTCAAGGCCTTGGCCGGCCAGCGCGCCTCTCTCGATCTCACTGCGGTCGAAATACTCCACCAGGCCCTGCGGCGTATCGCGGGCGAAGGCGAGATAGTCGTCCATCCCTCGAGGACGGTTGGCATCATCGATGTCGACGAGATCGGAAGGCCGCTCCAGTAGCGGCACCGTGAATTCATCCGTGCGCACTGGTGAGGCCTCGACCTCCGGCTCGTAGAAGCCGGTGACCAGGCCGGGGTTTTCGGATCGAATCTGGACTGGGGCGAAATGGCGCTCGAAAAAACCCTTGGCCGCCGACCGATTCGCCGGCGAAACGGTGCGCGCCTCGTCATAAGCGCCGGCAAACGCGTCGAACCGGACGCCCAACGAACCGGTGCGGTAGGGCTTGTTCAGGACATGAAAGGCCGAACGGCGGAAGGCTTCGAAAGCGGGCAGATGGTCATCGGAATTCCAACCGGGAAGATCATCGAAGGACTTTTCCACGAAAAGCGGCGAGAGCGACACCTCAGCCTCGCCACTGCCCATGTTTGCCTGCATGTCGCTATCCCAAAAAAGCTGCCCGCACCGGGCGACATGCATAGGCTCAGTCTTCTTCCTCGGTGGCGACCAGCTTCCAGTTCGGATCGCGCGAGCGTGTGTCGCGGGCGAAGGTCCAGACATCCTTGACCTCGGCCACCGTCTCGGGATCGCCATCGATGACGGCACCCGCCTTGTCGCGGGTCGCCGAAATCAGTTCGCTCACGATGCGCAGCGTGATGTGGGCCTCACCGCCCTTCATCTCGGCCGAGACGATGTCGGCCTTGTCGATGCCGACGAAGGAGGACTGGATCTTTTCGGCTTTCGCCTCGCGGTCGCCAATCGCGGCAACGAAGCCGTCAAAAACCTCGCGCGACAACAGGTTCTTCAGCGTTTTGCGGTCGCCATCGGCATAGGCCATGACGATCATCTCATAAGCCATCTTGGCGCCGTCGACGAAGACTTTGGGGTCGAAGGAGGGATCATTGTCCTTGATCGCGCGCAGGCCCTTGTTGAGGTCGGTGTCGGGCTTGGCGAAGGCATCGATGGCCGCGTAGGTCTCGGCAGCCGTCTCGCCCGGCATGCGCTTGCGTGGCAGCGAAACCACATTTTCGGGCTTCTGGGTCGCGTCCTTCTCGGTGCGGCTGGCCGTGTACGGATCGAAGGGCGGGCGCTCGCTGCCCGTGCGGCGGCCAAGCACGTTGCGCAGCTGGAAAAAGATCACCACCGCCGCAATCAGAAAGAAAATGGTGCCGAAGTCGAAGAATCCCATATCTTTCGCCAATCAATCCCTGACCTGGCCGGGACCGCCAGCCAATCGGGCGGCGGTCGCATGGCGTTAAACATGCAAAGCATATAGAACGCATGGCGCAATCATTCAAATCAAAGGCAGGCATACCTATCTAACGGCCTCAGTGCCAGCGGCGATTATGCGCCGCCCGGCAAACATGGAAACGATCGGTCAAGATTTGCGCATTTCCTTCCTTCCTCTGTTCCTGCTTGCGCTGCCGCTGCTGGAAATCGTCGGTTTCGTCATTGTCGGCCGCGAGGTCGGGGCGCTGGCGACGGTCGGTCTGGTGCTGGCTTCAAGCATTGCCGGCGTGCTTCTGCTCCGGCACCAGGGTTTTGGTGTCATGGCGCGGGTCCGCGCCGAGATGGCCGGCGGCGGCGACCCCAGCCGCCAGCTCGCGCATGGCGCCATGATCGTGGTCGCCGCGATCCTGTTGATCATCCCCGGCTTCATTACCGATATTATCGGCCTGCTGCTGTTCCTGCCGCCGGTGCGCGACCTTGCCTGGCGCAGGCTCAAGGGCCGCATCGTCGTCGCGACCGATTTCACCGCCGGCGGTTTTCGCCGCAGGTCGCGCGACAAGGTCATCGACCTCGACGACGGCGACTATTCGCGCGAGGACGATTTCAAGCGCGGTCCCGACCATAACTCGCCGTGGCGCCGCCTGAAGGACGACTGAACGTCACCTTGCCAACGACTGACTATTGACCCCTTTCGGCCTGAAGGCGGCAAACCTTGTCTTGTCTTGCCGACCATGCTAGCCAACGCCCGATTTCAATTCGGTCAGCGCTGCTGTCCAGGCAAAAGGAACAAGGCTCATGGCCAGCAAAGATGACGCGCCGGTCGGCGCCGCCAACGGCAACGGCGAAACGGCGCAGCCGTCGCTCAACGTGCTTGCCCAGTATGTGAAGGACCTGTCCTTCGAAAGCCCCGGCGCGCCGAACTCGCTGCGCGGCCGCGACAAGGCCCCCGGCATCGCGATCAACGTCAATGTCAATGCCAACCCGCTCTCCGACAAGCAGTTCGACGTCAATCTGACCTTGAACGCCAAGGCGTCCTTCGACCAGGAAGTGCTGTTCAATGTCGAACTGGTCTATGGCGGCGTCTTTGCCATCGCCGGCTTCCCGCAGGAGCACATGCTGCCCATCCTGTTCATCGAATGCCCGCGGCTTTTGTTCCCGTTCGCCCGCCAGATCATCGCCGAAGCCACCCGCAATGGCGGCTTCCCGCCCCTGATGCTCGACCCGATCGATTTCGCCCAGATGTTCCAGCAGAAGCTGGCAGAGGACCAGGCGGCATCGAAGGTCAAGGTGAGCTGAAGGCAAGCGTCACGCGCATGAGTTGAAAGCCCGGCTTCGTGCCGGGCTTTTTGTATACTGAGATGCTGGCGGGACAGCACCCCCCTCTGCCTTGCCAGGCATCTCCCCCTCAAGGGGGGAGATTGGCCGTCATCGCGACCTTCGCCAACTTTAGACGTTGCAGGAATGGGCTGGAGCGGCGAAGCTGCTGATCTCCCCCCTCGAGGGTCCCTTGAGGGGGAGATGGCCGGCAGGCCAGAGAGGGGTGTGACGGAACGCTACCTCCGCGATCCGTTCACCCCGCCGCCACCTTCAGCCACAGCGCCTTTTCACCCAGCGTCGCCACCAGCCCCGCATGCGCCGCTCGCTCGCCCTCAGTCAGGCGCGGCGGCAGGGCGATTGGCCTGGCGGCGATCGAGATGTCGATGTCGGCAACGTCGCCATTGCTGTTGAGCTGCACCACGACCGCGTCGAGGACAAGTGCGGCCTGCTTGCCGCCGATGAGTTCGATGTAGACCTCGGCCAGGAGCTCGGAATCGAGCAGCGCGCCGTGCTTGGTGCGGTGGCCGTTGTCGATGCCGTAGCGGCGGCAGAGCGCGTCGAGCGAATTGGGGCCCATCGGATGCTTGCGCCGCGCCAGCGCCAGCGTGTCGACGACGCGCCCGGTGTCTATGGCCGGCTGGCCGAGCCGCCCGAATTCCGTGTTGAGGAAGCCGATGTCGAAATTGGCGTTGTGGGCGACGAGCTTGGCGCCGTCGGTGAAGGCGAGCCATTCCTCGGCGATTTCGGCAAAGGTCGGCTTGCCGACGAGGTCGGCGGCGCTGATGCCGTGCACGGCTTGCGCCTCGACATGGACGGCGCGTCCCTGCGGATTGATGAATTTGTGGAAGGTGCGGCCGGTCGGGAAGCGGTTGACCAGCTCGACGCCGCCAAGCTCGATGATGCGGTCGTCGCGCATGTCGAGTCCGGTGGTTTCGGTATCGAAAATGATCTCACGCATAGAATCAACTCACTCCTGGAGGAGTAGAATCATGGAGCGGAACAAAATGGCAATGGGCAATGCCGACAGCCTGCCGTCAGGAGCCTGATGGGCGCGACTTATCCCCCAGGAGTTAGCAGGCGAGCTCAGCGTCCTGAGAGCTCGGCAATGATCGCGCCGACCGCGGCGCGGGCGGCGTCCATGCCTTCACCGGTGTCGATCACGAAATCGGCCTGCCGGCGTTTTTCGGCATCGGGCACCTGCTTAGCCAGGATGGCCGCCAGCTTTTCCTCACTCATGTCAGGACGCGCCAGCACGCGGGCGCGCTGGATATCGGCCGGCGCGGTGACGACGACGACCTTGTCGACACGGTTGCGGCCGCCGGTTTCGAACAGCAGCGGAATGTCGAGCACGACGAGCGGCGCGCCGGCGGCGCGGTGCCTTGCCAGAAAGGCATCGGCATCGGCCCGCACCAGCGGATGGACGATCGCCTCCAATGTCTTCAGTGCAGCAGCGTTGCCGATCACCCGTGCACCCAGTTTTGTACGGTCGACCACGCCGGACACGGTTGTGCCGGGAAAGGCCGCTTCGACGAGAGGTGCTGCCTTGCCGGCATAGAGGCGATGCACGGTCTCGTCGGAATCATGCACCGGCACGCCGGCGTCGACGAACATCTTCGCCGTGGTCGACTTGCCCATGCCGATCGATCCGGTGAGGCCGAGCACGATCATCATTTGGCGCCCATCATTTGCAACCCATCATTTGGCGAGGATGTCGGCGACGATCATCTGCCGCAGTTCGGCAGTGACCTCCGGCCTCTTGCCGAACCAGCGTTCGAATCCGGGCACAGCCTGGTGCAACAGCATGCCGAGCCCGTCGACCGTCTTCAAATTTCTCGCGCGGGCAGCGGCAAGCAGCGGTGTTTTCAGCGGCACATAGACGATGTCGGCGACGATGGCGTGAGCTGGCAGGCAGGCCGGATCGGCGGCTAGCGTCGCATCGCCATGCATGCCGAGCGCCGTGGTGTTGATCAGCAAGCCGGCATCGCCAAGCAAGTCGCCGGCCGCGCCATGCGCCGAGACGCCGGCGCCGAAGCGGTCGACGAGTTCCTGCGCCCGCGCCAGTGTGCGGTTTACGATGCGGATATCGTTGATGCCGCGCACTTTAAGCGCGTGGATGACCGCGCGCGACGCGCCGCCGGCGCCGAGCACCACGGCCGGAGCCTTTCTCTCCCAGCCCGGGGCATGCTCGTCGAGATTGCCGGCAAAGCCGATCCAGTCCGAATTGCCGCCCCACAGCACGCCGTCGTCCAGCCACAGCATGTTGACCGCGCCGATCATCTCCGCCGCTTCGTCGCGGCGCTCGACCTGGGCGAAGGCGACTTCCTTGTGTGGAATGGTGACGTTGCCGCCCTGATAGCCATTGGCCTCGAGCGACGAGAGGAACTCGGGAAAATCGGCCGGCGCGACATCGATCGCATAATAGCTGCCGTCGATGCCGTATGTGTTCAACCAATAGCCGTGGATCTTCGGCGAGCGCGAATGCGCGATCGGATGGCCGGTGACGAAAGCTTTTTTCTCAACCATCGATGGCTCCGAGCGCACGCAATTCCGCCAGCACCGGTAACAGCGGCAGGCCGACAATGGTGAAATAATCGCCTTCGATCTTTTCGAACAGCTGGATGCCTTCGCCTTCGATCTGATAGGCGCCGACGCTCGACAACGCCTTGGCGCCGACGCGGGCCAGATGCCGGCCGATGAAGGCCGGATCGAGCTTGCGCATGGTAAGGCTGGCGATGCCGACATGGCGCCACAGCACCTTGCCGTTGCGGCAGAGCACGGCGGCGCTGTTCAGCTGATGCGTCTTGCCCGACAGCGCCAACAGATGGCGGCGGGCGCCTTCCATGTCGGCCGGCTTGTGGAACACTTCATCTCCCAGTGACAAAGTCTGGTCGCAGCCGAGCACCAGGGCGCCCGGTCTGCGTTCGCTGACTTCGGTCGCCTTGGCTTCGGCGAGTATCAGGGCGACATCTTCCGGCGACACACCACTGTCATGCAACGGCGCCTCGAGCGCACGCTCGTCGACATCGGCAGGCACCGCTTCGATGCCGAGGCCGGCGTTGATGAGCATTGCTTTGCGGAACGGGCTGCCGGAGGCAAGGATGATTTTTTCGGTCATGGGTTCTGGGCCTGGTCGATAGTGGTTGATTGGGGCAGGAGGTCGCGTTGCCATCCCATCATCTATTCTTCCCCCGCAGGGCAACAATGGCTGCCGCGGTCTCTTCGATCGAGCGGCGGCTGACGTCTATCATCGGCCAATTGTGGCGGGTGCAGATCTGGCGGGCATAGGCGAGCTCTTCGGCGATCGAGGCACGGTCGACATAATCGGTCGCTTCGTAGGTGCTGCTGTTGCCGAGCACGCGGTTCTGCCGGACATGCGAGATGCGTTCGGCGGTGGCGATCAGCCCGACGATCAGCGGCTTGGTGGCAGCGACCAGGCTTTCGGGCACCGGCACGCCGAGCACGATCGGGATGTTGGCGGTCTTGATGCCGCGGTTGGCGAGATAGATGCTGGTCGGCGTCTTCGATGTCCTGGAAATGCCGATCAGCACGACATCCGCATCGTCCATGTTGAGCGGCAGCTGGCCGTCATCATGCTCCATGGTGAAATTGAGTGCGTCGATACGGTGGAAATAATCGGCGTCGAGCACATGCTGGGCGCCGACGCGGCGGCCGGCCGGCGTGCCGAGATAGGACTGGAACACGGTGAGGACCGGCTCCAGCACCGAAACGCAGGGCAGCCCCATGGTGGCGCAGCGCTCGTCAATGCCGCGCGCCAGCTTCTGGTCGACGACGGTGTAGAGGATGATGCCCGGTTCCTCCTCGATGTCCTCGAAGACTTTCGCCACCTGCTTTTCGGTGCGGATGAGCGGATAGATATGCTCGATGGCGCGCGCATCCTTGTATTGCGCCGAGGCGGCTCGGCCGGCCGCCAGCAGCGTCTCGCCGGTGGCGTCGGAAATCAGGTGCAGATGAAAGAAGCTCTGGGGTTTGTTCACAGGGGGCGCCTCAGGCTGTGGGCTTGTGTGGATAAACCGGGGCCGCAAAGGCGACCGGCTGGAGGCGACTGTATCAGAAGGCCAGTTGTCCACAATTCGATGCGCTGTCAGCTTCACCGTGCGGCTGGGGACAAATCTGGGGACGGGCGTTTCTGCCAGCGCTTCATCCACAGAGGCGGTTTTTCAGCTGCTACGCCAAACCATTGACTCCAGTGATGGAATCCTGGTCATCCACACTCTTTGCCAATCCCGCGGAAGAAACACGCGACAAAATGCTGGCTGGCCTTTTCCAGGGCAAAGCGGGACAGGTGACAACCACCGATACCAACAGACTCTTAGAATCAGAAGATTCTAGAAATAGACCATTTAATTATAGAGAAGGCAGGGAAGAGAGCGCTCAATGCCCGAGAACCGCATCGTGCTGGACGTGCTGAGAGGCGAGGCAGTGTTTCCGCCGCCGCTCTGGATGATGCGCCAGGCCGGGCGCTATCTGCCGGAGTACCGCGAGACCAGAAAGCGCGCCGGGTCCTTCCTCGATCTTTGCTACAATCCTGATCTGGCCGTCGAGGTGACGCTGCAGCCGATCGAGCGCTTCGGCTTCGATGCCTCGATCCTGTTCTCGGACATTCTGGTCGTGCCGCATGCGCTGGGACGCGATGTCCGCTTCGAGGAGGGCCGCGGGCCGCTGCTGACGCCAATCACTGCAGCTGAGATTTCGGCTCTCAACAGTGAAACGTTTCACGTGAATCTCGAACCCGTCTACGAGACGGTTCGCCGGCTGCGGGCAAGATTGCCTGACGAGACCACGCTGATCGGCTTCTGCGGCGCGCCGTGGACGGTGGCGACCTACATGATCGCCGGCCACGGCACACCCGATCAGGCGCCGGCGCGGCTATTTGCCTATCGCGAACCGACGGCCTTCAAGCATCTCCTGAAAGTGCTCGCCGATCACTCCGCGGCCTATTTGATCCGCCAGATAGAAGCCGGTGCCGACGTGGTGCAGATTTTCGATTCCTGGTCCGGCGTGCTTGATGATGCGTCTTTCGAGCAGTTCTGCGTGCAGCCGGTGGCGGAGATCGTCAAGCAAGTTCGTGCGGTTCATCCCGATGTTCCGATCATAGGCTTTCCCAAGGGCGCCGGCGCCCGCTACGAGACCTATCGTGAGAAGACCGGGGTGACGGGGCTGGGGATCGACTGGACCGTGCCCCTGTCGGCTGCGAACGAACTGCAGCGCTCGGGTGCGGTCCAGGGCAATCTCGATCCCTTGCGGCTCGTGGCCGGCGGCAAAGCCCTGTCGGACGGCGTCGATGCGATCCTCAAGGCGCTGGGCGACGGACCGCTGATCTTCAATCTCGGCCACGGCATCACGCCGGAGACGCCGGTGGCGCATGTCGAGGCGATGGTGAAGCAGGTGCGGAGCGCGACACGCTGATGGCTCAATCGGATAATACGGACGGCAACAGCACTCGTGGGGCGATGATGCGCATGACCATCGGCATCGGAGTGCTGGTTGTTCTCACCGCACTTTTGTTTTTCTTTGCGCCTGAGGGTTTCTATCCCTGGGCGAAGGCAATCCATATCCTGGCCGTCATCTCCTGGATGGCCGGCATGCTCTATCTGCCGCGATTGCTGGTCTACCACGCCGACGCAGAGAAGGGGTCCGTCCAATCGGAGACCTTCAAGGTGATGGAGCGGCGTCTGCTGCGCGGCATCATCAATCCGGCGATGATCGTCACCTGGGTGTTCGGGCTTTGGCTTGCCTGGAAAGTGTTTGGCTTTCACGGCGGCTGGCTGCACGCCAAGATAGGCTTGGTGCTGTTGCTGTCGGGCGTTCATGGCTATCTGGCCGGTGCTGTCAGGAAATTCGCCGAGGACCGCAATGAAAAACCGGCGCGGCACTGGCGAATCGTCAACGAGATCCCCACATTGCTGATGATCGCCATCGTCATCCTGGTTGTCGTCAAGCCGTTCTAGGCCCATTTCGGTCGACAAAACGCAGCTTGCTCTTTCCCCCGACCGACGATAAAAGACGGGTCTTCCTTCCCGTCATGCGCCGCCCTTGATTGCTTTCGGCCGCGCCCGGCATTTATCGCATCCAGCCGATATATTTTCCCCAAAGCAGATTCAGAGTCCGTCTATGCAAGAAATGAAACTCGCAGAGTTCAAGAACAAGAAGCCGCCAGAGCTGATCGCCTATGCCGAATCGCTCGAAGTGGAAAACGCCAGCGTCATGCGCAAGCAGGAACTGATGTTTGCCATCCTGAAGAAACTGGCCGCCCAGGACGTCGAGATCATCGGCGATGGTGTGGTCGAGTTGTTGCAGGACGGTTTCGGCTTCCTGCGCTCAGCCAACGCCAATTATCTCCCGGGTCCCGACGATATCTACATCTCGCCCTCGCAGATCCGCCGCTTCTCCTTGAAGACCGGCGATACCGTCGAAGGGCCGATCCGCAGCCCAAAAGAGGGCGAGCGCTATTTCGCCCTTCTCAAGGTCAACACGATCAATTTCGACGATCCCGAAAAGATCCGTCACAAGATCCATTTCGACAATCTGACGCCGCTCTATCCGACCAAGCGGCTGAAGATGGAGATCGACAATCCGACCGGCAAGGACATCTCGTCGCGGGTGATCGACCTGGTGGCGCCGATCGGCAAGGGACAGCGCGCGCTCATCAACGCGCAGCCGCGTACCGGTAAAACGGTGCTGATGCAGAATATCGCCCACTCGATCACGGCCAATCATCCGGAATGCTATCTGATCGTACTTCTGATCGACGAACGGCCAGAAGAAGTGACCGACATGCAGCGTTCGGTGAAGGGCGAGGTCGTGTCCTCGACCTTTGACGAACCGGCGGTGCGCCACGTCCAGGTCGCCGAAATGGTCATCGAAAAGGCCAAGCGCCTGGTCGAGCATGGCCGCGACGTCGTTATTCTGCTCGATTCGATCACCCGCCTCGGCCGTGCCTACAACACCGTCGTGCCGTCCTCCGGCAAGGTGCTGACCGGCGGTGTCGACGCCAACGCGCTGCAGCGGCCGAAGCGCTTCTTCGGCGCGGCCCGCAACATCGAGGAAGGCGGCTCGCTGACCATCATCGCCACCGCGCTGATCGACACCGGCAGCCGCATGGACGAAGTCATCTTCGAAGAGTTCAAGGGCACCGGCAACTGCGAAATCCAGCTCGACCGCAAGGTCGCCGACAAGCGCATCTACCCGGCCATGGACATTTTGAAGTCCGGCACCCGCAAGGAAGACCTGCTGGTCTCCAAGCAGGATCTGCAGAAGATCTTCGTCCTGCGCCGCATCCTGGCGCCGATGGGAACCACGGATGCGATCGAGTTCCTGATCGACAAGCTGAAGCAGACCAAGACCAACGCCGATTTCTTCGATTCGATGAACACGTAAGCTTCTCGTCGGCCATCGTTTCGCATTGAAGCCCCGTTCCGGGAACTGGGACGGGGTTTTTCATTGCGGGGGCAAACAGGTCGCATTTCCGACAGGGCGTGGCCTGGCGGCAATTTCCACAGCTGTCGTCATGCGAGTAATCGCGTCTCGAAGATCGGAAGCCGCATGGAGAAAACAATCCCGACCCTGATCGGCTTCTCGGCCATCCTGACATGGTCCTTCCTGGCGCTGCTTTCGACGGCGGCGGGACCGATTCCGCCCTTTCAGCTGGCGGCGATGACGTTTCTGCTTGGCGGGTTGGTCGGCGCGTCGAGCTGGCTTGTCCGTCCGGCGGCGATCAAGTCGCTGCGCCAGCCGTGGCAGGTCTGGGCGCTCGGCACAGCGGGGCTGTGCATCTACCACTGCGCCTATTTCTTCGCCATCCAGTCGGCGCCGCCGGTCGAGGTCAGCCTGATCGCCTATCTCTGGCCGTTGCTGATCGTCGTCTTTGCCGCCTTCCTGCCTGGAGAAAAGCTGAGGGCCCATCACATTGCCGGCGTCATGCTCGGCCTTGCCGGCGCCATTGTGGTGATCACCAAGGGCGGCACGATCGGACTGGCCAATGGTGTGATGAAGGGGCATGTCATCTCGCTGTTCTGCGCTTTCATCTGGGCCGGCTATTCGGTTTTATCGCGCCGCTTTGGCAAGGTGCCGACCGATGTGGTCGTCGGTTACTGCTTCATCACGGCTGCGGTCGCCTTGGTGCTGCACCTCACCCTTGAGACCACCGTCTGGGCACAGACGGCGACGGAGTGGAGCGCCATCGTCATCTTGGGCGTAATACCGCTAGGCGCCGGCTTTTACGCCTGGGACTATGGCTGCAAGCACGGGGACATCATGATCCTCGGCGCCCTCTCCTATGCCGCGCCCCTCTTCTCGGTCATCGTGCTTCTGCTGGCAGGCTTTGGTGTGTTTCACTGGTCGGTGGCTGTTGCTTGCATCCTGATCACGGTCGGAGCGGTGGTCGCGGCCAAGGATTTGCTGTTCGGGCCGCGGTCGCCATCCATTGATGCGACGCCGCTTCCTTCGGCGTTGGACGGAAACACCGGTTGACCTGCCGTCGCAACAGCGGCTCGGTTCCTACGGATCCGGCGCCACGGGCAGGATAGCCGGTGCATAGCTCCGGTCTGCCGGTTGGCGGCCGGATGCCACTGGCCAATGTTCGATCGATTCGCATGCGTTCCGATCGGGGCGACAATATCGGCGTGACGCGGGTCGGGATTCTGATTCGCAGCCGGAACGAAGCTTGCCTGTCGGGGCGAAGGATCCAGCTTCACGGCTCGGGGCCAGGCACAAGCGTTAACGATGCGGCCTGCGTAGGGCTTGCTGGCCCGCCCAGAACTGCTTGGCGTCGGAATTAGGACCCGCCTGCTCGCACATGGATGACAAGGCGGCTATACAGATTTGGTAATGCCCGGCCGCTCCTCGCGATCGACCTTGATATTGACGAACAGCCGGTTCATGACGGCCGCATACTGTGGGATTGTCGACCGGACAGCTAGGCGACCGGTGAGAACGGGCAAATGATTTCAGGCGATTCGATTGTTGCGCTGTCCAGCGGCCGCCTGCCTGCCGGCATCGCTGTCATCCGCATCTCCGGACCAAGAACTCGATTCGCTGTCGAAACGGTTGCCGACGGCATGATCAAGGACCGGGTTGCGACCCTGCGCAAGCTCCGAACAGTGGACGGGTCGCTTATCGACAACGGCCTGGTGCTGTTTTTTCCGGGGCCGAACAGTTTTACCGGCGAGGATGTCGCCGAGTTCCACGTCCATGGCGGCCGCGCCGTCGCCAGCAAGATGCTGGAGATCATTGCCGGGTTTGACGGCGTGCGTCATGCGGAACCTGGTGAATTTACGCGCCGGGCTCTTCTCAACGGCAAGCTGGATCTGGTCGAGACGGAGGCGTTGGCCGATCTGGTCAACGCCGAAACCGAAGCGCAGCGGCGCTTTGCCGTGCAGAATGCCGAAGGAGTGCAAAGCGAACTCTATCTTGGCTGGCGCCGTCGGCTGATCCATGCACGGGCGATGATCGAGGCGGAAATCGACTTCGCCGACGAAGACGACGTGCCCGGTTCGGTTTCGGACACGGTTTGGTCCGACGTGCGCGCAATGGTGGGCGAGATCGGCCGGCATGTCGATGGCTTCCATGCCGCCGAGATCATCCGTGACGGGTTTGAGGTTGTCATCCTCGGTGCACCGAACGCCGGCAAATCCAGCCTGTTCAACGCGCTGGCCAGGCGTGAGGCGGCGATTGTTACCGACGAGCCCGGCACGACGCGGGACTTGCTCGAAGTGGTGCTGGATCTCCACGGAGTGCGGGTCAGGGTAACCGACACCGCGGGCCTGCGCGAGTCGCCCGGCAAGATCGAAGCGATCGGTATCGAAAAGGCGCGGGCCAAGGCGCATACGGCTGACCTGGTGCTGTTGCTGGAAGATCTGGCGGACCCTACTGCGATCGGCAACATGCCTGTTGACGCCCCGGCTTTGAGAATCGGCACCAAGGTCGATCTCTTGAAAGGTTCGCCGCGATCAGAGGCGTATGATGCGTTGATATCGACGGTGGACGGCACTGGTTTGGCTGAACTGCTGGCTGAGATCGGCAGGCGCGCCGCGGCTGCTATCGGCGATGCCGGTGACATCCTGCCGTCTCGGTTGCGGCATGTGGAGCTGCTCAATGAGACCAGGCGCTTTCTGATCTCGGCTTTGTCGGGGCAAGAGTGCGGCCAGGAGCTACGGGCGGAGGAGCTGCGTCTTGCGGCGGACCGACTTGGCCGGATTGTCGGCGCGGTGGATGTCGAGGACCTGCTGGACGTGATCTTTTCGCAGTTTTGCATTGGAAAGTGACTCACGTGAAACATGACGGGGCGCTGGTATGAGTGACTCACGTGAAACATAGGGGCCGCCCAAGTGCGTTTCACGTGAAACGAGACGGTTGGCAAAAGGGCAAGTGGCCGAAAGCCTGCACCGCCCCTCATTGTCCCCGTTCATGGGGAGAAGATGCCGGAAGATAGATAAGGGGCAGCGCCAAACGAGGCTTCGCCGCTTCCATGACTCACGTGAAACACCTCTGCGGCTTTCAGCACTCCGGTCCACGTGAACGAATCAACCTGCAATCCTTGACAGCGTCCTCTCGTGGGGACATGTGTCGGGAAATCTCTGAATCTGGAAGGGACAATGATCGATCACTATGACGTGGTTGTGGTAGGCGGTGGCCATGCCGGGTGCGAGGCTGCGAGCGCTGCCGCGCGCGCCGGCGCCAGGACCGCGCTGGTGACGCTGCGCTTCGACACGATCGGTGTCATGTCCTGCAATCCAGCGATCGGCGGCCTCGGGAAGGGCCATCTGGTGCGTGAGATCGACGCCATGGACGGGCTGATGGGCCGCATCGCCGATGCTGCCGGCATCCAATTCCGCCTGCTCAATCGCCGCAAAGGCCCTGCCGTGCGCGGGCCGCGCACGCAGGCCGACCGCAAGCTGTATCGGCTGGCCATGCAGGAAGCGATTCGGCAGCAGAACGGTCTCGACGTCGTCGAAGGCGAGGTTCTGGACTTCGACATCGTGGATGGACGGGTCGCCGCTGTGCGCCTGGCCGGCGGGCGCCGGTTGGCGTGCGGCGCCGTGGTGCTGACCACCGGCACCTTTCTTCGCGGCCTCATCCACATTGGCGACAGGAAGATTGTCGCCGGGCGGATGAACGAGCAGGCGAGCCTTGGCCTGTCGGCGACGATGAGCCGCGCCGGTTTCGCGCTTGGACGGCTGAAGACCGGCACGCCGCCGCGGCTCGATGGCCGCACCATCGACTGGGCGTCGCTGGAAAGCCAGGCGGCCGACGAACATCCAGTGCCGTTCTCGCTGCTCACCGACACAATCAAGAATCCGCAAATCCATTGCGGTATTACGCGTACGACGCCGGCGACGCACGCGCTGATCCGCGCCAATCTCGGCCGCTCCGCCATGTATTCCGGCTCGATCGAAGGCGTAGGTCCACGTTACTGCCCGTCGATCGAAGACAAGATCGTCAAGTTCGGCGATCGAGAAGGTCATCAGATATTCCTGGAGCCGGAAGGGCTGGACGATGACACCGTCTACCCCAATGGCATCTCGACCTCCCTGCCCGAAGACGTCCAGCTCGACATTCTGAAGACGATCCCGGGCCTGGAACGCGCGACCATGCTGCAGCCCGGCTACGCCATCGAATACGACCATGTCGATCCGCGCGAGTTGGAGCCGACGCTTGAGACCAAACGTATTGCGGGGCTTTTCCTCGCCGGTCAGATCAACGGCACCACCGGTTATGAAGAAGCCGGAGCGCAGGGCCTGCTCGCCGGGCTCAACGCCGCGCGCAAGGCGGCGGCCGACGACCAAATCGTGCTCAGCCGCACCGAAGCCTATATCGGTGTGATGGTCGACGACCTCACCAGCCGCGGCATTGCCGAGCCCTACCGCATGTTCACTTCGCGGGCGGAGTTTCGCCTATCGCTGCGCGCCGACAATGCCGATGAAAGGCTTACGCCTCTGGCAAATCGGCTGGGTATCGTGTCGCCGGAGCGAACGCGGCGGTTCAATCAAGTCACACAGGATCTTGATAGGGCGCGCGAACTCGCAGCTGCGACAACGATGACGCCCAACGAAGCAGCGCGGCATGGGCTGGAGATCAACAGGGACGGCGTGCGCCGCTCCGCCTACGAATTGCTCGCTTATCCCGGCGTCAATATAGCTTGGCTGGCCCGTGTTGCGCCGGCCTTTGGCGCAATCGACGTCAAAACCTCTGAGCGGCTCGAAACGGAAGCGAAATATTCGGTTTACCTCGATCGCCAGCAGGCAGATGTCGCACAAATCCGCCACGAGGAAAGCCGGCTGATCCCGGCGTCGGTGGATTTCGCCGATGTTCCTGGCCTGTCCAATGAGCTGAAGCAGAAGATGCTAGCGCGTCAGCCCCGGTCGATCGCTGACGCGCAGCGTATGGAAGGCATGACGCCGGCGGCGCTGGCCATCATCGTCGCGCACGTTCGCAACGCCGAATCGGCCGCCCAAAGGGCCGTTGCGTGAGCGCTGCCTCATGGGCGAGCCTGCAAGAGGCTGCGGGACCGGTTTCACGTGAAACATTCGATCGCCTGGTGGCGTTCGAAAAGCTGTTCCTGAAATGGAACCGAAGCATCAATCTGGCCGCGCCGTCGACGCTGGACGATGTCTGGGGCCGCCACATTCTGGATAGCGCGCAACTGGCGCGAATCGCCCCGCAGGCCAAACACTGGGCCGATCTCGGTTCGGGCGGCGGTTTTCCGGGCCTGGTGCTGGCTTTCCTGCTGGTCGAGCGCGACGGCGCATCGATCGATCTGGTCGAGAGCAACCGCAAGAAAGCGTCCTTTCTGCAAGCGATGATAGGCCAGTTCGGTTTGCCGGCGCGGGTTGTCGCGCGGCGCATCGACGACAGCTATGCGCTTGTTTCCGCACCGGAAATCATCACGGCGCGGGCGCTGGCCGCGCTGCCGGCGCTGCTCGATCTGTCGGCGCCGTGGCTGACCAAGGGATCGCGGGCGCTGTTCCACAAAGGCCGGGATTACCGCTCCGAGGTGGAAGAAAGCACTCACCGCTGGGCTTTCGATCTGGTAGAACATCCGAGCATGACCGACGCCCATGGCGTCATCCTCGAAGTGACCGATCTGCAGACTGCGTAAGCTCTCCTTCGCAACCTTGGCGACGCAATGAATACCTGGCCCACATGAATACCTGGCACAGACCCATGAAAACCGGACCTCGCATCATCACCGTCGCCAACCAGAAGGGCGGCGTCGGCAAGACAACCACCGCCATCAATCTGGCCACGGCGCTGGCCGCGATCGGCGAAAAGGTGCTGATCGTCGATCTCGACCCGCAAGGCAATGCCTCGACGGGTCTCGGTATCGACCGCAAGGACCGCACCGTCTCCTCGTACGATGTGCTGACCGGCGAACTGGGCCTGGAAGAGGCGGCCATTCCAACGGCGGTGCCCGGCCTGTCGATCGTGCCGTCGACGCTCGATCTGCTCGGCATCGAGATGGAAATCGCCTCGGCGCCGGATCGCGTGCTTAAGCTGCGCAACGCGCTGCGCGCCGCCACCGAGCGCGGTGCGCCGTTCGGCTATGTGCTGATCGACTGCCCGCCCTCGCTCAACCTTTTGACTTTGAATTCAATGGCGGCAGCCGATTCTGTTCTTGTGCCGCTGCAGTGCGAGTTCTTCGCGCTGGAAGGGCTAAGCCAACTCCTGGAAACGGTGGAGCAGGTGCGCCGTTCGATCAATCCGGACTTGATCATCCAGGGCATCGTGCTGACCATGTATGACGGCCGCAACAACCTCGCCAACCAGGTGGTTCAGGACGTGCGGGCACATATGGGCGACAAGGTCTACGAGACCATCATTCCTAGGAATGTGCGAGTGTCCGAGGCGCCCTCCTATGGCAAGCCGGCGATCCTCTACGACCTGAAATGCTCCGGCAGCCAAGCCTATCTCCAATTGGCATCCGAAGTGATCCGCCGCGAGCGAAAATTGCGCGCTGCATGATTAGGCAGGGTCGATAAACAAAGCGATCCGGCACCGAAACGATCAAGAATCTGGAATTGAGATGAGCGAAGACCTTTCGAGAAAGAGACTGGGGCGTGGACTGGCGGCGCTGATCGGGGAGATCGACCGCCCGGTGGCAGCGGCCGAAAAGCCAGGCCTGAATGCCGACGGCAAGGTGCCGATCGAGTTTCTGAGCCCGAACCCGAAAAACCCGCGCCGGCATTTCGGCGACGCCGATCTGACGGATCTCGCGCAATCGATCCGCGAACATGGCGTCGTGCAGCCGGTGGTGGCGCGGCCTTCGCCGACGCAGGCCGGGCGCTACGAGATCATCGCCGGCGAGCG